>NZ_JAUSVX010000004.1:0-300000 GCF_030814995.1 Labrys wisconsinensis | reverse complement strand
CGGCAACTGGCACTTCCTCAATGCGCGCGCGGCGGACGGGCACGGGCCGTTCGCCCAGGGCCGGACGGTGCTGCTGGCCGACTGCCGCAACAACGTCTTCATCGCCATCACCGCCACGGACGACCTCGCCCAGGGCCGCTGAGCCCTGTTCCGGACGATGCAGCCCGCCGAGCGCGAATGGTGCAAGTGGCGGCGGGTTGCGAGCGACAAGCCCCCTTCCTCGCGGCCGCGAGACGGCCCGCCAACGGAGCAGATCGATGATCATGGACATGCTCGTCCCAGCCGCCATCGGCCTCGTCGTCATCCTCGGCATCGGCTTCGTGCTGACGACGCTCTACACGCGCTCCTCGCGCGACAGGGCCTATGTGCGCACCGGCCTCGGCGGCCAGAAGGTGGTGCTCGACGGCGGCTCGGTGGTGCTGCCGGTGTTCCATTCCACCGCCTGGGTCAACCTCAAGACGCTGCGGCTCGAGGTCAGGCGCGGCGAGGGCGAGGCGCTGATCACCAAGGACCGCATGCGCGTCGACATCGGCGCCGAGTTCTATGTGCGGGTGAAGCCGGACACCGCCTCGATCGCCCTGGCGGCGCAGACGCTCGGCGACCGCACCAACGATGCCAACGAGCTGCGCGTCCTGATCGAGGCCAAGTTCGTCGATGCCCTGCGCTCGGTGGCGGCGACCATGGTGCTGAACGACCTGCAGGAAAAGCGCATGGACTTCGTCAAGGCGGTGCAGGAGGCGGTGGCGGCCGACCTGCAGTCCAACGGCCTGGAGCTCGAATCCGTCTCGCTGACCCGGCTCGACCAGACCGACATCAAGCACTTCAACGCCAACAATTATTTCGACGCCGAAGGCCTCGCCACGCTGACCCGCATCACCGAGGCGCGCAAGAAGGAGCGCAACGACGTGGTGCGCGACACCGAGGTCGCCATCGCCACCAAGGACCTGGAGGCCCAGCAGCAGAAGCTGACGATCGAGCGCAACTCCAAGGAGGCCGAGCTCAGCCAGCAGCGCGACATCGTCAACAAGACGGCCGAGACCCGCGCCCAGGCCGCCCAGAAGGAGGCGGAGGCCCGCCGGGCCGAGGAGGAGGCCCGCATCGCCACCGACCAGGCCGTCGCCGAACGCCTGGCCAAGGCCGAGGAGGCCAAGCAGACCGCCAACGTCGCCACCACCCGCGCCATCCAGCAGCGCAAGACCGAGGCCGAGCGCGACGTGCAGATCGTGTCGCAGGAAAGCGCCATCGCGGTCTCCAACAAGAGCCGCGAGGAATCGGAGGCGAACGCCCTGGCCCAGGAAGCCCGCGCCAAGGCGGTGGCGGCGCAGGAGCGCGTCACCACGGCGCAAGCCGTCGAGGTCGCCGAGCGCGAGAAGCAGATCGCCGTCATCGCCGCGCAGAAGCAGGCCGAGACGGAAGCCGTCGCGGTGAAGGTGCAGGCGGCGGCCGACAAGCAGGCGGCGATCGACAAGGGCGAGGCGATCACCACCCTGGCCCATGCCGAGGCCGAAGCCGCCAAGACGCGGGCGCAGGGCGTCCGCGAGATGGGCCAGGCCGAGGCGGCGCGCGAGCAGGCGCTGAACGAGGCCCGCAACAAGCTCAGCCAGGAGATCATCGAATATGAGCTGACGCGCGAGCGCATCCGCGTCATCCCCCTGGCCCTGGCCGAGGCGGTGAAGCCGCTGGAGAAGATCTCGGACATCCGCATCTTCGACGCCGGCGGATTCATGGGCGGCAAGGCCAACGGCCAGGTGGGCGCCGGCAGCTTCGGCGACGGGCTGGTCGGCCAGCTGCTCGCCTACCGCGCCAATGCGCCGCTGCTCGACAAGATCCTGGCCGAGGCCGGATTCACGGGCGCCGATCCCATGCAGGCCATGACCAATGCGCTGCGCCAGCCCAACGGCCCCGCGGCCGCGCCCGGCGCGAGCGGGCCGGACAAGAAGGTCTGAGGAGAGGAAGAGGCAAGTCCGGCTGGCCGGTGCGGGGCCGCAGGTGACGGCCTCGAAGACTCCGCTTGCATTGTTCTCTCTTTGTTCTAGCATGGACCCAAATTCAGTCAGAGCGTTCCATGCCCCGCGCCGTTCCCTCCCCTGTGTCCGTCGAGGCCGGCCCCGATGCCCGAGGCCGCGCCGCCATCCTGACGGAGCTACGCCGCCGGCTGCCGCAGCTGGAAACGGTGGCTCAGGGCACGCAAACCCTGCCGTTCGGCCTGCTCCGGCTCGATCAAGCCCTGCCCCGGGGCGGCCTGGCGCTCGACGCCCTGCACGAGATCGTTCCGGAAACGGCGGCGGACCTGGGTGCTGCCCTGGGCTTCCTCTGCGCGATCCTGTCCAGAACAAACAATGAACAATCCATCGTGATCGTGCAGGGCCGGGCCGATGCGGCGCAGCGGGGCCAATGGCACGGCCATGGCCTGCAGGCCCTCGGGCTCGATCCGGCCCGCCTGTTGCTGGTGCAGACCGGCGAGGATGTCGAAACCCTCTGGGCGATGGAGGAGGTGCTGCGCTCGGGCGCGGCGGCGGCCGTCGCCGGCTTTCCCGGCCCCCGCGGCCTCGACCTCAAGGCGAGCCGCCGGCTGCATCTAGCCGCGGCCCAGGCCGGCCTGCCGCTGTTCCTCGTGCTGTCCGGCGCGGGCGCGAGCGCCGCGGCGACGCGCTGGCGGATCGGCGCGGCACCGGCGGGCCGCGACCGCTTCGGCCTCGTCGAGCGATGGCGCTGGCGCGCCGGGCTGGAGCGCTGCCGCAACGGGCGGACGGGACAATGGATCGTGGAGTGGGACCATGGCGCGCATCGTTTCAGTCTGGCTGCCGCGCTGGCCGATCCTGCGCTTCCTGGCGGCGCAGCGGTCCATGCCGCATGAAGCGGAGGCGGTCGACGATACCAGGCCCTTCGTCCTGTTCGTCGAGGGACCGGGCGGCGGCCTGATCGCGGCCGTCAACCGCGCGGCGGCGGCCGAGGGCCTCGCCCCCGGCGACCGCCTGGCCGATGCGCGGGCCCGCTGCGGCCCGCTGCAGGTCCGCCCCGCCGATCCCGCCGCCGACGATGCGGCCCTGCGCCGCCTCGCCCTGTGGGCGACGCGCTATGCCCCCACCGTCGCGGTCTGGGGCGAAGCAGAGGGAGCCGACGGCCTGTTCATCGACATATCGGGCGCCGAGCACCTGTTCGGCGGCGAGGCCGGGCTCTCGGCCGACCTCGCCGAGCGGCTGCATCGCCTCGGCCTGCCGGCCCGGCTCGCCGTCGCCGACACGCCGGGCGCGGCCTGGGCGCTGGCGCGCTTCGCCCGCTCGGCCCGCACCCTGCTGCCCTCCGGCGGGGAGGCTGCGGCGCTGGCGCCGCTGCCGGTCGCGGCCCTGCGCCTGCCGGCGCAGACGCGCCAGCCCCTGCAGCGGCTCGGCTTCAAGCGGGTCGGCGACCTCCTCGACCAGCCCCGCGCCCCCTTCGCCGCGCGCTTCGAGAAGGCGCTGCTGCTGCGCCTCGACCAGGCGCTGGGCCATGCCCCCGAGGCGCTGGTCCCCGTCACGCCGCCGCCGCTCTACCGCGCGCAGCGCCAGCTGCTCGAGCCGGTGCTGGCGCAGGCGGCGGTGGTCATCGTGGCGCGGCGGCTGATGGCCGACCTCGCGCCGCAGCTGGCGCGGGGCGGCGTCGGCGCGCGCACCCTGCAGCTGGCGCTCTACCGCGTCGACGGTGCCGTCCGCCTGATCGACATCGGCCTCGCCGTGCCGACCCGCGACCCCGCGCATGTGGCGCGGCTGGTCGACCTCAAGCTCGACCGCCTCGGCCCGGCCGTCGATGCCGGCTTCGGCTTCGAGGCCTTCGCCCTGTCGGTCACCCAGGCCGAGCCCATGGCGGAGCGCCAGGCGAGCTTCGCCACCGCCGCCGCCACCGATCGCTGGGAAAGGCGCACGGCCCTCGTCGATGGCTTGCGCCAGCGACTCGGGCCGCACAGCGTCGCGGTGCCGGCGCCGGTCGCGAGCCATCGGCCCGAGCGGTCGGAAGCCATGGTGGACATCGGCGCTGACTGCCCGGCCTGGCCGGCGCCCGATCCCTCGCGGCTGCGGCCGATCCTGCTGCTGGCGGCGCCGGAGCCGGCCGACGTCGTCGCCCTCCTGCCGGACGGACCGCCCCGGCGCCTGCGCTGGCGCGGCGCCTCGCACGCCATCGCCCGGCTGCAGGGCCCGGAGCGGATCGCGAACGAATGGTGGCGGCAGGCCGCCTCCCCGCCGCCCTCTGCCCTGGACGAGCAGACCCGCGACTATTTCCTGGCCGAGGACGAGGCGGGCCGGCGCCTCTGGCTGTTCCGCGAGGTCGGGCACGCCGCCCCGCCGCGCTGGTTCGTGCACGGGCTGTTCGCATGACCCGCTACGCCGAGCTCGCCGTCACCAGCAATTTCTCCTTCCTGCGCGGCGCCTCGCATCCGCAGGAACTGGTGGCGAGGGCCGATGCGCTCGGCCTCGCCGCCATCGGCATCGCCGACCGCAACAGCCTGGCCGGGGTGGTGCGGGCCTATCGGGAAATGAAGGAGCGCCCCAAGAGCAAGCTGAAACTCCTGGTGGGCGCGCGTCTCGTCACCACCGACGGGTTCGAAACGATCGCCTATCCCATGGACCGGGCGGCCTATGGCCGGCTCTGTCGCCTGCTCACCGAGGGCAAGCGCCGCGCTGAGAATACCGAGTGCCATCTGAGCTTCGAGGAAATCCTGGCGGCAGGGGAAGGCCAGGTGTTCATCGCGATGCCGCCGGACGAGCCCGTGCCGCCCACCGCCTTCGCCGAGAGGCTGGCCCGCCTGGCGCAGGCGGCGCCGGGCCGCGCCTTCCTCGGCGCCTGCCACCGCCACCGCGGCGACGAGCCGCGGCGGCTCGGCCTCCTCGCCGAGCTCGGCGAGCGGTCGGGCGCGCCGATGGTCGCGGTCAACGATGTGCTGTTCCACCGACCGGAACGCCGGCTGCTCGCCGACGTGGTGACCTGCATCCGCGAGAAATGCACCATCGCCGAGGCCGGCCTCAGGCTGGAGGTCCATGCCGAGCGCCACCTCAAGTCCGCGGAGGAGATGGCCCGGTTGTTCGCGGATTTTCCCGAAGCAATCGAGCGTACCGTCGCCATTGCGGGGGCCTGCTCGTTCTCGCTCGGCGAGCTCAAATACGAATATCCCGACGAGCCGGTGCCGCCGGGCAAGACGGCGCAGCAGCATCTGGAAGATCTCGCCTGGGCCGGAGCGCAATGGCGCTATCCCAAACAGAAATACCCGGACGGCATTCCGGATAACACCGTCCGCCAGTTGAGGGAAGAACTGACGCTCATCGGGAAGCTTAAGTATCCTCACTACTTCCTGACCGTGCATGACGTAGTCGCCCATGCCCGGCACGAGCTGAAGGTCCTTTGCCAGGGGCGCGGTTCGGCAGCGAACAGCGCGGTGTGCTTCTGCCTTGGTATTACGGAGGTAGATCCGAAGGAAGGCAACCTCCTGTTCTCACGTTTCCTCTCCGAAAACCGCGGCGAGCCGCCCGATATCGACGTCGACTTCGAGCACGAGCGGCGCGAGGAGGTGATCCAGTACATCTATGAGCGCTACGGCCGGCACCGCGCCGCCATCTGCGCCACCGTGATCCATTACCGCGCCCGCCGGGCCATCGGCGAGGTCGGCAAGGCGCTGGGGCTGACGCCCGACGTCACCATGGCGCTGTCGCGCACGGTGTGGGGCAGCTGGGACCATGAATGGAAGCCCGAGCGGGTGCGCGAGGCCGGGCTCGACCCGGACAATCCCGAGATCGCCCGCACCGTCCGTCTCGCCAGCGAGATCACTGGCTTCCCGCGCCATCTCTCCCAGCATGTCGGCGGCTTCGTGCTGACGCGCGGGCGCCTCGACGAGACCGTGCCGATCGGCAATGCCGCCATGGACGAGCGTACCTTCATCGAATGGGACAAGGACGACATCGACGCGCTCAATCTGATGAAGGTCGACGTGCTGGCGCTCGGGATGCTGAGCTGCCTGCGGCGCGGGCTCGACCTCCTCAACAGCCACTACCATCTCGGCCTGAAGACGATGGCCGAGCTACCACAGGACGAAGCTGTCTACGCGATGCTGTCGCAGGCCGATTCCGTCGGCGTGTTCCAGGTAGAGAGCCGGGCGCAGATGTCGATGCTGCCGCGGCTCAAGCCGAAAACGTTCTACGACCTCGTCATCGAGGTGGCGATCGTCCGCCCCGGCCCGATCCAGGGCAAGATGGTACACCCCTATCTGCGACGGCGTGAGGGCACCGAGAAGGTGCGCTTCCCCCATCCGTCTCCCGAATATGGTCCCCTCGATGAGCTGGAAGCGATCCTCGGGCGGACCAAGGGCGTGCCGCTGTTTCAAGAGCAGGCGATGCAGATCGCCATCACCGCGGCAGGGTTCTTGAAGGGCGATGCAGACGGCCTGCGCAAGGCCATGGCGACCTTCCGGCACAATGGCACGGTCGGCAATTACGAGGAAAAGTTCGTCGACGGCATGGTGAAGCGCGGCTATCCCAAGGACTTCGCCACGCGCTGCTTCGACCAGATCAAGGGGTTTGGCGAATATGGCTTTCCCGAGAGCCATGCGGCGAGCTTCGCGCTGCTGGTCTATGTCTCGGCCTGGATCAAGTGCCACTATCCCGACGTCTTCTGCGCTGCCATCCTCAACAGCCAGCCCATGGGCTTCTACCAGCCGGCGCAGCTGGTGCGCGACGCGCGCCGGCACGGCGTCGAGGTGCGGGAGGTCGACGTCAACGCCAGCGAGTGGGACTGCACGCTGGAGCCGGCGGAGGATCAGTCACCCCACAAGTTCGCGGTGCGGCTCGGCTTCCGCCTGGTGCAGGGCCTGCGCGAGGAGGAGATCAAGAGCCTGCTGGCGCGGCGCGGCAACGGCTATGCCAGCATCGAGCGGCTCGGCGGCATTGCCGGCGTCTCCGGCGCCACCATCGAGCGGCTGGCGGAGGCCGACGCCTTCGGCTCGCTCGGGCTCGACCGGCGGGCGGCGCTGTGGGCGGCGCGGCGTCTGACGACGATCGGCATCGAGCACGGGCGCGACCGGGAGCGCCAGGCCAAGCCACCGCTGCCGCTGTTCGCGCCGCATCTCGGCGACGAGATGTTCGAGGAACCCGCCATTGCGCTGCCGGCCATGCCGCTGCAGGAGCACGTGGTGGAGGACTACCGGGCGGTCGGGCTGTCGCTGAAGGAGCATCCTTGCAGCTTCTTCCGCCAGCGGCTGGCAGAGCTCGGCGCCATCACCAATGCCGAGCACCGGCTGGACAGCGTGCCTCAGGGCAGCCTCGTCACCGTCGCCGGCATGGTGCTGACGCGCCAGCGGCCCGGCACGTCCAAGGGCGTGGTGTTCATGACGCTGGAGGACGAGACCGACATCGCCAACATCGTCGTCTGGTCGAAGGTGTTCGAGGCCAATCGCCGCGTGGTCATGACCACCCGCCTCGTCGCCATCCGCGGCCGGCTGCAGCGGGCCGGCCTGGTCGTGCATGTCGTCGCCGAGCACTTCATCGACCTCAGCGCCGAGCTCGACCGGCTGCGCGACGGCGAGGCCTTCGCCGCCCTTGCCCAGCGCACGCCCCAGCTCGAGCTGCCGCTGCTCAAGAGCCGCGACTTCCACTGAGGACGGCCATGGACCAGGCCCGCTTCGCCTTCCACGACCGACCGGAGATCCCGCTGATGCGCGATCGCCTGCAGGGCGTCTTCGCGCCGGTGCGCGACGCCGTCCGGCACGATCCGACCAGCCAATGGGTCAAGGCCAGCATCAGCGGCCGCACGCGGGACGCGGTGTCCCAGGCCGCCTATGAGCGCCTGCGCCGCGCCTTTCCGAGCTGGGACCTCATCGCCGACGCCGATCCGGAAGCGGTCGCCCGGCTGATCCACGACGTCACCTGGCCGATGGACAAGGCCGGGCATCTCGTCGCCGCGGCGCAGCGGATCCGCCGGCTGCGCGGGCGCGTCGACCTCGGCTTCCTCGCCGGGCGGTCCCGCTTCGACGCCTTCCACTGGCTGATGCGGCTGCCGGGCGTCGGGGCCAAGACCGCCGCGGTCGTCCTCAACTTCAGCACGCTGCGCCTGCCGGTTCTCGTCGTCGACACCCATGTCCTGCGCGTGCTCCGGCGCTGCGCCCTGCTGCCCGCCAGGGCCGGCTTTGCGCGCGGCTTCCGGCTGGCGACGCACGTCCTGCCGGACTGGAGCGCCGAGGTGCTCTACGAGTTCCACTGGCACATCAAGACGCTCGGCCAAACCGTCTGCACCCATGCCCGCCCGCGCTGCGGCCAATGCCCGATCGCAGCGATCTGCGCGGCCGGCCGCTCCGCTCGAGCCGGCCGCTGAAGCCTCACGCGCCCTTCACATAGCCCATCGCCTCGACGATCAGCCCGTCGCGCGTGCGCATCAGGTTGACGCCGCGCACGGACTGGCCGGCCTCCTCGCCCCAGCGATAGCGCCAGCGGATGGTGGCGCGCTCGCCCGCCACGAACACCTCCTCCAGCGTGAAGCTGGCATCGGTCCGCGCCGCCAGCCCCTGCCAGACGGCGAGGCAGGCCGCGCGTCCGACCTGACGGGCGCCGTCCGGCGCGGGCGTGGTGTTCTCGATGACGCAGTCCTCCGCCACCAGCCCGGCCAGCGCGGCGGGATCATGCTGCAGGAAGGCGTCGTTGAAGCGCCGCATGATCTCCTCGGTCTCCCGCGAGATCGGATCGATGAGCTCGGTCATGGTCCCTCCACGGTCGGGATGGCATCGACGGCGTCCAGACGAGCCGTCAGGGTGATCGGAATGACGCTCAGGGCGCGCGACACCAGGCAGGTTGCCTTGGCCGTCCGGGCATGGGCCTCGAAGCCCGCGTCATCGAGGCCCGGCACCTCGCCGGCGGTGTCGATCTCGATGCGCGTGATCGCCGGCCCGGCCTCGCCCAGCCCGAGATGCACGCGGGCACCGGTGCGGATCCGCGTCGGCGCCAGGCCGGCGCGCTCGAGGATCGCGGCGAGCGCCATCGAGAAGCAGGCGGCGTGAGCCGCGGCGATCAGCTCCTCCGGATTGGTGCCCGCGCCCGTCTCGAAGCGCGAGGGGAAGGAATAGGCGCCTTCGAAGACGCCGCTGCCGAGCCGCAGCCGCCCCGATCCCTGCTTCAGGGACCCCTGCCATCGGGCTTCACCGTGTCGAATGGTCATCGTCCTCTCCTTTACGAGATTGCGCGCCGCGGCCCGTCTCAGCCGCCGCGGATCACGACCTTGCCGAAGAGGTCGCCGCGCTGGGCGTGGGCATAGGCGGCATGGGCCTCCTCGAAGGCGAACACCCGGTCAATCACCGGCCGCAAGCGATGCGCCGCCACGGCCCGGTTCATCGCCTCCAGATCGGCACGATTGCCGACGAACAGCCGGCGGATGGCGGCGAGCGAGCGCGCCCAGGCATCGCCGGCAATCTCGATCCTGGGCCGGCCGTCGCCCCTGGTGATCAGCAGCATGATCTGCCCGTAGCGTGCCGAGGCGATCAGCGACTGCTCCAGCGTCGCCGGCCCGACGGTCTCGACCACCCGGTCGACGCCCTCGCCGCCGGTGAGATCCCGCACCGCGGCGCCCCAGGCCGGGATATCCGTCCGGTCGATCACGTGCTCCGCGCCGAGGGCCCGCAACTGCCCGGCCTTGGCGGCCCGCGACGTCACCGCGATGACGCGGCAGCCGAGCAGGCGGGCGAACTGGATCGCGAACAGCGCGACGCCGCCGGTGCCGAGCGTCAGCACGGTCTGACCGGCGACCGGAGGCTCGCCGCCCGTGACCGCATTCCAGGCCGTCACGCCGGCGCAGGTCAGGCAGGCCGCCTCCTCCCATGTCAGATGGTCGGGCACCCCGACCGCCCATTGCTCGTCGAGCATGGCATGGTCGGCCAGCATGCCGTCGAGGGTGCAGCCGAGCTGGTCGGCGCGGTCGGGCGTCAGGCGGCCATCGCGCCAGCGCGGGAAATAGGCGCCGGTGACGCGGTCGCCGATGCGAAAACGCGTCACCGCCCCACCGACGGCCACCACCTCGCCGGCGCCGTCGCTGAGCGGAACGATGCCGGGCCTCGCCGGCAGCGGATAGGTGCCGGCGAGGATCATCAGGTCGCGGCGGTTCAGCGAGGCCGCCCGGATGCGCACGAGGATCTCGGTCGGTCCGGGCGCCGGATCCGCTTCTTCCCGCAGCGCGAACGCATGGCCGTGCTCGTCGGCCGCAAGACGATAGGCCCGCATGGTCGTCTCCGTGATGGTCCAGGAGCATCGGCGCTCGCAGCGCCGCCCCGATCGGGTCGGCCGCGCCTCGTCGTGCACGGGAGACAGGATAGAGGCTGGCGGAAGTTGGAAAAGCCGGCATAATCGGAATGAACAGATTAGATCATCTATCCAATATCCGGAGGCGCCCATGGCGCGCATCGACCGGTTCACCGGCCTGTCGGAATTTCTCGCCGTCGCCGGCCATGCCAGCTTCCGGGCGGCGGCGGCCGAGCTGCAGGTGACGCCGGCGGCGGTCAGCCAGGCGGTCCGCGCCCTGGAGCTGCGCCTCGGGCAGCCGCTGTTCCAGCGCACGACCCGCACCGTCACGCTGACCGACGCCGGCGCGGCGCTGATCGAGCGGCTGCGGCCGGCGACGGGCGAGATCGACGAAGCCCTCGACATCCTCGCCGCGCAGCGCCGGCGCCCGGCCGGACATCTGCGCCTGTCGGTGCCGCGCATCGCGCTCGACCTCGCTGTCGTGCCGGCGCTGGCCGACTTTCGCCGCGCCTATCCCGACATCGTGGTGGAGCTCGACGTCAACGACGCCCTGGTCGACGTCGCGGGCGAGCGCTTCGACGCCGGCATCCGCATCGGCGAGTTCATCGAGCGCGACATGGTGGCGGTGCGGCTGACGCCGGCCTTCCGCTGGGTGGTGGTCGGGGCACCGTCCTACTTCGCCGCCCGCGGCCGGCCGCAGGTGCCGCAGGACCTGACCGGCCATGACTGCATCCGCTACCGCTACCCCACGGCACGGAGCATCTATCGCTGGCAGTTCCAGCGTCAGGGCCGGGACTATTCGCTCGACCCGCCCGGCGGCATCATCGTCAACGACCACCTCACCGTGATCAGGCTGGCGCGGACCGGCGTCGGCCTGGCCTACACCGCCGACCTGGTGGCGGCGTGCGAGTTGGCCTCGGGCGAGCTCGAGGAGGTGCTCGCGCCGCATCTGCCGACCAAGGCGGGCCTGTTCCTCTACTTCCCGGCGAAGAACCAGGAGCAGCCGAAGCTGCGGGCCTTCATCGATGCGATGACGCGCTTCGCCAGGGTCGCCTGGCCTAGCGCGCCAGCCCCCTGAGATGGGCGACCAGCCCGCGGGTCGAGGCGTCGAGCGCCTCGGCGCTGGCGCCCTTCACGACAGGCAGCAGGCGCGAGGCGAGCTCCTTGCCGAGCTCGACGCCCCATTGGTCGAAGGAGTTGATGCCCCAGATCACGCCCTGGACGAACACCTTGTGCTCGTAGAGCGCGACGAGGCGGCCGAGCATGCGCGGGTCGAGCTTGCGATAGGCGATGGTCGTGGTCGGACGGCTGCCGGCGAACTGCTTGTGGGGAGCGAGCAGCTCGATCTTGACCGGCGGCAGGCCCTGCGCCGTGAGCACGGCCTTGGCCTCCTCCTGCGTGCGCCCATGCATCAGCGCCTCGGTCTGGGCCAGGCAATTGGCGACCAGGATGGCATGGTGGTCGCCCATGCCCTGCTCGTGCGGCTCGGCGGCGATGAGGAAATCGGCCGGGATCACGTCCGTGCCCTGGTGGATCAGCTGGTAGAAGGCGTGCTGGCCGTTGGTGCCGGGCTCGCCCCAGACCAGCGGGCCGGTGGAGCCTTCCACCGGCGTGCCGTCGAGATGCACGTGCTTGCCGTTGGATTCCATGTCGAGCTGCTGGAGATAGGCGGGGAAGCGCCCGAGGCGCTGGTCGTAGGGCAGCACGGCATGGGCGGCATAGCCCATGATGTTGCGGTGCCAGATGCCAACCAGGCCCATCAGCACCGGGATGTTCCTCTCCAGCGGGGTCGTGGCGAAATGCACGTCGACCTCGTGGCCGCCGGCCAGGAACTCGGCGAAGCGCTCGGGGCCGATGGCGATCATCAGGCCGAGGCCGATGGCCGACCACATGGAATAGCGCCCGCCGACCCAGTCCCAGAAGCGGAACATCCGATCCTTGGAGATGCCGAAGGCCTCCACCGCGACGATGTTGGTGGAGATGGCGGCGAAATGGCTGCCGACCGCCGTCTCGCCCAGCGCCTTGGCGATCCAGCGCCGCGCCGAGCCGGCATTGGTCATGGTCTCGATGGTGGTGAAGGTCTTCGACGAGACCAGGAACAGGGTGCGGGCCGGATCGAGCCTGGCCAGCACGTCGGCCATGTCGGCGCCGTCGACGTTCGAGACGAAATGCGGCCGCGGCCCGTCGGCATAGGGCGAAAGGGCGCGCGCGCCCATGGCCGGCCCGAGGTCGGAGCCGCCGATGCCGATATTGACGACGTCGGTGATGCGGTCGCCCGTGGCGCCGCGGATGGCGCCGGAGCGCACGGCGTCGGCGAAGGCGTAGCAGCGCGCCAGCTCCTCGTGCACGTCGGGCACGATATTGCGGCCCTCGACGCGGATATCGGCATCCGCCGGCGCGCGCAGGGCGGTGTGCAGCACCGAGCGGTTCTCGGTGGTGTTGATCGGGTCGCCCCGCAGCATCTCGTCGCGGCGGATCTCGACGCACGAGGCCCGGGCAAGCGACAGGAGCAGCGCGAGGGTGTCGCGGCTGACGCGATTCTTGGAAAAGTCGACCAGCACGTCCTCGAAGCCGAAGGAGAACTCGGCGAAACGCTGGGCATCCCTGCTGAACAGGTCCCGCGTGGTCACGCCCTCCAGCGTCTGCCGATGGTCGCGCAACGCCGTCCAGATCTTGGCCGCTTCAGGATGCAACATGGCTCGTCCTCTCGGTTTCCCTAGACTCATGCCAAATTGCCGCGCGCTTGTCGCCCCCTCATGCGCGCGGCTCGGGTTGACCATTGCCGCCGGCTCGTCTCATCTGGAGCGGACCGACAGGACGTTCCGATGATGACCATTTCCAACAGCATCGCCGCCATGGCCGACGAGATCACCGGCTGGCGACGCGACATCCACCGCCACCCCGAGACCGATTACGACGTGGAGCGCACCGCCGCCATGGTGGCCGGCCTGCTGCGCAGCTTCGGCTGCGACGAGGTGGCGGAGGGCATCGGGCGCAGCGGCGTGGTCGGCGTGATCCGCGGCCGGCCGGGACGTCGGCGCATAGGCCTGCGCGCGGACATGGACGCGCTGCCGATCACCGAGGCCACCGGCGCCGCCTATGCCTCGACCGTACCGGGCAAGATGCACGCCTGCGGCCATGACGGGCACACCGCCATGCTGCTCGGCGCCGCCAAGCACCTCAGCGAGACGCGCAATTTCGACGGCGACGTCGTGGTGATCTTCCAGCCCGCCGAGGAAGGCGGCGGCGGCGGCCGCGCCATGGTCCAGGACGGGCTGATGGAGCGCTTCGCCGTCGACGAGGTCTACGGCATGCACAACATGCCGGGCCTGACGCCGGGCCATTTCGCCATCCGGCCCGGGCCGTTCATGGCGTCCAGCGACACGTTCGACATCGAGATCACCGGCCGCGGCAGCCATGCCGCCAAGCCGCACGAGGGCGTCGACCCCGTGGTGGTCGCGGCGCAGATCGTCACGGCGCTGCAGACCATCGCCTCGCGCAACGTCGATCCCCTGAAGAGCGCCGTGGTCTCGGTCACCGCCATCGAGACCGGCACGGCCTACAACATCATCGGCACGACCTGCCGCATGAAGGGCACGTGCCGCGCCCTCGAAGCAGGCGTGCGCGACACCATCGAGAGCCGGCTGACCGCGATCGCCGAGGGCACCGCCGCCGCGTTCGGGGCGACGGCGACGGTGCGCTACGTCAGGCACTATCCCGTGGTGGTCAACCACGCCGCCGAGACCGCCGCGGCGGCGGAGGTCGCCCGCGCCGTCGCCGGGCCGGCCCATGTCGACGTCGAGGCGCCGCCGATCATGGGGGCGGAGGACTTCTCCTTCATGCTCGAAGCCCGCCCCGGCGCCTTCATCTTCATCGGCAACGGCGATAGCGCCGGCCTGCACAACCCGGCCTACGACTTCAACGACGCCATCATCCCGGCGGGGGTGAGCTACTGGGCGAAGCTGGTGGAGGCACGGCTGGCGGCGTAGGGCGCAGCCGGCGCGCCACGACGGAGGTGCGGCGCGTGTTGCAGCGCGCCACCGTCATGGGCGGACTCGATCCGCCCATCCACGCGAACACAGGTGGCACAAAGGGAACCTGTCAAGTCGGGCCGGCATCGCGTTCGCGTGGGTGGCCGGGTCAAGCCCGGCCATGACGTCGAGGTTCTTGCGAGATTGTTGCCGTCCGGGGGCCGGGCCGTCTTTGCCCGCCCCTACCCCGCCAGCCGCCTGTCATACTCCACGACCGCGTTGAGCAGCACCTGCGCCCCAGCGGCGCATTCCTCGAAGCTGGTCGATTCCGCCTCGTTGTGGCTGAGGCCGCCGGCGCAGGGCACGAAGACCATGGTGGTGGGCGCGACGCGGGCGATATAGGCGGCGTCGTGGCCGGCGCCGGAGACGATGTCGCGCATGGGAAAGCCCGCCTTGCCGGCGCCGTGGCGCACGCAGTCGATCAGCTCCGGCGCGAACTTCACCGCCGGCGAGTTCCAGATGCGCTTCTCCTCATGGGCGAGCCCCAGCGCCGGCAGGTTGGCTGCGAGGGCGGCGCGGAACTCCTGCTCCATCACGTCGAGCACGGCCTCGTCGGGATGGCGCAGGTCGATGGTGAAGAACACCTCGCCCGGGATGACGTTGCGGCTGTTGGGCCGGTTCTCGATCAGCCCGACGGTGGCGACGCCCGGCTGGTGCTTCTGGCCGATGGCGTCGATCGCCTCGATCACGCGCGCCGCGCCGACCAGGGCATTCTTGCGCAGATACATCGGCGTCGCGCCGGTATGGGCGTCCTGGCCGGTGACGGTGACCTCGTACCAGCGCATGCCCTGCACGCCGGTGACGACGCCGACCATGGTCTTCTCGTCCTCCAGGATCGGGCCCTGCTCGATGTGCAGTTCGAACATGGCGCCGAGCTTGCGGGCGCCCGCCTTCTCGCTGCCGCGATAGCCGATGCGCTCGAGCTCGGCGAGGAAGCGGACGCCGTCGCGGTCCTCCCGCTCATAGGCATAGTCGGTGGTGAACACGCCGGCGAACACGCCCGAGGCCAGCATGGCCGGGGCGTAGCGCGAGCCCTCCTCGTTGGTCCAGTTGACGATCTCGATCGGCGCGTTGGTCTCGTAGCCCTGCTCGTGCAGGGTGCGCATCGCCTCCAGGGCGCCGAGCACGCCGAGCACGCCGTCGAACTTGCCGCCGGTCGGCTGGGTGTCGAGATGCGAGCCCATGCAGATCGGCGCAAGGTCGTTGTTGCGGCCGGGACGGCGGGCGAACATGTTGCCGACCTCGTCCACCGTCACCGTGCAGCCGAGCGCCTCGCACCGGGCCTTGAACCAGTCGCGCACGCGCTTGTCATCGTCGGAGAGGGTGAGGCGCCTGATGCCGCCCTTGGGCGTGCCGCCGAACCTGGCGGTCTCCATCAGCGTGTCCCACAGGCGTTGCGGATCGATGGTGAGGTTGGCGAGCATGGCAGGTCCAGTTCGTTGGGATTCAAGCGGCGTGCTTGTCGATCGGGACGAGAACCCCGTCCCGTGTCTCGTGCGGCCTGATCTTCGCAAGCTCGCGGTCGACGGCGGCCTTGGCCGCCCTGAGTTCGTGCAATGTCTGGAGGTTGAGGAAGAACCCGTCCGACATGCTGAAATATCGCCCGAGGCGCAGGTCCGTATCGGCGGTGACCGCGCGCTTGCCCAGGACGATCTCGTTGATCCGGCGCGGCGGCACACCGATAGCTCGCGCCAGGGCGCTCTGAGACAAGCCCAGTGGAATCAGGAACTCCTCCAGGAGGATCTCTCCCGGCGTGGGATTATAAGCCCCTGCCTGCCTATCGGTGATAGTCGACGATCTCGACGTCATGGGCGCCCTCTTCCCGCCACAGAAAGCAGATCCGCCATTGATCGTTGATGCGGATCGAGTGTTGCCCTGCCCGGTTCCCCTTCAGCGCCTCCAGACGATTGCCTGGCGGGTTGCGCAAGTCGTCGACCCTGTTCGCGGCCTGAAGCATGTACAGCTTCCGCAACGCGGCCCTGACCACATCCGGCGGAAAATCGCGGCTCCTGCCGTCCGTCCAGAGCCGTTCCGTCGCCTTGTCGCAGAAGCTTGCAATCATAACGCATAACGTTATGCGTATCAATACTTACGGCGTCACCTCGAGGCGCTGGACGGCGCGCGGACGGGTCAGCTCCTTCCAGGTGGCGTTGGCGACGGCGGCGGCCGGGAAGGGATCGCGGGCGACATATCGGCCGTCGCCCTTCTCCGCCCGCACCTGGCCCTCGGCCCAGGCGATGCGGCCGCCCGAGAGGGTGACGATCGGCAGGCCGCGGCATTCATGGCCCTCGAACACGTTGTACTCGATGCGGCTGAGCTGCTTCCTGGCCGTGACGGTCTTGGTGGCGCCGGGATCCCAGACCACGAGGTCCGCGTCGGAGCCGACCGCGACCGCGCCCTTGCGCGGGTAGACGTTGAGGATGCGGGCGATGTTGGCGGAGGTCACCGCCACGAACTCCTCCTTGGTGAGGCGCCCGGTGTTGACGCCCGCGGCCCAGAGCACCGGCATGCGGTCTTCCAGGCCGCCGGTGCCGTTGGGGATCTTGCGGAAGTCGCCGAGGCCCATGCGCTTCTGCGCCACGGTGAAGGCGCAATGGTCGGTCGCCACCACCTGCAGCGAGCCGGCGGCGAGGCCGGCCCAGAGCGAGTCCTGGTTGGACTTGTCGCGGAAGGGCGGCGACATCACCCGGCCGGCGGCATAGTCCCAGTCCTTGTTCTGATATTCGCGGTCGTCGAGCACGAGGTGCTGGATCAGCGGCTCGCCATAGACGCGCTTGCCGGCGGCCCGGGCGCGGGCGATCGCCTCGTGCGCCTCGCGGCTGGAGGTGTGGACGACGTAGAGCTGGCTGCCGGCCATGTCGGCGATCATGATGGCGCGGTTGGTGGCCTCGGCCTCGACCTCGGGCGGGCGCGAATAGGAATGGCCCTCGGGCCCGGTGACGCCGATGTCGATATAGTGCTGCTGCAGGCGGAAGACGACGTCGCCGTTCTCCGCATGCACCAGCGGCAGGGCGCCGAGGCCGGCGCAGCGGCCGAACGAGGCGAAGAGCTCGTCGTCGTTCACCATCAGCGCGCCCTTGTAGGCGAGGAAGTGCTTGAAGGTGTTGATGCCGTAGGTCTTGACCACGGTCTCCATCTCGTCGAACACCGGCTTGTCCCACCAGGTGACCGCCATGTGAAAGCCGTAGTCGCAGGCCGCCTTCTCCGACTTGTGGCGCCATTCCTGGTAGGCGGCGAGCAGGGACTGGCCCGAGCCCGGCAGGCAGAAGTCGACCACCATGGTGGTGCCGCCGGAGAGCGCCGCCTTGGTGCCGCTCTCGAAATCATCGGCCGAGGTCGTGCCCATGAACGGCATTTCCAGATGGGTGTGCGGGTCGATGCCGCCGGGCAGGACGAAGCAGCCGTCCGCCTCGATCACCTCGGCGCCCTTCGGCGCATCGAGCTTCCGGCCCACGGCCGTGATGGTGCCCCCGTCGACGAGCACGTCGGCGGGGCGGGAATGATCGTGGTTCACGACGATGCCGCCGCGGATCAGGATGGGCATGGCTCTGTTTCCCTCGTCTCGATCAAGCTTGCGGTCGCAGCGCCGCTTCCAAGAGATAGTGGCGCTGCGGTGCGAACGGGTTGACCACCGTCACGCCCCGATGAACGAAGCCGTCCTGCATATCTTCCGAAATCAGGAGGCGGCAACGCTCCTCGGCTGCACAGGCGAGCACGATAGCGTCGAAGATGTGAAGCTGGTGCGCGGTCGTGATATCGAAAGCTGACATCAGCACATCGATCCCTGTGACGCCAACGTTGAAGTACTCAATCCAGTGCCGTGTGGCCGCGGCCGCTGCTGTCGGCGACCAGCGGGCTTTTGCAACCAAGGCGCGATAAAGCTCACCAAGAACTTGCGCAGGCACGACAACATCTCCTGCTGGCAAAGCCTCAAGGAGATCTTCAGCTTGCTCCTGCCGCTCAGGATCGTTCATACCTTCGGCATAGAGTAGAATATTGGTGTCGACCGCGACCCGCATCAATCGTCGTAAAGCTCGTCACGTGTAATTTTCGGCAGATTCAAGGCAGATTGAGATCGGAGTCGATCAAACAAAGCTTTGCGCGCGGCGGCAAGCTCCGCCTCTGACTTTCTCTCAGCCGGCACAATTCTAGCAACCGCTCGCCCGCGAGACGTGACCACGACCTCCTCGCCGGCCTGTACGTCCCGCAGGAGTTTCGAGAACTGGCGGTTTGCCTCCGCGGCGGAGACGGTTTTCATGCAACGCCTCATATGTAGTGAACAACACTACATTACCGGAGAAACGTTAAAGCAGCAAGCCGAGGCACGATGCGGCGCGGCCTTGTCGACCGCGCCGCGCGCCGATCACTTCCTGGCCGCGTCCGTCACGGCCGCCGTCCAGGCGCCGACCGGCTCCTTGGTGATCACCGGATCGGAGCCGCCCGAGAGCAGCGTCTTCACCGTGGTCTGCGCCGCGGCGACGTCGAGCGTGCCGTCGGAGCCTTCGGTGAGCTTGTTGATCTCGGTCATCATCGTGGTCTGGTGGCCCTCGGTCTGGGCGCCGGACGTGTCGTTGTCGAGCACGATCTTCACCGCCTCCTCGGGATGGGCCCGGGCATAGTCCCAGCCCTTCATCGAGGCCTTGACGAACTTGCCCATGGTCTCGACGAACTTGGGATCCTTGAGCTTGTCCTCCATGACGTAGAGGCCGTCCTCGAGCGTGGCGACACCCTGGTCCTCATACTTGAACACGGTGAGGTCGGCCGGCTTCACCCCCGCCTCGATGACCTGGTAGTACTCGTTATAGGTCATGGTGGAGATGCAGTCGGCCTGCTTCTGCAGCAGCGGGTCGACGTTGAAGCCCTGCTTGATCACCTTGACGCCGCCGGCCGAGCCGTCGGTCTTGAGGCCGAGCTTGCCCATCCAGGCGAGGAACGGATACTCGTTGCCGTAGAACCAGACGCCGAGCGTCTTGTCCTTGAAGTCGGCCGGCGACTTGATGCCGGATTCGTTGCGGCAGGTCAGCATCAGGCCGGAGCGCTTGAAGGGTTGGGCGATGTTGACCAGCGCCAGGCCCTTCTCGCGGGCGGCCAGGGCCGCCGGCATCCAGTCGACGATGACGTCGGCGCGCCCGCCGGCGATCACCTGCTCGGGGGCGATGTCGGGGCCGCCGGGGTTGACGGTGACGTCGAGGCCGGCCTCCTTGTAGAAGCCCTTGTCCTTGGCGACGAAATAGCCGGCGAACTGGGCCTGCGCCACCCATTTGAGCTGCAGCGTCACCTTGTCCTGCGCCTGCGCGGCGCCACCGAGCCCAAGCCCGAGCGCGAACGCCGCTCCCGCGATCAGCGTCTTCCTCATTCCGTCCACTCCTCTGTTGCCCTCGTCCGGCGTCAGGCGCGCCGGTATGAGGGATGCCAAAACGTCACCGCCCGCTCGACCGCGGCGATGATGCCGTAGAAAGCCGACCCCGCCACCGCGGCGACGACGATTTCCGCCCAGACCTTGTCCAGCGCCATGCGCCCGACCTCGGTGGAGATGCGAAAGCCCATGCCGACGATCGGCGTGCCGAAGAACTCGGCCACGATGGCGCCGATCAGCGCCAGGGTCGAGTTGATCTTGAGCCCGTTGAAGATGAACGGCATCGCCGCCGGCAGGCGCAGCTTGATCAGCGTCGCCCAGCGCCCGGCGCCGTAGGAGCGCATCAGGTCGCGCTCCAGCCGCCCGGCGGCGGCCAGGCCCGCCACGGTGTTCACCAGCATGGGAAAGAAGGTCATGATGACGACGACCGCGACCTTCGACTGCCAGTCGAAGCCGAACCACATCACCATGATCGGCGCGACGCCGATGATCGGCAGGGCCGAGACGAAATTGCCGAGCGGCAGCAGGCCGCGCCGCAGGAACGGCACCGCATCGGCCAGCACCGCCACGAGGAAGCCGAGCACCGAGCCGAGCGCCCAGCCGGTGATCACGGACTTGAGGAAGGTCTGGACGAAGTCGGCGGCGAGCGTCGGGGCATAGCCCAGCATCGCCCCGAGGATGGCCGAGGGCGGCGGCATCAGCACGGCGTTGACGCCGAAGCCGACCACCACCCATTCCCAGATGATGAACAGGAAGGCGCCGAACAGGGTGGGCACCGCGATCTTCAGCAGGCGCGCGCCGGCCTCGGACGGAGCCTGCCGGTCGATCAGCGCGTCGACCGCCATCCAGCCGGCGAGCCAGACGCCGATCGCCTTGCACCAGAAGCTGAGGCCCGCCGCGCCTGATATGCCGGGCTCGTGCACCATGAGAAGGAGGCTCGCGGCGCCGGCGAGCACCAGGCCGAGCGCCAGCCAGAACCGGCCGCCGTCGAGGCGGCGCGTCCAGCCGACGGCGGTGTAGGCGGCGCCGCAGAGCAGCAGCAGCACGTCCAGCATCAGGATCGGCGTGCCGCGCACCACGGCGCCGAGCGGGAAGGCGAAGCTGAGGACGATGAACAGGCCCGCCGCGATCCAGCCGCGGGCGTGCAGCGTGTCGAGGCCGGCGGCGGGCGTCACGGCCGCTCCTCCGGCCGGGCACCCATGGCGAGGAGCGTGCGCCGCTCGATCGCGCCCATCAGCACCACCAGGCCGGCCGCGATGGTCGCGGCGGTGAACAGCGCCGCCCAGATCTGCAGGATCTGGCCGTAATAGGAGCCGGAGAGCAGCCGGGCGCCGAGGCCGGCCTGGGCCCCGGTCGGCAGCTCGCCGACGATGGCGCCGACCAGGCTGATGGCAATGGCGACCTTGAGGCTGGCGAACAGGAACGGCGTCGAGGCCGGCCAGCGCAGCTTCCAGAAGGTCTGCGCCTTCGAGGCGTTGTAGGTGCGCATCAGGTCGAGCTGCATCGGGTCCGGCGAGGTCAGGCCCTTCACCATGCCGATGGTCACGGGGAAGAAGCACAGATAGGTCGAGATGATCGATTTCGGCACGATGCCGGTGATGCCGATCGAGCCGAGGCCGACGATGACGATCGGCGCCAGCGCCAGGATCGGAATCGTCTGCGAGGAGATGATCCAGGGCAGGAGGCTCTTCTGCAGCGAGCGCATGTGCACGATCAGCACGGCGAGGCCGATGCCGAGCAGCGCGCCGAAGGCGAAGCCGAGCAGGGCCGAGGAGAGCGTCACCCAGCTGTGATAGATCAGGCTGCGCCTGGAGAAGGGCGAGACCAGCGCGATGGTCCGCCACATCTCGCCGATCACCTGGTGCGGCGCCGGCACCACCGGCCGGTCCTGCGCGAAGGAGAGCAGCACGCGGTCCCAGGCCGTGAGCGCCGCGGGATCGGCGGCGGTGCGCAGCACGGCGTCGCCGTTCTCCATGACGCAGGCGGCATACCAGATCAGCAGGATGACGGCGACGACCACGGTGACCGGGCCGGCCTGCCCGGCCATCAGCCGGGTCCATGCCGAGGGCCGGGCCGGCGCCGCCATGGCCTCAGTCGTCATAGGAATGCCCCGCCCTCAGGCCCTCGCGCACCCGGTGCGCCACCTTCAGGAACTCCGGCGTCTCGCGGATGTCGAGCGTGCGGTCGCGCGGCAGGTCGCATTGGATGACGTCGATGATGCGGCCGGGCCGCGGCGACATCACCACGATCCTGGTGGAGAGGAACACCGCCTCCGGGATCGAATGGGTAACGAACACCACGGTCTTGCGCGTGGTGCGCCAGAGCTCGAGCAGCTGCTCGTTGAGCTTGTCGCGGACGATCTCGTCGAGCGCGCCGAAGGGCTCGTCCATCAGCATCAGCTTGGGGTCGAAGCAGAGCGCCCGGGCGATCGAGGCGCGCTGCTGCATGCCGCCGGAGAGCTGCCAGGGAAACTTCTTCTCGAACCCCTTGAGGTTGACCAGCTCGAGGTTGCGGGCCGCCCGCGCTGCCCGCTCCTCGGCGGAAAATCCCATCACTTCGAGCGGCAGCATGACGTTGCGCTCGATGGTGCGCCAGGGATAGAGCGCCGGCGCCTGGAAGACATAGCCGTACTGGCGCCCGAGCCGGGCCGCCTCGGGCGTCAGGCCGTTGACCAGGATCGAGCCCGAGCTCGCCTGCTCGAGGTCGGCGATGACGCGCAGCAGCGTGGTCTTGCCGCAGCCCGACGGGCCGATGAAGGAGACGAAGTCGCCCTCCGCGACGGTGAGATCGACGTTCGACAGGGCATAGACCGGGCCGTCCGCCGTCTGGAAGGTGAGGGAAAGGTCCTTGACCGCGATGACGGCCCGCTCAGCGCCGCCGCCCGCTCCCCCCGCCTGTCCCGCAGCCTCGGCCCGCATGTCGCCCATACCCCTACGCCATCCCGCGAACAGCCGCAGTGCCCCTGCCCCCGCACGAGGCACGACCACCATCACGATCGCTTCGTTTCGTCAAACTCGCAACCGTCAAGCTCGCAATCATCGTGCCAGCGGGAGAGGCGGATTTTCCGATGCCCGGTCAATCCGTTCCAGCCTCTTCTGGACTCGTTGTCAAATGAATCCGCGACATAATTTGACCAGAAGGGCAAATTTTGAGCAGCAGTGCGGCGACGCCCTGCCATGGCTGCCGTCGGGGTGGCCGGGAGGACGCCAGAGTCCGGAGACCGGGCCCCATCGCCCACCTGGCCGAGGATTCGCCGCAACAAGGGATCCCGCATCGCGGCGCAAGAGGCGCCCTGCGATCCCCGCGGGCCGATCCGAGCCGGATTTGCCACCCCTGCTTGATCGGCGGCGCGGCTATGGCAAAATCTGACGGTGCTGCGCCGGCAGCCCGCCTGATCCGCCCCGGAACGGCTTTCCGGCCCCTCGCCAACGCTGCCGACAGACAGCTCGGGACTGACCGTCCCCGGGGCCGCTTTCGCATGTCCTGACGTCCGACGCCTCGCCGCCGCCCGCGGCGCGACGGCGGCGCTCGCGCATGCCCGCCCGCCAGCCGGGGCTCCCTCCCATCGTGAGCCTCCATGCCCCGCATCCCCGACTTCTCGCCGGCGGAGCTGCAGACGCGTGCCCGCGCCGATCTCCAGCGCTTCGCCGTCACCCAGGCCGCCTATGCCCGCGCCACCCGGCAGGCCATGCCGCCCGGCGGCGGCGACGCCACCAGCCGCTTCCTCGGCCAGTTCCGGGACGAGGCGCAGGCCATGGCCGCCCGCTGGTCGGCTGCGGGACGAATATGATCCCGCCCAGACGGCGATGGCCTTTCCGGTCGGCGCACTCATCGGCGGTGCCGCACACGGCGCCGCCGAAGCACTGCCCCGTGCTTTCAAGCCTGATGCGGCGCCGGGACCCGTCCCTCCGGGGCCAGAGACCGAGCGCGGGCTTGCCCTCCAGGACGTCGATCGACCACCGCCGCCGCCCTCTGAACGGGTGGAGGGAGAGCGCGAACGTGCGCCCATATCCGGCGAGACCGCAGACACCGCCCGTGGTAAGTCCAGACACGCGCAAAAGGCCTCAAGACGTTTGGGAACCGGTGACTTTGATATGGTAAATGAGCCATTCAGGGGGTTGATGGCCGCGCCATAGAAGTACCAAAGCGGGTCGACTTAATTACAGGTGCACCTCAAGATGCGCGGCTTCAGATTGCCAGACCTGATGCCGTGCGATTTAAGAACGACATGATTCTCGACGACAAGCCTTTTGGGAGACCAATATCGAAAGATCAACAACAAATTATACGATATATAACGGGTTATGAGCAGGCCTTGAACAGGTCAGCTCGCGTGATCGTAATTGAGAGATACGATCCTATCACCGGAGATGCCATATTAACAGAATTATATGATCCTTCTGAATTTATACCAAAGGTCAAATGACATGACTGTGCTCAGCATCGCAGAAATACCATATGAGAACGGTAATATTGAATATCGATACACCAGAACCATGTCACCTGATGGAACACGCTGGATAAAGAATGGCCTGTTCCATCACTTCTATCCAGACGGATCTCTCTCGTCCGAGGGGACATATGTCGAGGGGAGAGAACATGGACTTTGGACTGACTATCACCCAAACGGCCAGCTGGCCGCGAGAGGCCTTTATGAGAACGGCAAAGAGGTCGGGAAGTGGGAGTTTTGGAATAGCGATGGTACGCCCGACATTGAGAATGATGAGGTGTAGAATTTTTGACTTAATCTGACGGACGGTGTCTTTCCTGCAGCTCGACGCCCCTTTCTCGACGCTGCTATTTTCAACGCTACTATGACGGCGATCCGTTGAACGGCGAAAAGCTGAGCTCCTGGATGACTCCTGAAGAGAGAGCAGCGAGCACGCAAGACCGGACGCGCATGAGCCTCCAGCAGCGAGGTGAATCGAATTCGCGGGGCGGCGAAATGGCTCGATACGAAAATCAAAAGAGGAAGGAGTTCGGATTTTGAACTGGGCACACTTAATTGAAACTCACTATCGGCAGGTGTGGAGAGTCGAGGGCCAACGCCACTCCTTTACCAAAGGCCCAATTGACGATCTTCCCAGCGATTTCTGCGTTCTTGCCTATCCGCCACATGAAGGCCGCGCAGCGTGGACCTATGCTACGCGCTGCATGTCGCAGCCGGGTGACGACGTAGCGCTCGAACTTCACATATTCAGCCCCTACGCCTCGGAGGACATTGTCGAGTTGCTCGTCGTCACGGCCCATTATCATCGGACGGGGAGGAGGCTGGGTCTGGGGCATACGATCAATTTCGGGCGTCCTTGGCTTCCCGGATCACACTGCGACCATGCCCTGATTTCTTTGCCCTATCTCGATGGTCCGACTCTTGAGATCCTCGATATCGGCACGAAGACGATCAACTGCGATTGGCTGATTCCGGTGACGAAATCGGAGGTAGAGTTCAAGATGCGGCACGGCCTTGAGGCTCTGGAGCGGCGCTTTGAAGAGGGCAATCTGGACTACAGCAATCCGTCGCGGAAGCCAGTCGTCTGAGACTTTACAACGACCCCGGGTTCCCTAGGACGCAATTCAGCTTGCCGGCATTTCGCCAACCAGCGCGAACGCTCTGGGCGAATTCGCCCCTCCTGCTTGACCGCGGGCACCCCTCTGGCGAAGCTTGATCCGGGCGCACCAAAGGGGGGATCTGCATGCGCGATCTATCCGAGTTGAACCTCAACGAGGGCGGCGGGCCCGTAAAGCGCCCGCCGCCCTCACCGGGCACCATCGCGGCGTTCGAGCGCGAATTCGGCGTTACCCTTCCGGCCGACTATCTCGGCCTTCTGCGATTCTCGAACGGCGGACATCCGGAACTCGATGTCCCGACGTTGTCGGACGGGTCATTGTCCGACTCGTCCGTCAATCGCTTCCACCATCTCGACGAGGATCGCGGCAGCACCGAAAGCCTTTGGCGCGCAACCCGGGATTGGCGAGCCGTCCTCGGCGAGAAGAAGATCCCCTTTGCCGGCGACGGCACCGGCAACGTGTTCGTGCTCGACCTCGGCCAGGAGCCGGCGACGGTTTCGATCTGTCTGCATGAGGAGGGGTTCGAGCTCGAGCCGCTGGCACCCTCCTTCGCCGCCTTCATCGACTCGCTCGATCTCGATCCGGATCTCGAGGAAGATTTCGACGAGGACGAGGCCTGACGATGGCGATGAACCCGCGCTACGAAGGCCGGCCGCTGGTCCGGATTCTGGAATGCTACGTCCTTTGGGCGATCGGCGAGCTGCCTGAGCAGGAGGCCAAGGCACTCCAGGCCACAACACCAATGCTGCAGAAAACCTACAATGCAACCGGCTCCTGGCAGGACGTCGTCACCGGGGTGGTTGGGCTCAATCCAGAGGTCCGTGGTCACCTCCAAGAATTGTGGAAGCGCAATCAGGAGATTGCTCGCCAGCACAAGACCTCGCTCGAACCGCAGGACTTCGCCGAAATGAGCGTTGACGAGAATTTCCCCATCGAAGCATCGGGAAAGGACAGAGTTGCAGTCCGGTAATCAGGAAGAGAGACTCTTGCTACGGTGGCTGTCCGAGCAGCAATCGGGCCGCAGCTGTTTGATCAAGAATATCGCCGACGGAACCCAAGGGCCTCTCGGCAGAAAAGAACAGTCGCCGGGACGACTGTGCGGATCGACTATCACGATGACGACCAGATGGCCGCGCGAGGCCATCACGAGAATAAAAGGAGGTAGGCCGCCGGATGTTCCGAGATGAGAATGGTATGCCGGAGACCGAACCGGATCGATGGCCGGGTGTGCAGAGCCGGTGGTCGTCTGACGGTTCTGGAGTCCGCGTGACCTTGTTGTCTATGCCTCCTGACCCTCCTTCGGCCTCGGTCCTGGCTTGCTGCGCCGCAGGGTCCGGCCGGTCAGCGCCGCGCTCCTGTCCGGGAAGGCCTCGCCGCGGCCGCCGGCCGGATTTGCCACCCCCTTGATCGGCGGCGGCGGTATGGCAGACTCTGGCCGCCATGAACTTCTCAGCGAGATATATCCACATCGAGGACGACGGCGAAGGACTGACGGTCGGATTCGCTGATCATTCTCATGATCCCGACAACTATGTCACTCTCGACTTGGCTCATGAGCCGGACGAGCAGGATCTGAGGCTCGGCATGGATGGATTGCATATCGACACAAGCATTTCACACATCAACGGATACAATATTGTTGAGAAAGTGGAATTGTGTGACGACCGATTGATGATAATGCTTAAAATGAGATTTGCTGAAAAAGTGAGAGTAGATCCGATCATCAAGATCGGTCTGAACGACCCTTCTGCAGAGCATTCGAAGCTCGATGAGGCGATCACCAAGCTCAAGACACGCCTTCCGTGAGCCAAGCGTAAATTTATCAGAGCGGCACAACAGCGCATGCCATCTTTGTGCATAGGCGATGCGGCTTCGTCGGCGATGTTGCCCGAAAGCACCGCCCCGCAATTCACCCGCAAGGATCAAGGATGAGATTCCTGGCAAGCGTCATCCACGCCGAATATGACGAAAACGGCATTCTGGTTGTCGGATTCGCCAACGATCCTTTCGACCCCCAAACATACGTCACCATCGACATGGCCCCCGAGCCGGACGAGCAAGACTTCAGGCTGCGCTTGGATGGCCTCCACATCGAAACAAGCGTCCCCAGGCTGGAGGGCTATGACCTCGTGGAAGACATCGCCCTGCGGGACAGGCGTGTTCTTGTCCGTCTTCATGCAGGCCCCGCTGCCAAAGCCGGCATAGATCCAGTCATCGAAATCGATCTGAACAACTCTTTCGAAGACTGGGACAAGCTCGAAGAGGCGATTGCCGAGCTCAATGCGCGAATTTCCCAAGTGTCGAGACGTCGGGTGCCGAGATGGCAGTGAGCTTGCAGCCGGGCGAGCTGGTAGGGCGCTGTCGCGCGAGTTGAGCCGCCGCCAGCAGTTCACGTCTCATTGCCGCCTGTCGGAGAAGCGCTGTCTACATCCGCCAATTCCGACAACCGCCAAGACTTCGCGGACTCAGAAAATCACACAAAATTCGCGACTTGCGAGTTCCTCCCGGACGACTATTTGCCGAGGAAGATCCTGCCGTCCGCGGAAGAATCAAAAGCGAACGGCTCCTGGCGTTGTCCGGTGGCGGCGAGCACGTCGTTTCGGACGTTGTCGAGCGCGCGGCGAAGAGCGACTCCCGGTTCGATCAATCGCCTTGCAAGCGCATCGGCGAATGGGCTGACGCGTCCGTCGCCGACGACAGCCACGGCACGGCCGTGACCCGCAAGGACGACCAAAGCATCGGGCGTTTTTGCCTCTACCGGAACCAGGCACTGCAACACGGAATCCAGGCCCGTCGGAGCATGCTTCATGTGCAGCAAAAACGGGTTCTCGCGGCAGGCGTCGAGGAGAACCAGTTTCAAAGTTTTCGCCTCGTCGAGCGTCTCGAGAACCCGGTCGAGCGATATCGCCTCATCTTCGATGTCCCCGACCCTGGCGAGCTTGGCGTCCACCGGAATCAAATAGTTCTCGTCCGCCCAATGCATCGCATAGCCGGAATAGTAGATGACTGCGATGTCGGCCTTGGCCGCCTCCGGCTGGAACGAGCGCAACGCTTGAATCATGCCGTCGCGACCAAGATCAAGCACCGTATCCACCAGGTCGAACCCGGCCGTCTTGAACGCGGTCTGCAGCAGCGCCACGTCGCTCGCCGGATCTACGAGCTTTCTCTCATAAGCCGAGTTGGCGATCAGCAGGGCGACGCGCGTCCCGGCGGACGCCGAAGCGACGCTTCCGAATAGGATCAATGCCGTGATGACGAGCCCCAGGAGCCACTTCACGCAGGCCTCCATCGCCATGCGAGCAAGGAAACAGGCTCCATAGGATGCCGCAGACCAAACCTAGCGTGACGTCCGACATCCGTCGAGAAGCGACGCGGCTTCCTCGTTCCCGAAGAGACAACGCCGGTTCGACGCATGCTTCAACCAATCGGCCACGCACTGTCGCATCGAGGATTGGTCAGCGAACTCATGACTGAAAACGGCGCAAGATTCCCCGTTCCAGCAGGGAGAGGGGTTACGCACGTCTCATCCGCAGCGGTCATTCCCCAATGATCCCTGAACGCACCGGAATCCGTCAATTCAAGGCCCGCTGCCCGGCCCCCCATATGCGTTGAAGGGGCAGGCTTCCGGGATGGGCTGCGCGAGCCCCGGCCCGGATCAGTGTGTCGGGATCGCAAGGTCGCGAAGCTTCTCGCGGATCTCCATCAGCACCCTCCCCGCCCAATTGAGGCCGGCTCCATCGGGTCCGGTTCCCCAGAACGCGTCGTAGGGGCTATCCTCGACCAGCTCCGCCGTGCCCGTGGCCAGAAGGCGCTTTTGAAGCGTTTCGTGCTGGGTGAACTTGGCCCAATCCGCCCGGCGCATGAGGTCGAGCTTGACCTCGGGCCAGTCGGCGCGCGGCTCTTGTGCGAAGTCCGCAAACCAGGATCGGCGAGCACGCCGCGGATCCGGGCGGGCGGCGAGCTGCTTTGCGGCGCCGGGCGTTTCGGCGGCCCGGATGGCCGCCCTGTAGGCCGGATCGAACGATTTCTGCGCCTGGTAGAAATGCTCGGCGGTCGCCCATGTCTCGCCATCGATCTCGATCGGGGCCGGATGGAAATGCGACATGAAGCCGAAGGTTTCACGATCCCGGGCAAAGTACAGGATGCGGCCGTCCGCCTCCGGCTTCGCCAGGTCCTGCACGCCAATCCCGGTCGCGTCTTGCAGCCTGGCGCGCAGGCGCATCCACATGTCCGCCATCAGCGCTCCGGGGATCGTTTCGCTGTCGCGCCGGGCGCGATGGGTGAGCGGCCGTTCCCTGGTGGCGAGAAGAGCCTCTCTTGCCGCCGCGTTCTGATTGAATTTCGCGCCGCATGCCTGCGCCATCAGGGCGCGGTGCTCCGGGCCGCCGCGAGCATGGACCTGATCTTCATAGATGAACGTTGCACCTGGCGGCCCGCGTGGCGCCGCCCTCTTGGCCGCCACGCCCCACAATCGAGCGACGCGAAGACGCTCCTCTTCCGCTTCGAACTTCAGCCCTTGCCAAAAGCCCTCGACGCTCGCGTAGAAGCGCCCTCTCAGCGTGAAGGGCGTGTGGGCGAGATTGCTGATCGGCCGCCATTGCGGATCGCCGCCTTCGAAGAGAATGTTGATCGGCTCGCGACAGGCATCTGCCTTCAGGCCGAGATCAATCAACGCAGCGCCCCTCGCCGATGCCTTGTCGAGATGGAAGACATGATTTCTCGCCGCATCGCTCCATGCGGCAAGCGCCTCTTGTTCAGCCTCAGTCTCGCACGACAGGGCGAGAACGCCAGATTTCAAGATGACACGCATGAGGTTCCCTGTCACCGATGCCCCAGCACGTCTCCGCTCGACCATTCATGCCGGCAAAGCCCCGCCGACGCCACTCAGGCCAAATTCGACGCGGCCGCCCCACGAAACCCCGCCGTAGGCGGCCGATCCCGAAGAAACTCAGGTGACGGCGCGCGCACGGCGGCATGGCTACCTGCCTTCGCCGACGAGTGACAGAAACAGCTCGTAGGACTTGCCGTTCTTCATGTCGTTCTCGATGGCATCGACGACGATGACGCTCGTCTCATGACTTGGCAGGCAGTCCTTCAGGTATTTTTCCAAGGCATCGAGTTGTTGCCGGCTGGGCGGACGAAGAACCGCGATCTTCAAGTCGACATGCGTCAGGCTGGTCTGCACGAGTTGCCATTCCCGACAGGCGATGATCTCCTGCAATCCGCGGGCGACGAAACGCCCCGGCAGGAAGAGGCTGCCATCGGGACGGCGAAACAAATTGCGCTGACGGCCAATGACATCATCGAGCCCGCGCAGACCGAGGGTGTTCTTGCTGGCGACATTCGAAAACCGGACATAGTCTCCGGGGGCGTAGCGAACGAGCGGCGTGCCGAAGGCATAGAACGGCGTCACGACAAGACGCTCCGGGATCTTGGGATCATGCGCGCCGGGAGGCCCCTCGACAAACAGGGTTTCCTCGCTGAGGCGCAGCCTGCCATCGGCGCCCTCCGACGCGATGGGGCCAAGTTCGCTTGCCGAATAAAGATTGATGACCTTCACCTTGAGCCTGTGCTCAATTGTTCTGCGCATTTCGGGACGCAGGACTTCGCCGGTCGCCATGATCGTGGTGAGGTGCGGCAAATCCTCTCGCGCATGATCTGCCCATGCAACGGCAATACTCGGCGCCACGATGGCATGGGTGGTCTGGTGCTCGCGCAAGAGGTCGACATGCCGGGCAAAATCGGCCGGGCCCGGGAGCTTCAGCATGCCGGGCCAGGGCGAGGTTGGCTCCGCGCCGCCCGCAACCACCGCAATCCGCGAAATCGGCCATAATCCGTGCCAGCGCAAGGTCCGGTTGAGCAGCACTTCGGACGCCAATTGCTGCACAAAGGTCTGCCTGAACTTCAGCGGCGTTCCCGTCGATCCGGAGGTCGCGTGGGCCTGCAATGCTCCCATGTCGGGAGGCACGCTCGTCGCCTGCAGCGCCCCCTCGTGCTCATGGGCCTCGTTTCGCGTCAAAACCGGAACATCGTTCCAACCGGCAAGATCGAATGAGCCATTGGCGCGAAACAAGGGCGCCAATCTCCTGCTGTCCCGATAGAACGGCACATGGACGTGGGCATGGCGCACCACGCGCTCCAGCAAGGCCGCCTGGCGCTTGCGTATCTCCTGTCGCGAGAAATGTTGACTTGCTGCAAAAGCCTGCGTCAGTTGCTCGAAGACGAGTTCCGCCGGTAGCGCCCTGAGGGGAAATACGGCCTTTCGGGTGTCTGTCATCTCCAGGGAGCATCCAGTTCGAGGACGGAGTTCGTCAGCAGCCGTAGCAGAGCGATTTCGACAGCATCCATACAATAGTCACGTCATGAACAAGGGCGAAAGTGACGGAATTCCCCGGAATCCCCGCCGAGGCCGAGGCTCACGCAAGTGGCATCAACAAGCAATGCGAATCATGCGAGCAGGAGCCGAGGCCACATGCCGTTGCCCTCTGACCCACTCTGGATTGTGACGTCTTACTACAATCCCGAGAAGTACAAGCGCCGCCTCCAGAACTTCAAAGCCTTTCGCCGGCACCTGAACGCCCCCCTGATGGTGGTGGAGCTGGCAAAGCCCGGGCAGCACGAGCTGAGCGGGGAAGACGGCGATATCGTCCTGAGCTTAACGGGAGAAGATCGTATCTGGCAGAAGGAGCGTCTTCTCAATATCGGCATCGCCGAGCTTCCCAACCATGTCGAATATGTCGCATGGGTCGATTGCGATGTGATCTTCAGCGGAGAAGACTGGCCGGCGCAGGCCAAAGAGCGGCTGGATCGCAATGGTGGCCTGCTGCAGCTGTTCGACACCTCGCTGCATCTGCCGAAGGAGATCGACGTGCCCTCCGTCTCCAGAATGCGCTGCGAGGAGGCGACACCCATCCTCACGGGCGTCGCGATCGCCAGCGCGATCCGGGCATCCAGCTTCGACGCCAACGAAGTCAAGCTGACCAACGCGCGCGCCGCGACGGACAGCACCAGCTACCACAAGGCCGTCGATCGCCACAATTGCTACGGCATGGCCTGGTCGGCGCAGCGCGCGACAATCGAGAAATGTGGGCATTACGACAGGAACATCGTCGGAGGAGGCGACGCCGTCCACGTCTTTGCGGCGCTATCCCGGCTCGATCAATATTGGGCTCTCCGCTCCAACACCCAAAAGCAGAAGCTGGATATCATCGCCTGGGTTCAAGAAGCCGCGTCATCCGGCTTGCTGGCACATGTCGATTCCTTGAGCCAGAAAGTCTTTCATCTCTGGCATGGCAGCCTCTCGGACCGAAACTATCGTGGACGCTACGATATTCTCACACGCCACGGCTTCGATCCGGCCGAAGATATTCAGATTGCTCACAATGGAACCTGGCGATGGCGCGATCCGGAGAGCGATCTGGCACGCGACGTCGGTGCGTATTTCTCGTCGCGCCGCGAAGACGGCACCGGTTGAAAATCAGGGGGTGCAAGCGACGGCCAAGTCGATCACCCGACTGATACTCCCGATTTGTGCGCGCAGCGGCTTATTGACGACACCGGACACTGCGGCATCACGCGCAGTGCGTGCCAATTCCGCAACATGGAAACACAATCTCTCGGCTCTCGTTGTGGAACCCATGCTGCCTTGCTAGCTTTATCGGTAGCCATTGAAGTGAGTCGTAACCTAGAGTTACCCGCGAGGAAATTGCAGATGATGCTTCGCCATCTCCTGGTTTCGACGGCTGTTGTTGTGGCTTTTTCCGCTCCGGCGCTGGCTCAGGATCAGACCGCTGTGCCGGTCGACTCGGTATTGCCTTATTCATGGACCGGCTTCTATGCCGGCGCCCATGCCGGTTACGGCTGGGGCTCGCAGCATGACAACCTCAGCGTCCCGACCGGCGGAGGAGCTCCGGACGACAGTTTCAATGCCAACGGCGCGGTTGGCGGTCTTCATGCCGGTTATAACGCGCAGATCGATTCGATCGTGTTCGGCCTTGAAGCCGACATAGACCTGTCCGGCATCAGCGGCAGCACCCACGCGTCAGTCGTCGGTGCGGAAGGCAGCACGATCAGTCGCTTGTCGCTCAGCAGCAGCTGGCAGGGCTCCGTGCGCGCCCGGATCGGCTATGCTTTCGACCGCCTGCTGATCTATGGCACGGGCGGCGTCGCTTTCGGCGATGCCAAGGTGAGCGGTTCCGTCGAGAACAGCATCGAGGCGTTTGATATACGCAGCGGCGCGTATTCAGGCTCTCAGACACAAACCCTCGTCGGCTGGACGGCCGGTGGTGGCGTCGAATATGCCTTTGACGATCATTGGAGCGCGCGCTTCGAGGCGCGATACACCGACTTCGGCAAGGCCTCCTATCGTCTCGTCGGCCCTGGGGGGACGCTGAGGTTCAAGTCGGGCTTTGACGAGACCATGGCGCTGGTCGGGGTAAGCTACAGATTCTGATATGCGGGTTGGGTCGGCTGGGCCGCTGAAGTTCTGTGGCAGCAAGACATCCCTTTGATGGGGCGATGAGCAAGTCCCAAGTCGAAAATATCCTACCGTTTCATCCGCAACGGTTCCCGTTGCCTTGTGGCTGGAAAGTTATCCGGGTCCGATCCCGAAGGCGGTGCTGAGCGCTCTCTCCGTCAATGATCGAATCGAACGCTGGGCGCGCAGTCTTGGCGAGGCCTCCACCCACGCGGCGGCGACGAATGACTGAATCGAAGTGGCGCCGCCGCACTGCCCGCATTTCCCGGGCAATTTGGAACGGTGCCTTAAGCTGTGGCCGCTAGCATCCGCGGCGGAAAATGGGTCTTGGCAGGCGCCGACGGGGTCGCAGGGGATGGCGGGCGGCGAATTTCCGGAGTCCGATCTGATCGACCTCGTCGCCGCGCCTCTGGTCGTGCTGCGGGCGGACGGCCGCAGCATCGTGCGCCTGAACGCGGCCATGCGGCGCCTCGCCGGCCGGCCCGGGGACTGGCAGGCGCCGGCGACGATGGCGGACCTCGTCGGCCGCGATGCCGCCGCGCGGCTCGCCAACCGGCTGGCCGATGCGCCCGAGCAGGCCAACATCCTCGCCTGCAACTTCATGGGTGTCGAGCGCGCCGTCGCCTTCCATCCCGCCCGGCACGGGGACGGCTGGCTGCTGACGGCGATGCCGGCCGACGATCCCGCCCAGGCGCCGGAATGGACGCGGGAGCTGCGCCAGATCCTCGACTGGCTGCCGGTCGGCGTCGAGATCATGGACGGCGAGATGCGCACGCTCATGGTCAACCGCCACGAGATGGAGCTGCTCGGCTACGCGCCGGAGGAGACGAGCAACCTGGAAGACTGGTGGCGCCTGGCCTATCCCGACCCGGACTATCGGGATCTCGCCCGCCGCTCCTGGACCGAGGGCGTCGAGCGGGCGCGCGCCGGGAATGCCGAGATGGTGCCGCAGGAATGGCGCGTGCGCTGCCGCGACGGCACCGTCAAGGTGATCCAGTTCCGCTACCGCGCGGTCGGGTCCGTGCACGTCAACGTCTATTCCGACGTGACGCGGGAGCGCCAGCTCGAGGCGATGCTGATCCAGATGGCGACGACCGACAGCCTGACCGGGCTCGCCAACCGCCGGCATTTCTTCGACAGCGCCGAGGCCTGCCTCGGGGCGACGACGGCGGCCTCCGGGCCGTTGGCGCTGGCCATCCTCGACGTCGACCATTTCAAGGCGATCAACGACCGTCACGGCCATGGCACGGGCGACCTGGTGCTGCAGGAGATCGCCCGGCGCTGCCGCGGCGAGATGCGCCCGAACGACATCGTCGCCCGGATCGGCGGCGAGGAGTTCGCCGCCATCCTGCCGGCGACCTCCGACCAGGAGGCCGCGCATATCGGCGAGCGGATCCGAGCGGCCGTGGCCGGCAGCCCGGTGGCGGCCGGCAGGGCCGCGATCCAGGCCACGCTCAGCATCGGCATCGCCACCGCGTCCGACCCGGCGCTGGGCGTGGACAGGCTCTACGAGCACGCCGACCACGCCCTCTACGTCGCCAAGCGCCTCGGCCGCAACCGGGTGCACCTGAGCACGCCGGACGCGGCGATGCCGTTCGCACCGCCGCGCCTGGAGGGCTCCTTCCCCGGCGCCCTCGCGGCCCGCCTCAGTTCAGGTTCGGGAAGTTGAGGTTCACGCCGGCGCGGATGCCCGTCGGCCAGCGGGCGGTCACGGTCTTCAGGCGGGTGTAGAAGCGCACGCCCTCCATGCCGTAGATGGAATGGTCGCCGAAGAGCGAGCGCTTCCAGCCGCCGAAGGAGTGATAGGCGACCGGCACCGGCAGCGGCACGTTGACGCCGACCATGCCGACCTCGATCTGGTCGGCGAAGGCGCGGGCCGCATCGCCGTCGCGGGTGAAGATGGCGGTGCCGTTGCCATATTCGTGCTCGTTGATCATCTTGGCAGCGTGGTCGTAGTCGCGGGCGCGGACCATGGCGAGCACCGGGCCGAAGATCTCCTCCCTGTAGATCGACATGCCCTCGGTGACGCGGTCGAACAGGGTCGGGCCGACGAAATAGCCGTTCTCGTAGCCCTGCAGCTTGAGGCCGCGGCCGTCGACCACCAGCTCGGCCCCCTCCTTCACGCCGGCATCGATATAGCCGATCACCTTGTCGCGGTGCTGCCGGGTGACGAGGGGCCCCATCTCGGCGTCCTTGTCGGTGGCCGGGCCGACCTTGAGCTTGGCGATGCGCGGCAGCAGGCGCTCGACCAACGCGTCGGCCGTACGGTCGCCGATCGGCACCGCGACGGAGATCGCCATGCAGCGCTCGCCGGCCGAGCCGTAACCGGCGGAGACCAGGGCGTCGGCCGCCTGGTCCATATCGGCGTCGGGCATGACCACCATGTGGTTCTTGGCCCCGCCGAGCGCCTGGCAGCGCTTCCCGGCCGCCGCGGCGGTGGCATAGATGTACTGGGCGATCGGGGTGGAGCCGACGAAGCTCACCGCCTTGATGTCGGGGTGATGCAGGATGGCATCGACCGCGGTCTTGTCGCCCTGCACCAGGTTGAACACGCCGGCGGGCAGCCCGGTCTGCAGGAGGAGGCTCGCAACGAACAGCGCGGCCGAGGGGTCGCGCTCCGACGGCTTGAGGATGAAGGTGTTGCCGCAGGCGATCGCCACCGGATACATCCACAGCGGCACCATGGCCGGGAAGTTGAACGGCGTGATGCCAGCGACCACGCCGAGCGGCTGGCGGTCGGAATGGGTGTCGATCGAAGGCCCGACATTGCGCGAGAACTCTCCGGCGAGGAGATGCGGGATGCCGCAGGCGAACTCGACCACCTCGATGCCGCGCTGCACTTCGCCGAGCGCGTCGGAATGGGTCTTGCCATGCTCGCGCGAGATCTCGCGGGCGACGGCGTCGGCATTGGCTTCAAGCAGCTCCTTGAACTTGAACATGAAGCGGGCGCGTTTCAGCGGCGGCGTGCTGGCCCAGGCCGGCAGGGCCGCCTTGGCGGCACGCACCGCGGCATCGACGTCCTCGGCGGAGGACAGGCCGAGCTCGGCCACCTCTTCGCCGGTGGCGGGGTTGAACACGCCGGAGAAGCGGCCGCTGGTGGTTTCGACAGGCTTGCCGCCGACGAGATTGCCGATACGCTGCATGGCGTGATCCTTGTTCTTGGAGAATGTCGGGGTACGAAGGTACCTGGCTATCGTACCCGCAGAAAAACTCGGCACATGAACCGGGCCGTCATGGCCGGGCTTGTCCCGGCCATCCACGCGAACTCGACATCAGCATGTGTTCGCGTGGATGGGCGGATCAAGTCCGCCCATGACGAGGATCCGGCGCCTCGCCCTTCAATCGTGTGACGTCAATCCAGCGCCTTCAGCACGCCGCGCAGCGTGTCGAACAGCTGGTCGATCTGCGCCTTGGTGATGATCAGCGGCGGCGACAGGGCGATGATGTCGCCGGTGGTGCGGATCAGCAGGCCCTTCTCGTAGGCGTCGAGGAAGGCGGTGAAGGCGCGCTTGGTCGGCTGGCCGGCGATCGGCTCGAGCTCGATCGCGCCGATCAGGCCGAGATTGCGGGTGTCGATGACGTGCGGCAGGTCCTTCAGCGAATGCACCCCGTCGGCCCAGTGGTCGGCGAGCTCGGCGGCCCGGGTCAGCAGCCCCTCCTCCTGGTAGGTGTCGAGGGTGCCGAGCGCGGCGGCGCAGGCCACCGGATTGGCCGAATAGGTGTAGCCGTGGAAGAACTCGATGAGGTGCTCCGGCCCGTTCATGAAGGCGTCATGGATCTCCTTCTTCACGAACACCGCGCCCATCGGGATGACGCCCGAGGTGATGCCCTTGGCGGTGGTCATCAGGTCGGGGGTGACGCCGAAATAGTCGGCGGCGAAGGGCTGGCCGAGGCGGCCGAAGCCGGTGATCACCTCGTCGAAGATCAGGAGCACGCCGTATTTGTCGCAGATGGCACGGATGCGCTCGAGATAGCCCTTGGGCGGGATCAGCACGCCGGTGGAGCCGGCCACCGGCTCGACGATCACGGCCGCGACGGTGGAGGCGTCGTGCAGCTGGATGACGCGCTCCAGGTCCTCGGCGAACTCGGCGCCGTATTCGGGCTGGCCGCGCGAGAAGGCGTTGCGCGTGAGGTCGTGGGTGTGGCGGATGTGGTCGACGCCGGTGAGCAGCGTGCCGAACATCTTGCGGTTGCCGACGATGCCGCCGACCGAGACGCCGCCGAAATTGACGCCGTGATAGCCGCGCTCGCGCCCGATCAGGCGGAAGCGGCTGCCCTCGCCCTTCACCCGGTGATAGGCGATCGCCATCTTTAGCGCCGTCTCGACCGATTCGGAGCCGGAATTGGTGTAGAAGACGTGGTCGATGCCCTTGGGCGTCAGCTGGATCAGGCGCGAGGACAATTCGAACGCCTTGGGATGACCCATCTGGAAGGCCGGGGCATAGTCGAGCTCGGCCACCTGGTTCTGGATCGCCTCGACGATCCTGGGGCGGGAATGGCCGGCATTGCAGCACCACAGGCCCGCGGTGCCGTCGAGCACCTCGCGCCCGTCGGCGGTGCGGTAGTGCATGTCCTTGGCGCTGACGAACAGGCGCGGATTGGCCTTGAACTGCCGGTTCGCGGTGAACGGCATCCAGAACGCTTCGAGGTTGTTGGGGACGACGCGGGTCGGCGCGTTCATGGCTGGTTCCTCCGGCGGATGATGTCTGCCCTTCCGGCTCTCCCCCCATCGCCGCACGGCAGGGGCATTGGAAGGCCGGCGAGTTGCCGGAACGGGCAGATCGCGCGCGAGCTTACCCGTTCAGCGTTTTGCCAACAAGACGTTAGGTTCGCAGAGCCAGTGGCATTGATAAATCACGATAATTTCCGTATCGTGTTGAAGATCCTCAACACTCTAAACAGGAGGCGCCATGCCGGGGGTGGATCTCGGCGCGCTGCTGCGCCGGGTGCGCGAGGCGCGCGGCCTGTCGCAGCGCCAGCTCGCCAAGCGGGCCGGCATCTCCAACGCCACGATCTCGCTGATGGAGTCCAACGCGGTCAACCCCTCGGTCGGGGCGCTGAAGCGCGTGCTGGACGCAGTGCCGATCGGGCTTGCCGAGTTCTTCGCCCTCGATGAGAGCCATGCACGCAAGGTGTTCTATCGCGCCGGCGAGCTGATGGAGATCGGCCGCGGCCCGGTGTCCTACCGCCAGGTCGGCACGGACCTGCGCGGGCGGGCGCTGCAGATGATCTCCGAGCGCTATGCCCCAGGCGCCGACAGCGGCAAGATCCTGCTGCAGCACCAGGGCGAGGAATGCGGCATCATCATCCGCGGCGAGCTCGAGGTGACGGTCGGCGCCGACAAGGCCGTGCTGGGCCCGGGCGACGCCTATGCCTTCGACAGCCGCGAGCCGCATCGCTTCCGCAATGTCGGCGAGGTGCCCTGCGAGCTGGTGAGCGCCTGCACGCCGCCCTCGTTCTGAGCGGCCTTCATCCCGCGTCGCGGGATGGTCCGGGAGGGAGGGAGATGCATGCAGCACAGACAAACCCGCCTTGGGGCGCAGCCTTTTGTCGTCATGGACGGGCTTGTCCCGTCCATGACGTGGTGTTTCCCGCGCGACGCCCCTCCGCCCACGGCGCTTTCGTGCCGGGCCGCATGGTGCTATCGCTGGCAGCGGAGAGACAGCATGGCGGATGGTGACGCAGCCGCGACGGCGCGGCCGAAGACGCGCATCGGCGCGGCCAATATCGACCGCATCCTCGATGCCGCCCTCACCGCCTTCGCCGGCCACGGGCTGCGCGGCACGCGCATCGAGCAGATCGCCGAAGCGGCCGGCATGTCGAAGACCAACCTGCTCTATTATTTCCGCAGCAAGGACGACCTCTATCGGGCGGTGCTGACGCGCATGCTCGACATCTGGCTGAAGCCCTTGCGCGAGCTCGACGCGGCGCGCGGGCCCGAGGCCTCGCTCACCGCCTATATCGAGCAGAAGCTCGAGCATTCCCGCCGCTTCCCCGAAGCCTCGCGCCTGTTCGCCATCGAGATCATGCAGGGCGCCCCGCACCTCTCCCACGTGCTGGAAACGGAGCTGGCCGAGCTGGTCGACCGCAAGATCGGCATCGTCAACGGCTGGATCGCCGAGGGCCGGCTGGCTCCGATGGACCCGCGCCATCTCCTGTTCATGATCTGGGCGACGACGCAGCACTATGCCGATTTCGCCACACAGATCCGGGCCCTGACCGGCAAGGGGCTGGAGGACGAAGCCTTCTTCGGCGAGACGCGGCAGGCCGTGGTCGGGGTGATCCTGCGCGGCGTGCTGACGCGCTGAGCCCTATCCCAGCCAGAAGCTGAGCAGGGCAACCAGCGCCGGCAGGCCCTGGATCAGGAAGATCCGGCCCTTGATCGCGACGCCGCCATAGACGCCGGCGATGAGGATGCAGACCAGGAAGAACACTTTCAGGTGCAGCGAGGTCGCCGCATCGTGCAGGCTCAGCGCCAGGATCAGGCCGGCGGCGAGGAAGCCGTTGTAGAGGCCCTGGCTGCCGGCGAGCGCGGCCGAGGCCTCCGCCTGCTCGGCGCTCTGGCCGAAGGTGCCGAGGCCGATCGGCTTGGTCCACAGGAACATCTCCAGCACCAGGAACCACAGGTGCAGCATCACGATCACGGCGACCAGGACGTTGCCAAGCGTGCTCACGCGTCGATCTCCACCGCCCCGATTCCCCAACGCGACTTCGAAAGCTCCGGCGGGCTTTCGCAGGCCGGGATGCCCTCAAAACCCGCTCAGAGCTTGCCGTGCAGGAACGCCCGCATGTGGAAGGCGGCCTGCCCGCCCCCATACGCCATATCCGCCGCCACCGGGCAAGCCCGGCGCGCGAGGCAGCCGCGCTCGCGGCATTCGGTCCCAGCCGGCGCGCCGGCATGGGCGGCGCAGGCGGCGACGTCGTAGCCGGCCGGCATGAAGGCGCCGACCGGGCAGGCCGACAGGCAGGGCTTCGCCGCGCAGCTCACGCAGGGGCTGGCACGGGCGGAAGGCGGCGCCACATCGAGCCGCCCGGCGAAGGCGAGCGCGCCGCGATAGCTGTGCCAGAGGCCCCAGTCGGGATGGATCAGGATGCCGAGGGGCGAGGGCGAGACCGGCTCCGCTCGCATGGCCCAACGCTGGAAGGGATGCCAGGGCGGCCCCCCGAAGGGATAGAGCGCCGTCGCATCGACCTCGGCGGCGAGCGCATCGATCACCCGGCGTGACCAGCGGTCGAGCGGATCGGGGGCGCCGTCCGCGGCCTCGGGCGAGGCGGCGAAGGCCGGCCATTGCCGGCCACCGATCCAGCCGAGCAGGACCAGGGTGCCGGGCGGGGCGCCGCCGGGCTCGACAGGGACCAGATCGCCCGCACCGGGGTGGAAGGCGCCGCGCAGGGCGAGGCCGGCGCGCGCGGCGAGTGCGGAGAGGGCCTGGAGCTGCACAGCGTTCAACCGGTCCGGCGCGAAAGCCTTCCGCCCCCTGATTCCACCCTGCCGCCTCTACTCCGCCGGCTCGGCCACCTTGGCCTTGTTGAACACCGCCGGGTTGTTGGGGTGCTCCTTCCAGGTCATATGGCCGCCGATGGTGCGGCCGGTGCGGGGGTCGACGCCCGACACCATCGGCAGCATGGTGATGCAGTTCTCGATCGGACAGACCACGGCGCAGAGGTTGCAGCCGACGCATTCGGCCTCGTTGACCTCGAAATGGCGCCTGCCGTCCTTCTCCGCGAAGATCGCCTGGTGCGAGGTGTCCTCGCAGGCGATGTGGCAGCGGCCGCACTTGATGCAGAGGTCCTGGTCGATATGGGCCTTGACGACATAGTCGAGGTTGAGGTGCTGCCAGTCGGTGACGCGCGGGATGGCGCGGCCGACGATCTCCTCGACCGAGGTGTAACCCTTCTCGTCCATCCAGTTGGAGAGGCCGGTCTTCATCTCCTCGACGACCTTGAAGCCATAGACCATGGCGGCAGTGCAGACCTGCACGGTGCCGCAGCCGAGCGCCATGTATTCGGCGGCGTCGCGCCAGGTCTCGATGCCGCCGATGCCGGAGATCGGCATGCCGTGCGTCGCCGGGGCGCGGGCGATCTCGGAGACCATGCTGAGCGCGATCGGCTTCACCGCCGGGCCGCAATAGCCGCCATGGGTGCCGTAGCCGTCGGTATTCGGCGTCGGGCGCATGCTGTCGATGTCGACGGAGACGATGGAGTTGATGGTGTTGATCAGTGACACCGCATCGGCGCCGCCGCGCCTGGCCGCCTCGGCCGGCTTGCGCACATCGGTGATGTTGGGGGTGAGCTTGACGATGACCGGCATGCGGGTGTTCTGCTTGCACCAGCGCGCGACCATCTCGACATATTCGGGCACCTGGCCGACCGCCGAGCCCATGCCGCGCTCCGACATGCCATGCGGGCAGCCGAAATTGAGCTCGATGCCGTCGGCGCCGGTGTCCTCGACCACGGGCAGGATCGCCTTCCAGGCCTGCTCCTCGCAGGGCACCATCAGCGACACGACCAGGGCCCGGTCCGGCCAGTCGCGCTTGACCTGCTTGATCTCGCGCAGGTTGACCTCGAGCGGCCGGTCGGTGATCAGCTCGATGTTGTTGAAGCCCATGACGCGCCGGTCCTGGGAGTGCCAGGCGCCGTAGCGTGGGCCGTTGACGTTGACGACGGGCGGCCCCGCCTCGCCCAGCGTCTTCCAGACCACACCGCCCCAGCCGGCCTTGAAGGCGCGGACGACGTTGTATTCCTTGTCCGTCGGCGGCGCGGAGGCAAGCCAGAACGGGTTCGGCGCCTTGATGCCGACGAAGTCGACGCGAAGATCGGCCATGTCGTCCTCCCCTCTTTTCAGGCGGCCGCGACGGCCGTCGCCGCCTTCAGGGCGCGGTCGATCGACAGCGCCGCCTGCTTGCCGTCCTCGACGGCGGCGACCGTGAGGTCCTTGCCGCCGGCCACGCAGTCGCCGCCGGCCCAGATGCCGGGCACGGAGGTCCGGCGCTCGGCATCGACCTTGATCCTGCCCTTCTCCATCGTCAACGGCACGCCGTCTATATCGGCCGGCAGCAGGCTCTGGCCGATGGCCGCGAACAGCTGGTCGCAGGGAAGGGTCAGCCTCTCGCCGGTGCCGACGAGGCGCCCACCCTCCTCGCGCGTGTATTCAAGCTCGACGGCGACCAGCCGGCCGGCCTCGCCGACCAGCCGGGCCGGCTTCAGCCAGTGGCGGATCAGCACGCCGTCGGTCTGGGCGAGCTCCTGCTCATAGTCCGAGGCGTTCATCTGCTTCTCACCGCGGCGATAGGCGATGGTGACGCTCTCGGCGCCGAGCCGCCGGGTCTGCGAGGCGATGTCGATGGCGGTCATGCCGCCGCCGATGACGACGATGCTGCGGCCGACCGGCAGGCCGGCGAGATCAGCGGCCTGGCGCAGGCCGGCAATGTAGTCGACCGCGTCGACGACGCCGTCGAGGCCGTCCTCAAGCCCGAGATCGTTGGTGTCGCCGAGGCCGATGGCGAGGAAGACGGCGTCGAAGGCCTGCCGCAGGCCGGCCAGGGTGATGTCGCGCCCGAGGCGCTGGCCATATTCGACGGTGATGCCGCCGATGCCGGTGATGTAGTCGACCTCGCGCTGCGCGAAGTCTTCGGTGCTCTTGTAGGCGGCGATGCCGTATTCGTTGAGGCCGCCGCCCTTCTCGCGTGCCTCGTAGACCACGACCTCGTGGCCGAGCGCGGCGAGCCGGTGGGCGCAGGCGAGGCCTGCCGGCCCGGCGCCGACCACCGCGATGCGCCGGCCGGTGGCGGGCCCGCGGTGATAGAGCTGGCGCCCCTTGGCGAAGAGGTCGTCGGTGGCATAGCGCTGCAGCTGGCCGATCTCGACGGCGCGGCCCTCGGAGGCCTCGCGCACGCAGGCTTCCTCGCACAGCGTCTCGGTCGGGCAGACGCGCGAGCACATGCCGCCCATGATGTTGGCGTCGAGAATGGTCTTGGCGGCGCCGACCGTGTTGCCGGTCATGATCTGCCGGATGAACATCGGGATGTCGATGCCGGTCGGGCAGGCCTTGATGCAGGGCGCGTCGTAGCAGAACAGGCAGCGCTCGGCCGCCACGCGCGCCTCGTGCCGCGTCAGCGGCGGATGCAGGTCGGAGAAGTTGCGCGCATAGTCGTCCGCGGCGAGGCGGCCCGCTGCGATATCGGGGGGCGAAGACATGCTGACCTCCGGATCTCTTATAATTTTGACCATCTGATCAAATTATCGATCGAGCGTCAACGCTCCCTGGAGCCGTTCCAGGATGAACATTTATGCAGCAGCGGCGTGGAAACGGTGAAATGTTGGGCGGCTTCGGATCGTGCCGAAGGGGCGTTCGCAACGACGGGACCGCAAGCGACCTGTCGAACCCCGCCCGCTCCTCAGGACAGCCGCTGCGCGAGCTGCGTCGCCAGCGGGGCGAGCACCTCGTCCGGGGCGCGGCCGACCAGCATGAAGGCGTGGTCGCCGCTCGACCAGTAGGCGATGTTCATGCCGTTCCGGCGCTCGGATTCCGGGGCCTCCGGCGCCTGCTTGCGGCCGAGGATGCAGAGGGCGACCGGGCCGTTCTCCGGGTCGAAATAGGTGATCTGCACCAGCGGCGCATTGCGGAAATGGTAGAGGTCGACCCGCATCAGCGCGAGCTTGGTCAGCTCCACCCGGTCGGGCGAGAGGTCGAGGCCGAGCTTCTTGCCGACCACGGCGAGATCGCTGCGGATCAGCGCCTGGTCGCGCGGCATGGCCAGCAGGGTCTGGGAGGTGGTGAGGGCGAGATAATCGGCCGCCGTGCTGCGCCAGGCCTCGGGGCTGTCCTGCTCGCTGGCCGTGCCGAAGCTCGGCCACCACTCGGCCGGGGCGTAACGGCCGGCGCCGACCCCGAGCGCGAACAGGGCGAGGCCGGCGGCCAGGGCCGCGGGCCGGACGGCGAACCAGGGGCGCCGGAGCGTCGCCCGGATGGCCGCCGCCGGGGCCAGAGCCGCCTGGGGCTGGAGCGCCTCGGCCAGCATCGCCTCCAGGCGGGCGCGGGGCGCGGCGGCGGCAACGGCGTCGAAGGCCGCGCGGAACGGCCGGTCGCCGCGCGCCAGCAGGTCGAGCCGGGCGCGCAGCGTCCCGTCGTCCGCCAGGCGCCCCTCCAGCTCAGCACGCTCCTGCGGCGTCAGCGCGCCGTCGAGATAGGCGACGAGACCGGCGTCGTGCGGACCCGTTTCATCCCGTGCCATGGTTCTCCCCCAGTTTCGGCCCCGCCTCGTCCTTGAGCGAAGCGAGCCGTGCCCGCGCCGCAGCGAGACGGCTCATCACCGTCCCGACCGGAATGTCGAGCGCCTGCGCGGCCTCGGCATAGCTCAGCCCCTCGACATAGACGAGATAGACGGTCTCGCGCTGTGCCTCGGGCAACGCCCACACCTCCCTCAACACCTGAGCGGCCAAAATATTCGTTTCGATGGCCTCGCGGCCGTCGAAGCTCAGCACCGCCTCGGCATCCTCCACCCCGGCGCCCTCGCGCATGCGCCGGGCGCGCAGCTCGTTGAGCCAGATCGAGCGCAGGATGGCGAAGAGCCAGCGGTCGAGCCGGGTGCCGGGCGTGAACTGGCCGGAGCGCTCGAGCGCCCGGACGCAGGTGGCCTGCACCAGGTCCTCGGCGGCCTGGCGGCTGCCCGACAGCACGAGGCCGTAGCGCCAGAGCGGCACCAGCTGCGCCGCCAGGCCGGCTCTCACGGCTTCGTTACCCCCGATGCTCATGCGGCTCACGAATAAAGGCGGGACGCGGCGTGTTCATGGCGCGAGGTCCCGGTGCGTCCGCACCGGGCCGAGCCAGGAGACCTGCATGACCCATCGAGTTCACAAAGCATCGGCCACGCTTAGCGCGCTGGCGCTGGGCCTGTCCATGACCGCATCGGCGGCGCCGGCGCTCGCCTTCGGCGGCGGGGGCGACACGCCGAGCAATACGCCGGTTCCCCGGGCCTCGGTCGGCGCGCAGGCGCCCACGGCGGCGAGGCCGGCCAAGGTCTGCCGCAAGGGGCAGGTGTGGAGCGCGAAGAGGAAGAGCTGCATCAAGGCGATGTCCGGCGCGCTGCCGGACGAGGAGCTGCTGAAGCAGGGCCGGCTGCTGGCGCTGGCAGGTTACTACACCCGCGCGATTCCCGTGCTCGAGGCCGTCGGCGACAAGACGCGCGATCCCCTCGTGTTCACCTATCTCGGCTACAGCCACCGCAAGCTCGGGCAGACGGAACTCGGCTTCGCCTATTACCACCGGGCCCTGGCGATCGACCCGAACAGCCTGAACACCCACGAATATCTCGGCGAGGGCTATGCGGCGATCGGCGAGCCGCAGGCCGCGAGGGTCGAGCTCGCCAAGGTCGAGACGCTGTGCGGCAACAGGAGCTGCGAGCAGTACCAGGACCTCGCCGAAGCGATCACCAAGGCGAAGTAGGTCAAGGCGCTTCCGGCACGGCGTCGATCGCCTCGATCTCCGCCTCGCCGGCACCGATCGTCACGGCGTCGCCCACGCCCTTGCCGTAGAGCGCCCGGGCGAGGGGCGCGACATGGCTGATGCGGCCCTCGCCCGCATCGGCCTCGTCCTCGCCGACGATGCGCCAGCGCCGGCTGCGGCCGTCGGGATAGCGCAGCGTGACGGCCATGCCGAAGCGGACCTCGCCGTCGTCCGGGCCGGGCTCGACGAGCTCGGCGCCGGCGCGGCGCGCCTGCCAATAGCGGATGTCGCGGGCGGCATGGCCCATGGCGCCGCGCTCACCGGCACGCTCGGCCTGGGCGAAGGCGCTGCGCGCGCCCTGCAGCGCCGCCTCGATCCGGCCGAGGCCGCGCCGGGTGACCAGGTTGCGATGCGGGCTGAGCGGACGATCGGGCAGGACCTCCGCCCCCTCGCCTTCCTGGCCGTCCCGGGTGAAGGCCCGGCTCACCTCAGGCGGCCTTGGCCGCCTCCTCCAGGCGCTGGGCGATCAGGGTGCGCAGCTTGCCGAGGTCCTTGGCGAAGCCGCGAATGCCCTCGGCGAGCTTCTCGGTCGCCATGGGGTCCTCGTTCATCGCCCAGCGGAAAGAGACCTCGTCGGTCTTCGGCAGGGCCGGCACGGTGCCGTAATCGTCCGGCGACAGGCGGCGCACCAGCGCGCCCTCGTCCTTGTCGAGCTCGGTGAGCAGCGCCGGCGAGATGGTGAGATTGTCGCAGCCCGCCAGGGCCTCGACCTCGCCGGTGGAGCGGAAGGAGGCGCCCATGACGATGGTCTTGATGCCCTTCGACTTGTAGGCCGCATAGATGCCGCGCACGGAGATGACGCCCGGGTCCTCCTCCGGCTCGAACTTGCGGCCTTCGTTCTTGACGTGCCAGTCGAGGATGCGGCCGACGAAGGGCGAGATCAGGTGGACGCCGACCTCGGCGCAGGCCATGGCCTGGACCAGCGAGAACAGCAGCGTCAGGTTGCAGTCGACGCCTTCCTTCTGCAGCACCTCGGCGGCCCGGATGCCCTCCCAGGTGGAGGCGATCTTGATCAGGATCTTCTCGCGCGGGATGCCGCGGGCGGCATAGGCGGCGATGATCGAGCGCGCCTTGTCCAGCGTCGCCTTGGTGTTGAAGGACAGGTCGGCGTCGACCTCGGTGGAGACCCGGCCGGGCACCAGCTTGGAGAGCTCCGAGCCGAAGGCGACGGCGAGCCGGTCGGCCACCGCGGCGGTCACGGCCGCGCTGCTGCCCGACTGCTTGCGGCCCCAGCCGATCGCCTCGTCGACGATGTCAGCGTGGCTCGGCATCTCCACCGCCTTGAGAATCAGGGTCGGGTTGGTGGTGCAGTCGATCGGCTTCAGGGTGCGGATCGCATCGATGTCGCCGGTGTCGGCGACCACCGTGGTCATGGCGCGCAATTGTGCGAGTTTCGAAGCCATCATCATCTCCCATACGCTCGAGTTCGGCATTGTTCACGAGAGATAGCGCGGCCCGTGGCCCGCGTCATCGGATAAAGTGGCCGATGTCAAAGACTGAATGTCATCACGACGCTCGGCAGCGGCGTCGCGGCGGCCAGCATGATCTCCAGGCGCCTGACGGAGCTGAAGCCGAGCGCGGCATAGAAGGGCTCCGCATTCAAGGTGGCATAGCATTCGAACCGGGCGATGCCGCTGTCGCGGGCGGTATCCCGGCAGCGACCGAAGAGCGAGCGGCCGATGCCCCGGCCGCCCCAGTCCGCGTCGACGGCGAAATGCCTGACATGGGCGAGTCCGTCCTCGATCTCGCCCGTGCCGGGCCGCTCGCGGGTCCAGCCGCCGGCGCCGACGAGCAGGCCGTCGAGGGCCTCGGCCACGAAGTAGCTGCCCGACGCGAGCAGTCGGGGATTGGCCTTCGTCATCACGGGCAGCGCCCGGGCGAGCTCGGTGGGCGCGTAGGCCTTTGCCGACAGGCGCGGGAAGGAAGCCGCCAGCAACCGATCGACGGCGGCCTCGTCGTCGGGGCGGGCGACGCGGACCAGGATTTCGCCGACACTGTCGATACGCTGCATGACGAACCCCACCATAGGACAGCCGATCCGACGGGACAATCGGGCGAGGCGACGCGGAGCGGTGCGCCGATTGACCGGCGGAGCGGGCGCCGCTAGTCCGGCGATGGCAGGAGGGCGCGGCATGACCGGGCATTCGCACGCCAAGCAGCGGGTGGCGCTGATCTCCGTCGGCGCCAGCGGCCTGCTGACGCTTGCCAAGTTCGCCGTCGGCCTGATGACCGGGAGCCTGGCCATCTTGTCCGAGGCGCTGCACTCCCTCCTCGATTTCGTCTCGACCGTGATGACGCTCTACGCGGTCAGGCTCTCGGACGTGCCGGCCGACGACACCCATCACTACGGCCACGGCAAGGTGGAGAGCGTCACGGCCCTGGTCGAGACCGGGCTCCTGTTCGTCACCAGCGCCTGGGTGATCCAGGAAGCGGTGAAGCGGCTGATCTGGCACGAGGGCGCGGTGGTGCTGAGCCCCTATGCCTTCGTCGTGGTGGTCGGCTCCATCGCCATCGACTTCTGGCGGGCCCGCGCCCTGCGGCGCACCGCCGAGGCGACCAGGAGCCAGGCGCTGGAGGCGGACGCGCTGCATTTCGCGTCCGACATGTGGAGCTCGATCGTGGTGCTCGCCGGCCTCGGCCTGGTCTGGCTCGGCTTTCCCCAGGGCGACGCCGTGGCTGCGCTCGCAGTCGCCGCGTTCGTGTGCATTGCCGGCTGGCGGCTCGGCAAGCGCACCATCGACGTGCTGATGGACGCGGCGCCCGAAGGCGTGGCCGACCGGGTGGCGGCCGCGGCGCGCGGCATCGAAGGCGTCGTCGCCGTCGATTCGGTGCGCGTGCGCCGGGCCGGCGCGGCCCTGTTCGTCGAGCTGATGCTGCGGGTGCCGCGCGCCATGCCGCTGGACCAGGTGATGGAGCTGAAGCAGGCCGTCACCGGCGCCGTGGTCGCGACCACGCCGGAAGCCGAGGTGCGGGTGACGGCCAGCCCGATCGCCATCGACGACGAGACGGTGCGCGAGCGCGTGCTGGTGATCGCCCTCAACCGGGGCCTCGCGGTGCACCATGTCACGGTGCAGAGCCTGGGCGGCCGGCTGTCGGTCAGCCTCGACCTGGAGGTCGAGCATCGGATGCCGCTCGGCGAGGCGCATGCCATCGCCTCGGGCCTGGAGGCCGCGATCCGGCGGGAGTTCGGCGCGGAGACCGAGGTGGAGACCCATATCGAGCCGCTCGAAGCGGAGGATGTCGAGGGGCGCGACGTCGATCCCGGCACGCGCGAGCGGCTCACGGCCATCGTCGCGGCGCTGACCGACGCGCAGAGCGGGCTTCTCGACGCGCACAATGTCCGCGTGCGGGCGACGCAGCGGGGTCTGATCGTCACCTTCCATTGCCGGGCGCCGGCCGAGATGCCGGTGGAAGAGGTGCATGCCCGCGTCGACGCCGTGGAGCGGCGCATCGGCGCCGCCTGGCCCGGCATCGCCCGCATCATCGTGCATGCCGAGCCGGTGCGATGAGGCGGCGTGACGTTCGCCACGCCTCTGGCGTACAAGATCGTCGATCCGCCGGACCCTTGGTGGAACCGAGTTCGGGACATCGCGAGACGGCGGCAATGGTCAGTCCAATGAAGCAACCCGGATGTCCCCTGGCAGAGGGCGCATGAGGCCATGCCGATCAGGAAACGCGAAGGCAATCGGCCCGACCGCAGGATCGCCCCCGACGAATTTTCGGATGCCGACGCCAGGCGCACCCTTCTTGAACGGTTGCGCTATGTCGGGTCCGCCAATCACAAGCTCCGGCCGGGCGACTACGGCTTCGTCCCATCGCAGAATCCGAGGCCGACGAAATCCGTTTGCGACGACCTTCGACCATTGCTCCTCGAAGAGGCCCAATCCCTGTTCCGCGCCGGCATCGAACGCGCCATGTTCAGTATTTTCGCGCCCGGCGGCGTGCCGAACTATGTCTGGGCGGTGGACGAGGCGGGCGAAGTCTATGAGGCCGAGACGCGACCGGAGCGGGAGATCGACTATCACGGCTATCGGCCACGGCTATCGGCTCGGCGAGAATGACCCTATGATGCGAACGGTGGCGTTGAAGGAGTGGATGCGGCGTTGTCCGTAGACTTGGATATTGCGCTTGCGCCGGAACGCCTGGACGAGGGGGCCGCGGAGGAGCGGGCCGCCTTCGGCCTCTTCACGATCCGCACCGCTCACGGCTCGCTGACCGAAGGTTTCGACAGCTTCATCGGCGGCTATCGGCCCGGACCGCTCGTCTCGGGCTTTCATGTCGCGGAATGGTTCGCCTGGAACTGGTGGCGCTTGTGCTGGGAACCGCGATCGGCGAGCGCGGACTGGTCTTCTGCTCATCGCATGGCCTCCATCGGCGAAGGCTATGTCTGGCCCGACATCACGATTTACTCGGACGGCGTGAGGACCGCTCTGCTGTCGCGGGCATCGGCACGACAGGACATCAAGCCGTTCCGCTACACCGGCGCGCCGCCGGTGGTGCTGCCCTCGCGCGCCTTCGAAGCGGCCGTGGATGCCTTCATTCCGCAGATCCTGGCCCGGCTGCGTGACGCGAAACTCGGGGAAACCAATCTCGACCGGGTCTGGCGCGACATTCTGGCCGAACGACTGGATCCGGAAGTGGCCAAGCGCCGGCGCCTCGAGGCCCTGCTCGGCCGCGATCCGGACTCGGTCGAAGACCACGCGATCGATGGACTGGTCGCCGACGCCAGGCAACTCGGCGAGGCGGCCGTGGCCGAGGTCGCGGCCTATACGGCACAGGCCGCCGCAGGGACGGTTGTGACCGCAGCGGATTTGGTGAGCCTGGCAAAGGGGCAGGGGTACGATGCCTCGCCGCGAGACGCGATCCGACTCGTATCGGGATTTCCTTTGCCACGCGGGGAGGACGTGCCAGCCTGGCAGGTAGGCTCCGCTGCCGCGCGCGCGGTTCGCGAGCAGGAGGGGCTCGGAACGGAGCCTCTCGCCGATTCCCGCCTCGCTGCGATGGCCGGAACGGAACAAGACGTGCTCTCGGGCACGAAGCGAGGCGCACTCAATCTGTCGTTTGCGCTGGACAAGAATGCCGGGGCTTCCCGTATCGTGTTGCGCTCGAAATGGGAGACAGGACGTCGCTTCGAGCTTGCCAGACTCATCGGCGACAGGCTGATCACGGCCGGAGATGCTCTTCATCCGGCGACGCGTGCCTATACCTACCGGCAAAAGGCACAGCGAACCTTTGCAGCCGAACTGCTGAGCCCGTTCGAGGCCGTCGATGCGATGATGGAAGGCGACTATTCCTGGGAACGGCAGCAGGAAGTGGCGGAACACTTCCGCGTCTCCGAGATGACGATCAATTCCTTGCTGAAGAATCATGGGCGACTGGAGCGAGACGGATCTGATCAGGATGTCGAGATGGCCGCCGCCTGACATCTCAGAGTGAGGACTGTGCGTCTTCGCTGGAAGCTCACCACGTCCTGATCCGGCGATGGCCCTCGTTGCCTTTGTGGTCCGGATTGAGCAGTATCACCCTCGACACCTCACCCAGATGCGGCTCAGACGTTGCGCCCCAAGGCGAGGCGGCGTATCGGCGCGGCCTGGCTGGGCATCGCCCGCATCATCGGGCATGCCGAGCCGGTGCGCCAGGACGTCGCCATCCCCCCGACACCGGTTGCCGATGGACGATGAGCCAGACGCCTTCTATATATGACCATAGTAGTCATATAGGGAACCGCCTCATGCGCGAGATCCAGCTGAAGGACGCGAAAGCGAGCCTGTCCACCCTGGTCAACGAGACATTGCAGGGCGAGGAATTCGCCATCACTCGGCACGGGCGCAAGCAGGCCGTGGTGATCTCCTGGGCGACGTGGCAGCGCCTGTCGAATGTTCCGAGCTTCGGCCGCCTTCTCGCTGCCTCGCCCCTGGAGCCCGGCGACATCCCCGAGCGCGAGCGCACGCCGCCACGGGACGCCGGGCTTTGACCTATCTCCTCGACACCAACGTGATTTCGGCGGTCGCCCCCGCGAGGACAGAGCGGCCGTACGCGCTGGTCGCCTGGCTCGAGGCCGCCTCGGCCGGCCTCTATCTCTCCGTGGTGACGTGCGTCGAGGTCAGGGACGGCATCGCCAAGGCGCAACGTGAAGGCGCGACCCGGAAGGCCGCAGCGCTGGAGGCGTGGTGGGACACGATCGAGCATCTCTACGCCGACCGGATCATGCCCTTCGACCTGCCCGCCGCAACCATCGCCGGCCGGCTCATGGACAGGGCGAGAGCGGCGGGGCAGGCACCCGGCTTCGCCGACGTGGCCATCGCCGCGACGGCCCAGCACCACGGCCTCACGATCCTGACACGCAACGGCAAGCATTTCGGGGCGCTCGGCGGCTCGGTCCTCGATCCGTTCGAAGCGATCCCTCCCCTGCCGCGCTGAGGCGCACACCGGGCGGATCGCGGCGTCGACCCTCACTCTGCTCCCGGGTTTCGCGGGGAACAGGGGATGTCGAGCCTGGAAGAATCGCCTGTCCGGCCCATCCCCTTGATAGTTCGTCCATTCATTGCCGGCATTCTCCGCTGCCGACAGGTGCGCCCGGCCGGCGGCGGCGAAATCCCCTTGACCTTTGACGCCGTTCATTTTAAGTGAGTGATCGTTCACTTTCATCGTGAACGCCCATCGTCGCAGCGGCCCTCGCGCCGCAGGAGCCATCCGATGCTCACCTCGCTGATGACGGCCCGCCGTTTCGCGCCGCTGTTCTGGTGTCAGTTCTTCAGCGCCTTCAACGACAATTTCATCAAGCAGTCGCTGATCATCCTGGTCCTGTTCGGCGTCGGCACCACAGCCGCGCTCGACATCCACACCGCCACCGTGCTGACCACCGTGGCGACGGCCATGCTGGTGCTGCCCGGCCTTCTGCTCTCGGGCCTCGCCGGCCAGCTCGCCGACCGCTACGACAAGGCGGTGGTGGCCCGGCGGGTGAAGCTCGCCGAGATCGGGCTCATCGCCGTGGCTGCGATCGGCTTTGCCCTGCATTCGGTGCCCGTGCTGATGGCCTGCATCCTCGGCCTCGGCATCATGGCGACGCTGTTCGGGCCGATCAAATACGGCATCCTGCCCGACCACCTGAAGCTGGAGGAATTGCCGGCCGGCAACGCGCTGATCGAGGCCGGCACCTTCCTGTCGATCCTGATCGGCATCATCGCCGGCGGCATCGCCCCGGCCTTCCTGGCCGGCCTGATCAACACGGTCAGCGGCGGCGCCGCTCCGCCCAACACCGCCAGCTGGGTGATCGCCGGCGTGATGCTGGCGATCGCGGTCGTGTCCTGGGCCTCCGCCGCCCTGATCCCCCCGACCGGCGAGGCGGCGCCGACGCTGAGGGTCGACCCGAATATCGGCCGCTCGACCATGGACCTCGTCCGGGCCCTGTTCGTCGACGCCAAGCTGTTCAACGGCTCGATCGCGGTCAGCTGGTTCTGGATGGTCGGCGCCGTCACCCTGTCCCTGGTGCCGCCGCTGGCCAAGGAGGTGATCGGCGGCGACCAGACGGTCTCGACCCTGTTCCTCGCCGCCTTCTCCATCGGCATCGGCATCGGCTCGGTGCTGGCGGCCCAGCTCGTCGCCGGCCGCATCATCCTGGTGCTGACGCCGATCGGCGCCATCCTCATGGGCCTCGCCGGCCTCGACATCGCCTGGGTGGCCTGGCGCGCGACCGACGCCGGCCACGGCGCCGAAGCCCTGACCTTCTGGACCTTCCTCGCCACCGGCACCGGTGTCCGCCTCACCATCGACCTGGCGCTGATGGCGATCGCCGCGGGCCTGTTCATCGTGCCGGTGTTCGCCGCCGTCCAGGCCTGGGCCGAGAAGGACGCCCGTGCCCGCGTCGTCGCCGGCGTCAACGTCATGTCGGCGCTGTTCATGACCGCGGGCGCCGGCGTGCTGGCGGGGCTGCAGGCGGCCGGCCTGCCCACCTGGTCCCTGCTCGGCCTCCTCGCCGTCCTCAACATCGTCGCCGGCTTCGTGTTCTTCCGCACCCTGCCGATGCATGCGCTGCGCGACATGATCCTGATGATCTACCGCCTGCTGTTCCGTCTGGAAGTGAAGGGTATCGAGCACCTGGAGACCCGGACCCCGCACCGGATCATCGCCATCAACCATGTCAGCTTCCTCGATGCCGGGCTGATGCTCGCCTTGCTCGACAAGGACCCGGTCTTCGCCATCGACCACACCATCGCCAAGGCCTGGTGGGTGAAGCCGTTCCTGAAGCTCGCCCGGGCCTATCCGCTGGATCCCTCCAAGCCGATGGCGACCCGCGGCCTGATCAACGCGGTCAAGGCCGGCGAGACGCTGGTGATCTTCCCCGAGGGGCGGCTCACCGTCACCGGCAGCCTGATGAAGATCTATGACGGTGCCGGCCTGATCGCCGACAAGTCTCAGGCCGAGATCGTGCCGGTGCGCATCGAGGGGCTGGAGCGCACGCCGTTCTCCCGCCTGTCGCGCCGCCAGGTGCACCGGCAATGGTTCCCCAAGGTCAAGGTGACGTTCGTCGCGCCGACGACGCTCAGCATCGATCCGGACCTGCGCGGCAAGAAGCGGCGCCAGGCCGCCGGCGCGGCGCTCTACGACGTGATGTCGGACCTGATCTTCCGCACCACGCCGACCGATATCAGCCTGTTCCAGGCCCTGGCGGCGACCGGCGACAGATATCGCCGCAACCGGGTGATCCTGGAGGACCCGCTCACCGGCACGCTGACCTACAAGCGCGCCATGGTCGCGATCGCGGTGCTGGGCAGCAAGCTCTCCGGGCTGACGCGGCGGGGCGAGCATGTCGGCGTGCTGCTGCCGAACGCCACGGGCGTGGCCGTGACCTATTTCGCCCTGCAGGCGATCGGGCGCGTCCCGGCCATGCTCAACTACACCGCCGGCATCGCCAACCTCCTGGCAGCCTGCAAGGCGGCGGAGGTCGGCACCGTGCTCGCCTCGCGCGCCTTCGTCGAGCGCGCCCGGCTGACGGGCGTGGTCGAGGAGCTGGAGAAGGCGGTCAGGATCATCTGGCTGGAGGACGTCCGCGCCGGGATCGGCTCCTGGGACAAGATCAGGGGCTTCCTCAAGGCCGGGCGCCAGCCGGTCCGGATCTCGCCCGACGAGCCGGCGGCGATCCTGTTCACCTCCGGCTCCGAGGGCACGCCGAAGGGCGTGGTCCTGAGCCACCGCAACATCCTGTCGAACTGCGCGCAGGCCGGCGCCCGCATCGATTTCGGGCCGGAGGACACGCTGTTCAACGTGCTGCCGGTGTTCCATTCCTTCGGCATGACCGGCGGCCTGGTGCTGCCGCTGATCAGCGGCGTCAAATGCTACCTCTATCCCTCGCCGCTGCACTACCGGATCATCCCGGAGCTGATCTACGGCGTGAACGCCACCATCATCTTCGGCACCGACACGTTCCTGACCGGCTATGCCAAGAGCGCCAACCCCTATGATTTCCGCTCGCTGCGCTACGTCATATCAGGCGCCGAGGCGGTGAAGCCGGAAACGCGGCGGCTGTTCAACGAGAAGTTCGGGCTGCGCATCCTCGAAGGCTACGGCGTCACCGAGACCTCGCCGGTGCTGGCGCTCAACACGCCGATGTTCAACCGCAACGGCACGGTCGGCCGGATCCTGCCGGGCATGGAGGCGCGGCTGGAGGCCGTGCCCGGGATCAGCGACGGCGGGCGGCTGTTCGTGCGCGGCCCGAACGTCATGGCCGGCTATCTCCGCGCGGAGAAGCCGGGCGTGCTGGAGCCACCGGCCGACGGCTGGCACGACACCGGCGACATCGTGGCGATCGACAATGACGGCTACATCGCCATCAAGGGGCGGGCCAAGCGCTTCGCCAAGGTCGCCGGCGAGATGGTGTCGCTGACCGCGGCCGAGCAGATGCTGGGGGACCTGTGGCCGGAGCCGATCGCCATCCTCGCCCTGCCCGATGCCAGGAAGGGCGAGCGGCTGGTGCTGGTGACCACGCACAAGGGCGCCGAGCGCGCCGAGGTGGTGGCGCGCCTGCGCGACAGGCGCGCGCCGGAGCTGATGTCGCCGGCCGAGGTGATCGTGCTCGACGCCATGCCGGTGCTGGGCACGGGCAAGACCGACTATGTCGGCCTCGACCGGCTGATCCGCGACCGGCTCGTGCCAGCCTGATGCGCGACGGCTCGAAAACCAGGGCGCGGATCGAAGCGGAGGCCTTGCGCCTCTTCGCCGAGAAGGGCATCGACGCCACCTCGGTCCGCGACATCGCCGCGGCCGTCGGCGTCGCCGAGGGCGCGCTCTACCGGCATTTCCCCGGCAAGGAGGCGCTGGTGCGCAGCCTGTTCCTGACGGGCTATGCCGACCTCGCGACACGGATCCACGCCGCGGGCGAGGCGGGCCGGCCCATCGCCGAGACCACCGGCGCGGTGGTCGACCTGTTCTGCGCCCTGTTCGACGACGACCGGCCGCTGTTCTCGCTGCTGCTGCTGACCCAGCACGCCCATCTCGCCGAGGTCCCGGCCGAACCGCGGCGCAATGTCGTCGAGGCGGTGAAGCGCATCTTCGCGGCGGCGATCGCGCGCGGCGACCTGCCGGCGCAGGACGCCGACCAGCTGACCGCCATGGCGCTCGGCATCGTCGGGCAGGCGGCGACGTTCACGATCTACGGCCGCCTCGCCGGCCGGCTCGGCGGCCGGGCGGCGGCGCTCTCCCGGGCGGTCCTCGCCGCGGCACGGAGCGCGGCGCCGGGCTGACGCCGCCCGGCTGCTCCCCGCACGCCCTCCCTTCGGCCAAGATCGCCCGGTCTCGACGCTATCCATGGGCCATGACAGCCTCTAGTGTGGCTCATGACATCAACGGTTCGATCCATGCGCTCCGACATCGTGCGCCCCGTGCGCCTCGCCGACTACCGCCCGCCCGACTACCTCGTCGACACGGTGCATCTCGACATCGCGCTCGACGGCGCGGCCACCCGCGTGGTGGCGACGCTCGCCGTCCGCCCCAACCCGAAGGGCCGGAGCGGGGCGGCGCTCGAGCTCGACGGCGACGCGCTGACCTTCGTGCGGGCCGAGATCGACGGGGCGGCGCCCGCGCCGGAGACTTACGCGGCCGCGTCCGACGGCTTCACCCTGCACCGGCCGCCGCAGCGCCCGTTCGTGCTGACGATCGAGACCCGGCTCGATCCGGCCAGCAACACCCAGCTGATGGGGCTCTATCGCACCGCCTCCTGCACCTGCACCCAGTGCGAGGCGGAGGGGTTCCGCCGCATCACCTATTTCCTCGACCGCCCGGACGTGCTGGCGGTCTATACAACCCGCATCGAGGCGGACAAGGCCGAGGCGCCGGTGCTGCTGGCCAACGGCAACCGGATCGAGGCGGGCGACCTGCCGGGCGGACGGCACTATGCGGTCTGGCACGATCCGTTCCCGAAGCCGTCCTATCTCTTCGCCATGGTGGCGGGCGACCTCGCCCATGTCGCGGACGAGTTCGTCACCGCCTCCGGCCGCCGGGTGCGGCTGGAGATCCATGTCGAGCCGGGCAAGGAGGGGCGCTGCGCCTATGCCATGGACGCGCTCAAGCGCTCGATGCGCTGGGACGAGGAGGCATTCGGCCGCGAATACGACCTCGACGTCTTCATGATCGTGGCGGTGTCCGACTTCAACATGGGGGCGATGGAGAACAAGGGCCTCAACGTCTTCAACGACAAATATGTGCTGGCCTCGCCGGAGACCGCGACCGACCTCGACTATGCCAATATCGAGGCGATCATCGCCCATGAATATTTCCACAACTGGACCGGCAACCGCATCACCTGCCGCGACTGGTTCCAGCTCTGCCTGAAGGAAGGCCTGACCGTCTTCCGCGACCAGGAATTCTCGTCCGACCAGCGCTCGCGCGCGGTCAAGCGCATCATCGACGTGCGCAACCTGCGCAGCCAGCAGTTCGCCGAGGACGCCGGGCCCCTCGCCCACCCGGTGCGCCCCGAGCTCTACAACGAGATCAACAACTTCTACACCGCCACCGTCTACGAGAAGGGCGCCGAGGTGGTGCGCATGCTCAAGGCCCTGATCGGCGACGCCGCGTTCCGGGCCGGCATGGATCTCTACTTCCGGCGCCACGACGGCGAGGCGGTGACGATCGAGGACTTCATCGCCTGCTTCGCCGAAACCGGCGGACGGGACCTCGGGCAGTTCATGCTCTGGTACCGCCAGTCCGGCACGCCCGAGGTCAAGGCGACCGGCCAGTGGGATGCGAAGACCCGGACCTATCGGCTCGAGCTCGCGCAGACGATCCCGCCGACGCCGGGCCAGCCGAGCAAGGAACCGATGGTCATCCCGGTCCGCCTCGGCCTGGTGGGGGCGAGCGGCGACCTGCCGCTGCGCCTGGCGGGGCGCCCCTTCGACGGCATCGTGGCGCTGACCGAGCCGTCGCGGACCTATGTGTTCGAAGGCGTGCGCGAGCGGCCGGTGCCCTCGCTGCTGCGCGGATTCTCCGCCCCGGTCAAGCTGGTGCACGAGCTGGAGGAGGCCGACCTCCTGACGCTGTTCGAGCGCGACAGCGACCCGTTCAACCGCTGGCAGGCGGCGCAGAGCTACGCGACCGGCCTGATCCTGCGCGCTGTCCGCAAGCCCGACCTGCCCATCGATGCGCGCTTCGTCGCCGCCATCGGCACCTTCCTCGACGACGCGCGGCGCGATCCCGCCTTCGCCGCCCTCACCCTCACCCTGCCGAGCGAGACCGACATCGCCCGGGAGATCGGCGTCAATGTCGACCCCGACGCCATCTTCGCCGGCCGCCAGGCCCTGCGCGGAGCCATCGGCAGGGCCTTGCACGGCCAGCTGATGCGGCTGCGCGAGGAGCTCGCGGGGGCCGGCCCCTACTCGCCCGACGCGGCCGGGGCAGGCCGGCGCGCCCTGCGCAATGCGGCGCTGTACCTTGCCTGCGGCTCCGGGCGCGCCGAGGTCCTGGCCGCCGTGGCGCGGCAGTTCGCGGCGGCCGACAACATGACCGATCGCCACGCCGCGCTGTCCATCCTGACGCTCTCCGACGTGCCCGAGGCCGAGCCGGCGCTGCAAAGCTTCTACGAGCGCTATCGCGACGACCCGCTGGTGATCGACAAATGGCTGATGGTCCAGGCGCAGATCCCGACCACCGGGACGCTCGACCGGGTCAAGCGGTTGATGGGCCACCCCGCCTTCTCGATCGGCAACCCCAACCGGGTGCGGGCACTGATCGGCGCTTTCTGCAGCGGCAATCCCACCCAGTTCAACCGCGCCGACGGCGAGGGATTCCGCTTCCTGGCGGCCGTCGTCCTCGACATCGACGGCAAGAACCCGCAGCTCGCCGCCAGGCTGGTCAGCGCGCTCAGGAGCTGGCGCTCGCTGGAGCCGGTGCGGCGCGAGCATGCCGGCGCGGCCCTGCGCGGCCTGGCCGAAGCCCCGTCGCTGTCGCGCGACGTCTCCGACATCGTCGGGCGCGCGCTGGCCTAGAGGGGCTGCCGTCGCCACCGCCTATACGTATTACTACGTATGGATCGACGTGCCGCGCTCCGCAACGAGGCCGGAGTCCGCTAGATATGGTTAATGAAGGGTAAACCGAACCCATATCTAGACGCCCCTCGGCTCTACCGCTCCGGAAACGTCCGGCAATCCCGCCAATCGGCGGGATCAAAGCGGTGTCAAAGCATTGCCTCGCCTATTGACGCTCTGGACAAATCACGCCGCAGTTGATTCTTATGGATCCAGCGGTTCGCAAGTCTGTAGGCGAGCAAAATCCAATATCAATCCAAGGGGTTGACCATGGCACGTGCCAACGTTGCCAGCGCGTCCCTGCATTCCCGACATGTCCGGGGACTGGCGAAAACGTTGACCTGCCCCTCTTACAGCAGGCTTCTCAGCCTGGAACCCGTCATGCAGAAGGCGGTGCCCGTGCTGATCCTGGCCTTCCTCGCCAGCATCGCCGTGGCCGGCACCCTGCAGGCGCTCGATGCCCGCGAGCGCACCATCGCCGCGACGGCAGCCAATCTCGACATGACGGTGGCCCTCGCCCGGGCACAGCTCGCCCGGACCGGCGCCGGCGAGGCGCAGTCCGTGCTCGACCATCTGCCGGCGCCCGCCCCGGGCGCCGTGTTCGCGGTTGCCGGCCACGACGGCACGATCCTGGCGACGACGCCGCCGCGCAATCCCGCCAGCACGGCACTGCTGACGGCGGCGCTTGCCGATCTCGGCAGCGATCGCCAGGTCGCGACCGGCCGGCGCTGGACGGGGGGGACCGAGGTGGTCCTCGCCGCCGGCAGCGTCGAGGCGCTCCGGATCGTCGCGCTCCGGCCCCTCGACCAGGTCCTCGCCCGCTGGCTGAGCCGGACCGGGCTCATGATCCTGTTCGTGGCGATCACCGGCGCCACGCTCCTCGCCCTGGGCGCAGCCTATTACTGGCAGGCCTCGCGCGCCCGGCGCGCCGACGACATCTACAATGCGGTCCGGGCTCGGCTCGAGACCGCCCTGACCCACGGCCGCTCGGGGCTGTGGGACTGGGACCTGGAGGACGGGCGGATCTACTGGTCGGATTCGATGTTCGCCCTGCTCGGCTTCGAGACGCGCGACGACGTCCTGCTCGACGCCGACATCGAGCCGCTGATCGACCTGGCGGGCGGCGACATCCAGTCCTTCGCCCGGGAGATGCGCGCCAGGCCGACGCCGCAGCCTGTCGACGAGCGCTTCCGCATGCGCCATGCCGACGGCCAATGGATCTGCATGCGTGCCCGCGGCGAGCTTGTCGCCGGTCCCGACGGAGGCAGGCGCCTGATCGGCATCGTCGTCGACGAGACGGAAGAGCGGCGCTTCGCCGAGCACGCCCGGCAGGCCGACGAGCGCATCCGCGACGCCATCGGCGCCCTGTCCGAGGCCTTCGTGCTGTGGGATGCCGACAACCGCCTGGTGATCTGCAACTCCAAGTTCCAGCAGCTGCACCGGCTGCCGGACACGCTGGTCCGACCCGGGACCCATTACGGCGACCTGCTGGCCGCCGGCTACCAGTCGGTGGTGCGCATGCGCCACGCCGCCGACATGCCCTGCGAGCACGACGGCCGCACCTTCGAGGCCCAGCTCGCCGACGGGCGCTGGCTGACCATCAACGAGCGCCAGACCGGCGACGGTGGCTATGTCTCGGTCGGCACGGACATCACCTCGCTGAAGAAGCAGCAGGAAATGCTGATCGACCGCGAGCGCCAGCTCAAGGCGACCATCGCCGACCTCAAGCGCTCGCGTCAGGTGCTGGAGCACCAGACCCAGCAATTCGCCGAGCTCGCCGAGAAATATGCGGAGGAGACGGTGCGGGCCGAGGCCGGCAGCCGGGCCAAGTCCGCCTTCCTCGCCAACATGAGCCACGAGCTGCGCACGCCGCTCAACGCCATCATCGGCTTCTCCGAGCTGATGGGCAACGGCACGTTCGGCGCGCTGAACCAGCCGCGCTATGTCGACTATTGCAAGGACATCCAGGCAAGCGGCCGCTATCTCCTGGAATTCGTCGACGACATCCTGGAAATGTCGAAGATCGAGGCCGGCGAGCGCGAACTGCGGCGCGAGCGCTTCCAGCTCGACCGGCTGCTGGGCGAAGTGCTGCGCGCCGCCAAGGACGACATCGACGCCAAGCACCTGACCGTCCATGCCAAATGGCCGGTCGGGGCCGAGATCGATGCCGACCGCCGCGCCATGCGGCAGATCATGCGCAACCTCCTGTCCAACGCCGTGAAGTTCACGCCGGAAGGCGGCCATGTCGGCCTGCGCATGCGCCGGCGCGGCGACCGGCTGGTGGTCTATTGCGAGGACTCCGGCATCGGCATTCCGCCCCAGGCGATGAAGACGCTCGGCCGGCCGTTCGAGCAGGTGCAGACCCAGTTCACCAAGACGCACAGCGGCTCCGGCCTCGGCCTGTCCATCGCCAAGTCGCTGACCGAGCTGCACGGCGGCGCATTGCGCATCCGCTCGACCGTCGATGTCGGCACCGCTGTCATGGTGACGCTGCCGGTCGCGACCCGCGAGGAGCGCGGCTCCTGGCCGCGCGATCCGGCGCTGGCCCTGCACTGAGCATCCCTCGCCCGGCGCGAAGGGCGACGGTGAACGACCATCGTCTCGATGTCGACAGGCCGCCACGATCGAGGCCAAGGTCGAGCGACGGCGCGCCTCAATATTGGAGTTCCCCGAGATACAGTCTACGGACGCAATCCTGTTGCTGCCAACCTCGATCGATGACACCATAATCCAAGGTCAGATTTCAATTTTCCTCATTTCGCGTTGTCATTCTCCCAACGGGAATCCACGTGGATTCGAGAGAGTGCTTGACTCACGAGGATCTCATGCGGGCAATCCCGATGTCGCGATCATGGTTTTACCGGTGCGTGGCCGGCCTTGCGTTGGGGATGGCGTTCTGGGCGCCGCTTCTTCCGAGCCGGGCGGAAGACTCGACGGTCCGTGAAACCGCGGTTGCCGAGCTCGTGGCCGATCCCGCCGTGCTCTTCGGCCGGCTGCCCAACGGCATGCGCTACGCCATCATGAAGAATGCCACGCCGGCGGGGCAGGCGGTGCTGCGCCTGCGCATCGGCGCGGGCTCGCTCCAGGAACGCGACGACCAGCAGGGCCTCGCCCATTTCCTCGAGCATATGGCGTTCAAGGGCTCGACCCACGTGCCGGCAGGCGAAATGGTGCGAATCCTGCAGCGCAAGGGCCTGGCGTTCGGGGCGGACACCAATGCCGCGACGGATTACGGCCAGACGGTCTACAAGCTCGACCTGCCGGAGACGGATGGGGATACCGTCGATACCGGCCTGATGCTGATGCGCGAAACGGCCAGCGAACTGACCCTCGACGCAAAGGCCTTCGACACCGAGCGGGGTGTCATCCTCGCCGAGGAGAGGATGCGCGACACTCCCGACAATCGCGCCACCAACAGCTTCATCGATCTGTTGCTCGAGGGCCAGCGCGCGACGCAGCGCCGCCCGATCGGCAAGGTCGACATCATCCGCAACGCCCCGGTCGACCTCGTCGCCGATTATTATCGCAGCCATTACCGCCCCGACAACGCCATGCTGATCGTGGTCGGCGACATCGATCCGGCGACGATCGAAGGCAAGATCAAGGCTCGTTTCGGCGACTGGCGAGCAACAGCCGCCCCGCCGGAGCCCGATCTCGGCGCGGTGAGGCCGCGCGGCCTCACCGTTCGCGCCGTCGAGGTCCCCGGCTCCGGCGCCAAGATCCAGATCGGCTTCGTGCAGCCCTATGACGCTGCCCCGGACAGCTACGCCAAGCAGCGGCGCCATCTTCTGCCCACCGTCGGGATGGTCGTGCTCAACCGCCGCCTCGCCGATCTTTCCCGGACGGCCGATCCGCCTTTCCTGAGAGCTGCGAGCGGCTCGCAGAGCCTGATCAAGTCTGCCGACGTGACGGTCCTCAGCGCCGATTCCAGCGTCGACGATTGGCGTCGGGCCGTCCGCGCCCTCGTCCTGGAGCAGCGGCGCCTCGCCGAGTTCGGCGTCCAGCAGGCCGAGCTCGACCGCGAGATCGCCGAAGTTCGCGCTGGCTTCGAGAACCTCGCGGCCGGCGCCTCGACCCGGCTGAGCGTCGCGCTGGCCTCATCCCTGCTGGACGCCGTCAATGACGACACGACCTTCACGACGCCTGCGAACGATCTCGCCGTCTACGACCGGATCACCAAGGGCCTGAAGGCCGAGGAGGTCAATGCCGCCCTCCGCGCTGCCTTCGGCGGCGCCGGGCCGCTGGTCCAATTGATCCTGCCCAGGCTGCCGGACGGCATCCAGGCGGCGCTCCGCACCGAGGTCGAGGCGGCGATGGCCGCACCGGTCGCCGCACCGCAGGCTGCGAGCACGGTCGTCTGGCCCTATGCCTCGTTCGGCCCGGCCGGCACGCTGCTCGAGCGCAAGGACATCGCCGATCTCGGCCTGGTCACCGCCCGCTATGCCAACAATGTCCGCCTCGTCGTCAAGCCGACGCAGTTCACCGCCGACCAGGTCCTGATCAGCGTCCAGCTCGGCAAGGGGCGCCTGGGCCTCCCGCGCGATCAGGTCTCGGCCGCCTGGGCGGCCAACGGCTTCATCGCCGGCGGCCTCGAGGCGATCAGCTACGAGGACATGCAGAAGGCGCTGACCGGCGTCGTCGGCTCGCCCGAGTTCGGCGTCGAGGACTCCGCCTTCAGGCTGAGCGTCACCACGCGACCGGCCGATCTTCAGGCGCAGCTCCAGATCCTCGCAGCCTATGCCAGCCGGCCGGGTCTGCGGCCCGCGGCGTTTTCTCAGACCAAGGCGGCCTATCTCGCCTATCTGCCGCAGCTCGACGAGACGCCCCAGAACGTGCTGAACCGCGATTTTCCGGCGCTGATCCATTCGGGCGATCCACGCTGGGGCTTCCCGACCCGCGAGGACATCGAAAGGACCGGGCCGGACGACCTGAAGAAGCTCATGATGCCGGCCCTCGCCGCCGGGCCGCTCGACGTTGCGATCGTCGGCGACGTCAAGGCGGACGATGCGATCCGGCTGGTCGCGCAGACCTTCGGCACCTTGGAGAAGCGGGATGTGGCGGCGCCTCCGGCCGCCGATCTCACCATGCGCTTTCCAAAGCTTCCGGCGGAGCCGATCGTCCTGACGCACAAGGGCCGGACGGATCAGGCCATTGCCCTGGTCTCCTGGCCGACCGTCGATCTCTTCAACGAGACGAAGCTGGCCCGCGCCATGGTCCTGGCCGGCGACATCCTGCAGAACCGCCTGCTCGACCAGATCCGCATCAGCGAAGGCGCGACATATTCTGTCCAGAGCTCGGTCGAGCCGTCGACCGTCTTTCCCGGCTACGGCTACGCCTACAGCTATGTCGAGACGCCGCCTGCCAAGATCGACAGCTTCTTTGCCAATGTCGAAAGGATCACGGCGGACCTGGCCGGCAAGGGCGTGACGCCGGACGAGCTGACACGCGTCAAGGCTCCGCGGATCGAGCGCATCAAGCAGGATCTGCAATCCAACACCTACTGGCTGGGCATGCTCGACGGCGCCGCGGCCGAGCCCCGGCTCCTCGACCTGATCCGGACCTATGCCGGCGACTACGAGCAGCTGACGCTGGCCGATGTCCAGGCGGGCGTCGCCGCGCTGCTTGCGAGCCGGGCGCCATTGCGTCTGGTCGTGCGGCCAGAGGCGCCTCTCGCCCCCCTGCCGTGTCCAGGTCTCGCGGCGGACGCGGCCTGCGGCGCCGGCACCGCAGCGGCGCCGTAGCCGCGCGCTGCCGAGGCAGGCGGCACGAGCAGGTTCGGCCCGGCCGTGACCTCCGCGGCGCTCAGCCGACGATCGAACGGAAGATCGCCCGCACAGCCTTCTGGCGCTCGGCGATCGCGGCAGCGAGCACCTTGAAGTCGGGCTCGCCGCAGGACTCCGCCAGCAGGGACTTCAGCGCGTCCGGCGCCTCCGACAGGTCGATGTCGGCGCCGATGCAGACCCGCACGATCTGGGTGAGGCCGCCATAGAGGCGCCAGGCGCCGGCGAGCACCTCGTGGTCGCCGGCGGCGAGGACGCCGGCCGCCGCCGCCCGGTCGAGCGCCGCGCCGGTGTTGGTCGCCAGCATGGCGCTATGGCGCGGGGCATGGACGAGCTGCAGCGCCTGGGCGACGAATTCGACGTCGACCTGCCCGCCGGCCGCCTGCTTCAGATCCCAGCGGTCCTGCTCGCCCTTCTCTTCGGCGAGGAGGCGGCGCATCTCGCCGATGTCGCGCAGGGTCTTGGCCGCGTCCCGCGGCGTGGTCAGCACCTCGGCGATCAGAGCGCCGACGCGGGCCTGGAGCGCCGGGTCGCCGGCCACGGCGCGCGCCCGGGTCAGGGCCATATGCTCCCAGGTCCAGGCCTCGGTCCGCTGATAGTCGCCGAAGGCGTCGACATGCAGCGCGACGGGTCCCTTGCGTCCCGAGGGGCGCAGGCGCATGTCGACCGAGAACAGCGCCCCCTGCGCGGTCGGCGCCGACAGGGCCGCGATCAGGCGCTGGGTCAGCCGCGCGAACCAGACGCTCGGCGCGAGCGGGCGCGGCCCGGTGCTCTCCACCGCGCCCGGGGCATGGTCGTAGACCACGATGAGGTCGAGGTCAGAGGTCGCCGTCAGCTCCCGGCCGCCGAGCTTGCCCATGGCGAGGACGCAGACGGCGCCGCCGGGCAGCTCGCCATGGGCGGCGGCGAGCTCGGCGCGGACGAGAGCGACCAGCACGCGCACCATCACCGCCGCCAGCGCCGAGATCTCGGCCGCGGCCTGCAACGGCTTCAGGTCGCCGAACAGGAGGCGCGCACCGATGACGAACAGGCGCTCGCGGGCGAAGACGCGGGCGAGGTCGAGCCTGTCCTCATAGCCGTCGGCGACGGCGAGCGCGGCGTGGGCGCGCTCCTCCAGGGCCGGCTCGTCCGTGCCCTCGCCGGCCCCGGCGGGATCGAGCAGGCCGTCGAGGACATGCGGCCGGGCGGCGACGATCTCCGCCAGGCGCGGCGCCACCGCCAGGATGCGCGCCAGCGTGTCGAGCAGGCGGGTGTTGTTGCGCAGGATCGAGAACAGCTGGTAGCCCGAGGGCATGCGCGAGAGCAGGCCGTCGAAGGCCAGCAGCGCCTCGTCCGGCCGGCGGTCGCGCGCCAGGGCTTCGAGCAGCGCCGGCGTCAGCTCGGTCAGGTCCTCGCGGGCGCGGGCCGAGCGCATGGCGGGGTAGCGGCCGAAATGCCAGCCGCGGATGGTCTCGGCCACCCCCGCCGGGGCGGAGAAGCCGAGCCCGGCCAGCGTCTTCAGCGTCTCCGGGTCGTCGTCCTTTCCGGTGAACACCAGGCTGCCGGCGCTGCCGGCGAGCTCCGGCGCGGCCTCGAACAGCCGGCCGTAATGGTGCTGCACCGTCTCCAGGCGCCGGACCAGGGCGGCGGCGAAGGCGCTGCGGCTGCGATAGCCGGCAAAGCGCACGAAGCGCTCCAGCCGCTCGGGGTCGGCCGGCACGGCATGGGTCTGCTCGTCGGCCACCATCTGCAGGCGGTGCTCGAGCCCGCGCAGGAAGGCATAGGCCTCGGTGAGGTCGTCGCGCGCCTGGGCCGTGATCCAGCCGGCCTCGCACAGCGCCGCCAGCATGGCCACGGTCTCGCGCCCGCGCAGCTGCGGATTGCGCCCGCCGGCGATGAGCTGCTGGGTCTGCACGAAGAACTCGATCTCGCGGATGCCGCCGCGCCCGAGCTTGAGGTCGTGGCCGGCCACGGCGATGGTGCCGTGGCCCTTGTGCACATGGATCTGGCGCTTCATCGCGTGCACGTCGGCGATGGCGGCATAGTCGAGGTGCCGGCGCCAGATGAAGGGAGCGATGCCGCGCAGGAACTCGGCCCCGGCCGCCTTGTCGCCGGCGCAGGGGCGCGCCTTGATCAGCGCGGCGCGCTCCCAGTTCTGGCCGACGCTCTCGTAATAGCCGAAGGCCGCGGCGAAGGAGATGGCGACCGCGGTGGCCCCCGGGTCGGGCCTGAGCCTGAGGTCGACCCGGAAGACGTAACCGTCCGCCGTGCGCTCCGACAGGAGACGCACCAGCCCCTGCGTCAGCCGGACGAAGAACGGATTGGGCTCCAGCCCCTCGCGCAGCGGCGCGATATCCGGATCGTAGAGCACGATCAGGTCGATGTCGGAGGAATAGTTGAGCTCGCCGGCGCCATGCTTGCCCATGGCCAGGACCACCAGGCCGCTGCCGCGTTCGGGATCGGCCGGATCGGGCGGCAGGAAGCGGCCGGCGCGGACCGCCTCGGCCAGCAGCCAGCGCAGGGCGAGCGAGGTCGCGGCGTCGGCGGTGCGGGTCAGGGCGCCGGTCACCTCGGCGATGCCCCACACCCCGCCGAGATCGGCGAGGCCGATCAGCAGGGCCGCCTCCTGCTTGAGGCGGCGCAGCGCCCGCATGGCATCGTCGAGCGTCCCGGCCTCCTCGCAGGCGGCGCGCGCCACTGCCAGGGCGGCGTCGAGGGCCTCGCCGGGATCGGCGCGGAGCAGGCGGTCGAGCCGGGCCGGGTCGGCCAGGCACAGCTCCCACAGATAGGGCGAGCCGGCCGCCACGCCGACGAGCAGCGCCTCGGCCGCCGGATGGGCGGCGGCGAGGCCGCCGAGCTCGCCGAGCCGGGCGGCGGCCTGCTTGGTCCGCGCGGCCAGCGGTGCCGCGGCGAGGCTCCGCTCCAGGCTCATGTCGCGGCCGGCCGGTCGGGCAGCTCCAGGACGACACGCAGCCCCGGCGCATTGTCCTCGAGCCTGAGCGCGCCGCCGTGCAGCTTGGCGACGGCCGCGGCCAGCGACAGCCCCAGCCCCGACCCGGGCCGCGAGCGGCTGGCCTCCAGGCGCACGAAACGTTCCAGCACGCGATCGCGATCCTGCGGGGCGATGCCTTCGCCGGTGTCGGCCACGGCGATGCGCACCAGGCCGCCGGCGCTCGCGGCGCTGACGCGGACTTCGGGCTTCTCGCCCGTCGTGCCGTGCTTCAAGGCGTTGTCGACGAGATTGGCCACGGCCTGTCCGATCAGCTCCCGGTTCCCGCGCACGATGATCCGCGCCGGCGCCTCGACGACGAGGACGACGCCGCGTTCCTCCGCCACCGGTTCATAAAGCTCGGCGACGCCGTGCGCCACCTCGGCGGCATCGAACTCGCTCATCGCCGTCTCGATCTGTCCGGCTTCGGCGCGGGCGATCATCAGGAGCGCGTTGAACGTGCCGATCAGCCGATCGGATTCCTCGATCGTCTTCTCCAGCGCCTCGCGGTAGTCCTCCTCGGTCTTCGACGCGCGCAGCGCCTCCTCGGCGCGGTTGCGCAGACGCGTCAGCGGCGTCTTCAGATCGTGGGCGATGTTGTCGGAGACCTCCTTGAGGCCGACCATCAGCTCCTGGATGCGGTCGAGCATGGTGTTGGTCGTCGTGGCGAGACGGTCGATCTCGTCGTTGGTGCCGGCGACGGCAAGGCGCCGCGACAGGTCGCCCTCGACGATGGAGCGGCTGGTCTCGTTGATGTCGTCGAGCCGGTGCAGCACGCGCCGGGTGACGAACCAGCCGCCGGCGACGCCGAGGATGACGATGAAGCCCGCCGACCACAGCGAAGCCGTCGCCATGATGGCGCGCACGCGATGCTGCTCCTCCAGGTCCAGGCCGACCAGCAGCTTGTAGCCGTCCTGCAGCGCGAACACGCGCACCAGCGCGGTGCGGTTCTGCGCGCTGGCGTCGTTGTAGCGGGTGTACGGCACCTCGTTCCAGCCGGACTTGTCGAAGACGTCGTCGGGAAGCGAGGAGACGTTGCCGGCGAGCGCATCGCTCTCCGGCGTGATCAGGAGGTAGAGCAGGGATCCGGGCTGGCGCGAGCGGCGCTCGATCGCCGAGACCAGCCGCACGATGCCGCCCTGGTTGTACTCGTCGGCGAGGGCGGCGATCTCGCTGTCGATCGAGCTGTTGATCTGGGCCCCGAGCAGGCGTTCGGCGTTCCAGAAGAAGTAGCCGAGCAGGCCCGCGGCAAAGAGCGTGAACACCAGGAGGTACACGGCCATCAGCTTGAAGGCCGTGGTGCGGACGAGCTTACCGAGCGCCGTCACGAATCATGTACCCGGCGCCGCGCACCGTGTGCAGCAACGGCTTGTCGAAGCCCTTGTCGACCTTGGAGCGCAGGCGCGAGACGTGCACGTCGATGACGTTGGTGCCGGGATCGAAGTGATAGTCCCAGACATTCTCCAGGAGCATGGTCCGCGTCACCACCTGCCCGGCGTTCTTCATGAGATATTCGAGCAGGCGGAACTCGCGCGGCTGCACGTCGATCTCGGCGCCGCCCCGCCGCACCACGTGCGAGAGCCGGTCGAGCTCGAGATCGCCGACGCGGTAGACCGTCTCCTCCGTCCGGCCGGGCCGCCGTCGGGCGAGGACCTCGACCCGCGCCAGCAGCTCGGCGAAGGAATAGGGCTTCGGCAGGTAGTCGTCGCCGCCCGCCCGCAGGCCCTTGACGCGGTCGTCGACGTCGCCGAGGGCGGAGAGGATCAGCACGGGCGTGTCGAAGGACTCGGCGCGCAGCCGCTCGATCAGCGTCAGGCCGTCGAGCTTGGGCAGCATGCGATCGACGACCAGGACGTCATAGGGCCCGTCCTTGGCCATGGCATAGGCGTCGAGGCCGTCGGCCGCATGGTCGGCGACGTGCCCGGTCTCGGTGAAGGCCTTGAGGAGGTAGGACGCCGCCTCGCGGTCGTCCTCGACAATCAGAATCCGCATGTCAGGCATTGTAGCTGAACCCTGAAAAAACGGCAGGCCGGGGGAGGCCTGCCGTTCACCAACGGACCGCCGGGTGGGCTTGGGGATTACTCGCCGGCGGCCCGGGTTCGAAACGTCAGCCCTTGGCGACGGGCACGGCGACGAAGCGCACGCTGTCGCCGTTGGTGACCCGCATCAGCACCGTCTTGCGGCCGTCGCTCTTGGCGACCTTGATGCCGTCGCGGACATCGGCAACGCTGCGCACCGGCTTGCCGCCGACGTCGACGATCACGTCGCCGGCCCTGAGCCGATCGGCCGCCGCGCCGGACGGATCGACGTCGGTGACGACGACACCCTTGCCGCCGGAGCCCGGCACGCTGGCGGCGGGCGCGAGCTGCAGGCCGAGGCCGGCCACCGCGCCCGACGCATCGTCGGGCTGGTCACGGCCGTCCTGGGCGGCGCTCGCCATCTGGCGGTCCGCCGGCAGCTTGGCGGTCTGCACCGCGATCGAGGTCTCCTTGCCGTCGCGCCACACCGTCAGGTTGGCGTCCACGCCAGGCTTGATGTCGGCGATCGCCCGGGCGAGTTCGCGCGGGCCGGCGACCGGCTGGCCGTTGACCGCGGTGATGGCATCGCCCGTCTTCAGGCCGGCCTTGGCCGCGGGAGCGTCACGGGTGACGTCGGCGACGATCGCGCCCTCGGCCTTCTTCAGGCCGATGCTCTCGGCGATGTCGGCGGTGACCGGCTGGATCTGCACGCCGATCCAGCCGCGCGTCACCTGGCCGTCGGCCTTGAGGGCGGCGACGACGCGCTGCACCGTGTCGGCCGGAATGGCGAAGCCGATGCCGACGCTGCCGCCGGAGGGCGAGAAGATGGCGGTGTTGACGCCGATCACCCGGCCGTTGAGGTCGAAGGTCGGGCCGCCCGAGTTGCCCCGGTTCACCGGCGCATCGATCTGGATGAAGTCGTCATAGGGGCCAGAGCCGATGTCGCGGCCGCGAGCCGAGACGATGCCGGCGGTCACGGTGCCGCCGAGGCCGAAGGGGTTGCCGACGGCGATCACCCAGTCGCCGACCCGCGGCACCTGCGCGGACAGGTCGACATAGGGGAAGTTGCCATCATCCTTGACCTTGAGCAGGGCAAGGTCGGTCTTGGGGTCGGTGCCGATCACCTTGGCGGTGTAGGTCTTGCCGCCGTCGGTGACGACGTCGACCTCGGTGGCGTGGTCCACCACGTGGTTGTTGGTGACGATATAGCCGTCGGAGGAGATGAAGAAGCCCGAGCCCTGGGCCATGCCGAACTGCTTGCGGGGCCTGTTGGGCGTCAGGCCCTCGCCGCCCTGGCCGAAGCCGAACTGCTTGAAGAAGCGGAACATCGGATCATCCGGCGAGATGCTCGGACCGGTGTCGCTCATGTTCTCGGCCGTGACGGTCTTGACCTTCACGGAGACGACGGCGGGGCGCACCTTCTCCACCACGTCGGCGAAGCTGAAGGGCTGGGCGTGCACGAGCTGGGACTGCGACTGGGCATAGGCCGGCGTCGAAGGCTGCATCACCAGGATGTCGCTCGCCGCCAGGCCGAGAACGCCGAGGCCGAAGACACCGGCCATCAGCGTCCTGCGGTGGCGCGCCAGAAATCCCGGCTTGACCGTGGATTGGGTTTCAGTGGTCATCGAAGCTCACTCCTTGCCTGCTGGGCAGGACCTTGCGAACAGGGGCGACGCATCGGCGTCGTTGGAATGGATCATGGGTCGCCCCACATTACGGCGCTTTGAACGCCGGATTACTCTTTCGTAAGCTTGTTTCCGGGGCGCGTACGATCGCGCCGGTCAGGGCCGGCCGACGATCTCGTCGAGCCGGCGCTGCTCCTCGTCGGTGAGCGGTGACGGCGCGGCCTGGCGGCGGCGCGCCGCCACGAGGGCGCCGGCGAGGCCGGCCAGCAGCAGCGCGAAGGGCGCGGTCCACAGGATCACGGTGCGCCATTCCAGCGGCGGCTTCAGCAGGATGAAGTCGCCGTAGCGCTGCACCAGGAAATCCTTCACCTGAGCATCGCTGTCTCCGGCCACGAGGCGCTCGCGCACCAGGATGCGCAAGTCCTTGGCGAGCGGAGCATCGGAATCGTCGATCGACTGGTTCTGGCAGACCATGCAGCGCAGCTCCGCCGAGAGCGCCCGCGCCCGCGCCTCGAGCGCGGGCTGCTTCAGCATCTCGTCGGGCTGGACCGCGAGGGCGGGAGACGCGAGCACCGCTGCGGCAAGCAGCACGGCGGCGAGACCCTGGCCGCCGGCACGGCGCAGGCCCCCTCGAAAGGTCCGGCGAAGCACCATGATCATTCCGCCGGCTGCAGGCCGAGGGCCTTGCGGGCCGGCCGCGGCGCGCCGACGCGCAGGCGCCGGTCCGACAGGGAGAGCGTGCCGCCGGCCGCCATCACCACGCAGCCGAGCCAGATCAGCGTCACCAGCGGCTTGTCGTAGAGCCGGACGGCAACGGCGCCGTCGGGCTGGGCGTCGCCGAGGGCGACATAGACCTGGTCGAACCAGAAGCTCACGATGCCGGTCTCGGTCGTGGGCATCTGCCGCGCGGGATAGAAGCGCTTGGAGGCCTCGACCTCGCTCACCACCAGGCCGCCCCGGCGGATGGCGAAACGAGCGACCATGTCGTCGTAGTTGGGGCCCTTGCGCGGCACCGAGCCCACATAGGTCGCCTGATAGCGCCCGAACGTGGCGACGTCGCCCGGCTTCATCGCCACCACGGCCTCGGCATGCCAGGCGGTCGCGGCAATGCCCAGCAGCGTGATGCCCATGCCGCAATGGGCGAGGGCCGTGCCATAGGCCGAGCGCGGCAGCCCGGCGGCGCGGCTGAGGCTCGTGGCGAGCGGGCCGCGCAGCAGCCTGACCCGCTCGGCGATCTCCACCAGCGCGCCGATCATGACGAAGGCGGCGAGGCCGATGCCGAAGGGGGCGAGCACCGGACCGCCATAGGTGGCCCAGAGCGTCGCCGCCGTCACCAGGACGGCGATGGCGAAGGCAAGGCCGAGGCGCTGGGTCACACCCCGCAGGTCGCCGCGCTTCCAGGCCAGGAACGGGCCGAACGGCATGAACAGCATCAGGCCGAGCATCAGCGGGCCGAAGGTCAGGTCGAAGAAGGGCGGCCCGACCGAGATCTTGCCGCCGGTCAAGGCTTCGAGCACCAGCGGATAGAGCGTGCCGAAGAACACCGCCGCGCAGCTCGCCGTCAGCAGGAGGTTGTTGAGGACCAGCGCCCCTTCCCGCGAGACCGGCGCGAAGATGCCGCCCTGGCGCAGGGCCGGCGCGCGCCAGGCGAACAGCGCCAGGCCGCCGCCGATGAAGGCGATCAGGATGGCGAGGATGAAGACGCCGCGGGTCGGATCGGTGGCGAAGGCGTGGACCGAGGTCAGCACGCCCGAGCGCACCAGGAAGGTGCCGAGCAGCGACAGCGAGAAGGTCAGGATCGCCAGCAGCACGGTCCAAACCTTGAGGGCCTCGCGCTTCTCCATGACCACGGCGGAATGGAGCAGCGCCGTGCCGGCGAGCCAGGGCATGAGCGAGGCGTTCTCCACCGGATCCCAGAACCAGAAGCCGCCCCAGCCGAGCTCGTAATAGGCCCAGTAGGAGCCCATGGCGATGCCGAGGGTCAGGAAGATCCAGGCGGTGAGGATCCAGGGCCGCACCCAGCGCGCCCAGGCCGCGTCGATGCGTCCCTCGATCAGGGCGGCGGCGGCGAAGGCGAAGACGATGGAGAAGCCGACATAGCCGAGATAGAGCAGCGGCGGATGGATGGCGAGGCCGATGTCCTGCAGCACCGGGTTGAGGTCGGCGCCCTGCATCGGCGCCGGTGCCAGGCGGGCGAAGGGGTTGGAGGTGCACAGGACGAACAGCAGGAAGGCCGCCGTCACCCAGGCCTGCACCGCCAGGGCGGTCGCCTTCATCGTCGCCGGCAGGGTGCGGGCGAAAGCCGCGACCAGCGCGCCGAACAGCGTCAGGATCAGCACCCAGAGCAGCATCGAGCCCTCGTGGTTGCCCCAGACGCCGGTGACCTTGTAGAGCATCGGCTTGTCGGAATGGGAGTTCTCGACCACGTTGACCAGCGAGAAGTCCGACGTGACGTGGGCATGGACCAGGGCAGCGAAGGACAGGCCGATCAGGCCGAACTGGACCAGCGCCGCTGACGTGCCGAGACGCATCAGCGCCATGTCCCCGGTCCGCGCGCCCCACAGCGGCAGGACGGACTGCAGGATGGCGAGGGCCAGGGCGAGGACGAGAGCGTAGTGGCCGATCTCGGCGATCATGGCTTCTTCCCGTAGTTGGCGCCTTCCTCCCAGCGCCCCTGCGCCTTCAGGGCGTCGGCCACTTCCTTGGGCATGTATTTCTCGTCGTGCTTGGCCAGGAGCGTGTCTGCGTGGAACACGCCCCCGGTGTCGATCACGCCCTCCGCCACCACGCCCTGCCCCTCGCGGAACAGGTCGGGGATGATGCCGGAATAGGTCACCCGAACCGTCTTGTTCATGTCGGTGACGGTGAAGGCCACGGACGTGGCATCATCGCGCACCACGGAGCCTTTTTCCACCAGCCCGCCGAGGCGCAGGCGCTGGCCCGGCTGGATTGCCTTCTCCACGATATCGGTGGGCGAGGCGAAGAAGGCGATCGAGCTGCTCAGCGCGGTCAGCACGAGGCCGACCGCCACCGCCAGCACCGCCATGGCCGAGCCGATCAGGACGAGACGCCTTTGCCTGCGAGTCATCATCCCTCCAGCCCCAGTCCCTTGACCAGGTCGTTGAACGTCTTCAGCGCATCCGGAGAGGCCGACAGCGCCTTGCGCCCGTCCACGACGGCGGTCGCGGCCTTGTCCTTGTCGCCGAGCACGCTGTAGGCGCGCACCAGCTTGCTCCAATCCTCCAGGCTGCCGCCGCCGGACTTCAGGCGCTCCGCCAGGCCCTCGACCATGCCGCGGACCATGCGGGCGCGATCCTCGGGCGTCATCTGCTGGGCGGCCGCGACCTCTTCCGCCGACGGCCCCCCGGCCGTGTCCGGCGCCGGGGCGCCGCCGACCCGGGCGATCTCGCGGCGCAGGAAGGCGGCCGTCTGCGAGGCGGCGGGCGCGCGGGCGAGCAGCGCGGTCCAGTCGGCAAGGGCGCCCTGCTTGTCGCCGTCCTGCTCCTTGGCGAGCCCGAGATAATAGCCAGCCCTGGCGTCGTCGGGCTGCAGGGCGACGGCGCGCTCGAAGGCCTTGCGGGCGTCGGCGGTGACGACATTGCTGGCGGCGACCGTGACGGCCTCGCCATAATCGCTCTCGCGCCTGGCGGTCGAGCCCAGGATGCGCAGGGCATTGCCATAGGCCTGCACCGCATCGTCGGCGCGGCCGGCGCGCAGATAGATCGGCGCCAGCACTTCCCAGGCCCGGCCGTCCTGCGGGTTCTTGGCCAGCATGGCCTCGACGCGCGCCACGAGCTCGTCGAGCGACAGCGTGTCGGGCGACGCCTCCAGACGCGCCTCGAGCGGCTGGTCCGGCAGGCTCGGCGAGCCGACGAAGCCATAGACGCCGAGCCCCAGGGCCGGGATCGCGACGAGGACGGCGAGCGCGGCGGCGCGCTGGCGCGTCCGCGACGGCCTCGCTGCCGTCGCGCCCCGCCCCGCGGCATCCGCGGCGATCAGGCGGCGCGAGATCTCGATGCGGGCGGCCTCGGCCTCGGCGCCGCCGATCAGGCCGCGGTCGCGGTCTCGCTCGACCTCGGCCAGTTGGTCCTTGTAGACGGCGATGTCGCCGGCATGGCCGTCGGGCGCGGCGTCGCGCCGGGCGAGCGGCCAGAGCAGCGCCAGGGCGGCCGCGCCGGTCATCACTGCGATTACGATCCAGAACACCATGCCTCGAGCCCAGAGCACGCCGGCTTACGCCATGACCGTGCCAATGTCAGACTGGCATCATGTCACATGGTGCGCCGCGAGCGGGGTGCTTCTTCGCACCGCAGGCCATGCGGCGCAATGCCGGCGTTCCGCGCTCACCCCGCCCTGGCAAGCGGCCGCACCTCGGCCGCGGCGACGTCGACGGCCTTCTGCAGCAGCGTGGCATACTCGGCCCCGAGGACCCGCCGGGCGATCCGCACCGCCGCCTCGAGCTGCTGCAGCCGGAAGGCCCGGTCGTCGCCCACCGATCCGCGCAATCCGTCGAGCAGCGGCCTGAGGCTCGCTTCCAGGAAGGCGGCGAGGCGCGAGATCACCCGGAGCGTCGCCTCGTTGAGCGCGAGCTCGGCGGCATGATCCTTGGCGATGACGAGGAGATCGAGGCCGGCTTCGATCGCGGCGAATTCGCCGGCGTCGAATGCGCCGCCGCCGTCGAGCTCGCGATACCAGGGCGCCCTGAGGATGCGCCTGACCCGGCCCGGCAGCTCCTCCAGCTCGGGGCGCAGCACCTGCGCCATGCGCGAGCGCGCCGCGCCCATGCGCTTCATCCAGCCGATCTCCGGGCCCATGGCGATGTGGTCGACGATGGCCCGCACGCTGGCGGCGAAATCGGTGGCCGCGAGGGCGAGCCGCGCCGTGCGGCGGCCCCGCCGCTCCGCCTGGGCGCGCACCACGAGGCGCTCCAGCTCGCAGAGCAGCAGCTCCATCACGACGCGGAAGGAGGATTGGCCGAGCCGCAGCGCCTCGCGGCTCTCCACCGCCAGCACCGCCACCTGGAGGATCTGCCAGGGATGGGTCAGCCGGCCCATGACCAGGGCGACCGCATAGGGCAGCAGCATGGCGTCGCCGCGCGCGAAGGGGACCAGGGCCTCGAGGATGAAGGCGGCCTCCTCCTCGTCCAGCTGGCGGATCGGCCCGCGGATCCGCTCGCCCAGAGCCCGCAGCGTCTCGCGGTGCTCCATCACCGTCATCATGTCGCGCAGGTCCTCCAGCACCGCCTGGCCGCCGACCAGCACGGAGAACCGGTGCAGCACCGCCTCGTCATGGGAGGCCACGGCCCGGCGGATCGCCGGCAGCAGCGCCTTCTGCAGCTGCGCGGCCTGCTCGTGCGCCCGCGCCACGTCCCGGTCCAGCAAGGCGGTGACCACCTCGGCCTGGTAGGCGGCCATCTCGGCCGCGGCGAGGTCGTGGCAGAGCCAGTCCCAGATATGATTGAGCGAGGTCCGCGCGATGCGGCCGACCCATTTGCGCGGCAATTGCTCGTCGATGAGGAAGGGCTCGAGCACCGCGAAGAAGCAGCGCCGCGGATTGCCCAGGCGCGGCGGCGTCTGCTGGCGGGCGGCGAGCACGGCGACCAGGGCGCGGATCGTCAGGCCCGAGCCGGGAAAGTCGTGGCCGGCGAGCTGGTCGCGCTCGAGCAGGTCGAGCAGCTGGAGGCACGGCTCGTCCGGCAATGTGGACAGGAAACGCCACAGGCGCTCCGCAGCGCCGCCGGCGGCAGTCGAGCCTTCCTGCGCCGCATTGTCGTCGATGGCAGCCTCCCGAGCCGGCTCTTGCGGGCCGCCGCAGCCCGACCGCAGCCCCCGCCCCGGCGCGGCCCAGGATAGGCGGCAGGCGTTAACCGCCGGTATCCCCGCGGGCGAAGGCTCCGGCGCTTCAGCCGCTGCGGCGCCAGGCGCCGTCGGGCTGGCGGCAGGCCGTGGCACGCCCCGTCTGCGGCACCCCGTCAATATAGACGGTCTGGCTGAACGGCCGGCAGGTCTGGCCGTTCTGGGTGAAGACCGGGCCGGCCGCCACAGAGCCGTAGCGCGCGGTGCTGGCGGCGCTGCGCCAGGTCACCGGCTTGCCGGAGCCGGAGGCGTCGAGAGCCTGGCGCTCGGCGCTGGCGGCGAGCTGACGGTCGGCGGCATCGAGCCCGGCCAGGGTGGGATTGTCGGTATCGGTCCCGGGCGCCGTGGCGAGCGCGACCACGGGCTTCGGCGCCGAGGCCTCGCTGCCGCAGCCCGCCAGCCCCAGCCCGCTGCCGAGAGCCAAGGCTGCGGCGAACCAGCGTCCCGCCGCCCCATGACGGCCCCTGAGCCGTCCCTTCAGATCGCACATGCCGCAAGCTCCCATGGTTGCGTCCACAGAATCGGCGTCGAGCCTAACCGCTCTTGCGCGGGCTTGGAACCGCCCGATCGCCACGACCGCCGTCCCGTCACCGGCTCACCGCCGGCAGCTCCAGCACGGCCCTGACGCCACCCGAGGGCGCCGCCTCCAGGCGGAAGCGGCCGCGATAGAGCAGGACGAGATCGGTGACGATGGCCAGGCCGAGGCCGGCACCGGGCTTGGTCTCGTCCAGGCGGCGGCCACGATGGGCGACCTCGTCGCGCTTTTCCGCCGGCAGGCCCGGCCCGTCGTCGTCGATGACCAGGATCGCGACCGCGGCGCCGGCCTGGTCCGCGGCACGGGCGGCGATCTCGACCCGCGAGGCCGCCCATTTGCAGGCATTGTCGACGAGGTTGCCGACCATCTCCTCCAGGTCCTGCCGCTCGCCGCGGAAGCGCAAGCCCTCCGCCATGGCGACATGGATGGTCAGGCCCTTGTCGCGGTGGATCTTTTCCATCGCCCGCACCAGCCCGTCGACCACCGGCGCGACCTCGGTGACCGTGCCGACGACGCTGACGGCGGCGGCGATGCGGGCGCGCTGCAGGTGGTGGTCGATCTGCTCGCGCATCACCGCGACCTGCTGCAGCATCTTGCCCGGCATGCCCGCGGGCGAGGCGGCCTCGGCCTCGTTGGCGATGACCGAGAGCGGCGTCTTGAGGGCATGCGCCAGATTGCCGACATGGGTGCGGGCGCGCTCCACCACCTGGCGGTTGGAATCGACCAGCGCGTCGAGCTCGCGCGCCAGCGGTGCGATCTCGTCCGGCAGGTCGGGCGGCAGCTTCTCGGCGCGGCCGGCCCGCATGGCGGCGAGCGTCTGGCTCATGCGCTTGAGCGGCAGCAGGCCGAATCGCACCTGCAGCAGCGTCGAGCCGACCAGGCCGACGCCGAGGAAGGCGAAGGTCATGAGCAGGGCGCGCTGGAAATCGGCGATCTCGGCATCGATCTCGTCGGCCGGCCCGGCCACGGTGATGCGGTAGCGGCCGTCCTCGCCGAGGTCGATCAGGCGCTCGACGGCACGCAGCCGTCGCCCGTCCGGCCCGTTGATATAGGCCTCGCGCACGCCGCCCTCCTCGGCCGGCACGCCGAGCTCCTCCAGGCTCGGCAGCGAGGCTTCGAACAGCGACTTGGAGCCGTTGCTGTCGCCGCGCTCGCCGCCGTTCTCGGCCTTGTCGATCCGGCTGATCTGCCAGTACCAGCCCGACAGGGGCAGCTCGAAACGCGGCTCGCCGAGCGCTCCCGGCGCGGTGCGGTCGCCGACGTCGCGACGGGCGAGGTCGGCGACCAGCGTCTTGAGATAGACGTGCAGGCGCTCGTCGAACGCCTTCTCGGTGGCGTGCTGGTAGTAGGAGACCAGCAGCAGGCCGGCGATGAGGAGCACGGCGACGACCCAGGCCGCGGCCGAGGCGAAGAGGCGGAACGCCAGCGACCGGGTGGTCATCCGCGCAGCGTGTCGGGTGGCGCGAGGATGTAGCCCATGCCGCGCACGGTCTGGATCACATCGACGCCGAGCTTCTTGCGCAAGCGGCCGACAAACACCTCGATCGTGTTGGAATCACGATCGAAATCCTGATCGTAGAGGTGTTCCACCAGCTCGGTGCGCGACACCACGCGCCCGGTATGGTGCATGAGGTAGGCGAGCAGCCTGTATTCGTGCGAGGTCAGCTTGACCGGATTGCCGTCGACCACCACCCGCCCGGCCCGGGCGTCGAGCCGCACCGGGCCGCAGACGAACTCGTTCGTGGCATGGCCGGTGGTGCGGCGGATCAGGGCGCGCAGGCGCGCCAGCACCTCCTCCATGTGGAAGGGCTTGGCCACATAGTCGTCGGCGCCGGAATCGAAGCCCTGGACCTTGTCGGACCAGCGGTCGCGGGCGGTGAGAATCAGCACGGGCATCGCCCGCCCGGCTCGGCGCCAGCGCTCCAGCACGGTGATGCCGTCGATTCGCGGCAGGCCGACATCGAGGACCACGGCGTCGTAGGGCTCGGTATCGCCAAGGAAATGCCCCTCCTCGCCGTCATAGGCGCGGTCGACGGCATAGCCCGCATCCTCGAGGGCCTGCACGATCTGGCGGTTGAGATCGTGGTCGTCCTCGACCACCAGAAGACGCATCGCTCACCCTATTTCTTGCCCAGCACGGCACCGGAGCGCGCGTCGACGGACACGCGGATCACGCGTCCATCAGCACCGAGAATTGTGACGACATAACGGTAAGCGTTGCCGACGGCGCACAGCCGCCCGTCGATGGGCTCGCCCTCGACGACCGCCGTGGCCGCACGCACCGCCTTGAGGGTCGGGATGATCTGGCCGGCCTGGACCATCTTGCGCGCCTGCGGGATCGGCAGGCACTCCGCCGCGAAGGCACTCCCGCCGACGAGGGCGAGCAGGGCGGCGGTGACCAGGCTGCGGCAGAGCTGAAGCATCGTCGCACTATGCACATTCGGCAGTGAACCCGCTATGAACAAAGAGCCGGCCGCAAGCGCTTGTCCACGTTGGGAATAGCGGCCTTGCCGGGACGCGGGCGACGGCAGGGCACGGAACGGCCGCCACCGGGCGGACCATCCGGGAAAAGCAAACCCGCTCAGGAGGTTGCACGATGAGCCGGCTAAAGTACCTGCAGAGACGCGCGCGCCGTCTCCGGGCGGCGATGCGCCCGGTCATTGACAAAGCCCCGCCGTCCCGCCAAGGCAGCGGCATGCGCCGTCTCATCCCCCTCCTCGCCGCCCTCGCCCTGGCCCCGGCCGCCCCTGCGCAAGCCGTCGTCGGCGGGCAGGCGGCCGAGGCCGGCACGGCGGCGCAGGTGGTGATGATCGTCTCGGACCGCGGCAGCTTCTGCTCGGCCGCCGTGCTCGGGCCGCGGCTGCTGCTCACCGCCGGCCATTGCGTGCGCCCCGGGGCCAACTACCGGCTCCTGACCTATGCGGGCGCTCAGCCGGTCCTCGGCGAGCTCACGGCGATCACCTTGCATCCCCAGTTCGACCCGGCGGCCTATGCCAAGCGCCGCTTCGTCGTCGACCTGGCGCTGGCGACGCTCAAGGCGCCGCTGCCCGGCGGCTATGCCCCGATCGCGCTGCCGTCCACGCCCGAGGCCGGGGTGATGGGCGCGCGCTACAGCTTTGCCGGGTTCGGCCTTTCGGTCCGCGGCGACGGCAAGACCGGCGGCACGCTGCGGCAGGCGACGCTGACGGGCGTGCCGCTGCAGTCGCGCATCCAGCTGCGCCTGCAGGATCCCGGCAAGCGCGAGATCGGGGCCTGCCAGGGCGATTCCGGCGGACCGGTCTTCCGCGTCAGCGACGCTGCGGGTGCGGCGACGGCGCCGGTCCTCGTCGGCGTCCTCGGCTCGGCGCTCGGCGAGGAAGGCCAGCGCGGCTGCGGCGGCTTCACCGGCGTGGCGCTGATCGGCACCGCCCTGCCCTGGATCCGTCAGGCGGCAGCCCGGCTCGGCGCGCCGCTGCCGTGACCTGCGGCAGGTCGCCGCGAAGACGGTTTCTTCATCATCGACGTTTCATGCTGGCGCATGAACGCGGCTCCCAATAGTGTCGATGCATGAGCATCCGTCTTCGTAGCGCCCTGGCCCTCGCCGCCCTTCTGGCGGCGACCGTTCCCGCCCTCGCCATCAAGGGGGGCGCCGCCTCCAGCGACCCCGCCGGCATCCGGCGCAGCGTCGTGCAGATCAAGGGACCGGGGGGCACCCAGTGCACCGGGACGGTGGTCTCGCGCCGGCTGGTGCTGACCGCGGCGCATTGCTTCCTGGCCGGGCGCGGCGACTACAAGATCCGCGCGCTCAATCCGGACTTCCGCTTCCGGTTCGCGATGGGCGTGCAGGTGGCGGTGCATCCGGAATTCGACGTGCGGGCGCTGGGCACCGGCGCGCCGCTCAACGACATCGCCCTGCTGCGCTCCGACCGCGACTTCCCCAATTGGCTGACGCCGGTGACGCTGGCCGCCAGCGTGCCCAACGACAACCAGTTCGTGGACGTGCTCGCCGCTGGCTTCGGCATGAACCGCGACCGCCGCATCGCCTCGGCCGGGACGCTGCGCGAGATGCATTTCGCGATGCTGGACAAGGTCTATGACCCCTCCAAGCAGCTCTTCCTGATCGACCGCGAGGGCAAGCTGAAGGCACGCAGCGCCCGCACCGGCATCTGCCGCGGCGACAGCGGCGGCCCGGTCTTCCGCCGCACCGCCTCGGGAACCGTGCTGGTCGGCGTCATCTCCGCCGTGATCGCCGGGCGCGGCTATGATTGCGGCGCCATCACCGCCGTCACCGCAGTGCCGGCCTATCGCAGCTACATCCAGGAGATGGCCAACAAGGCCGGCTCGACGGTGGTCTTCCGCTGAGCCGCGCCCCGCAGCCCAGGTTCAGCGATTCGAAGGGTCGCAGCGCCCGTCCGCATATTTGAAGTTCGGCGGATCGCAGGGCGTGCGGTCGTTCGGGCACCAGCGCGGGCAGACCTTGCCGCCCTGATAGCCGTAATAGGGATCGTTGTAGTAGCGCGCGATCATCTCCTGCTCGGTCGGGCCGGCCTGGCGCTGCCGGGCCTCGGCCGGCATGCCGGCCGAGAGGCCGAGAATGGCGATGCAGAGGCAGAGATTCAGCTTTCTCATGACGATCTCCCGGGAGCGAGACGCAACAAAACCAGAACGCTGCCGGCCCGCCGCGAGTTCCGCGACAGGCCGGCCGCTGCTGCGGCGCCCTCAGCGCCGCCGCGCCTGCTTGGGTACGCGCATCGGCCAGCGCACGATATGGTCCTGCCAGTCGTCCTCGCCGACCTGCCTGTCGTTCAGCCGGACCCGCCCGCGCACCGAGATGCCGGCCGCGTGCACGGTGTCCGGATCGCCCGACACCAGCGGGTGCCACCAGTAGAGATCCTCGCCGCCGGCCACCAGCCGATAGGCGCAGGTCGGCGGCAGCCAGTCGATGCTGCGCACGAGATCGGGCGTCAGCGTCACGCAGTCCGGGACGTGGCGCTTGCGGTCGGGATAGTCCGAGCACTGGCAGCTCACACAGTCGAGCATGAAGCAGGCGACGTCGGTGAAGTAGGTCCGGCTCGTCTCGTCCTCCTCCAGCTTCACCAGGCAGCAGCGCCCGCAGCCGTCGCACAGGCTCTCCCACTCGTCCGGCGCGAGGGCTTCGAGCGACTTGGCCTTCCAGAAGGGTTCGACGACATGTTCGGTCATGCTGATATTGTATCAGGAAGAGGCGACGAAGCGACAGCCCCGCTCGGCGCCGTCCCTTCGCCGGCAAATCTCCAGCGCTGACAGCGATTTGCGGGCGGGAATTGGAGATTGAGCTTGACGGACCCGGGGCGCAGGCATCCAATCCGGCACCGGCGACGCCGGGCTGTTCCTTCCTGTCATGCATCGGGAGTAACGAGATGAGCCTCTTCGACAATCTCAAGGATGCCCTCGGCGGCCTGCTCGGCCAGGCCGCGGACCAGGCGCCGGGCGCCCTCACACAGGCGCTCGCCGGCGCCGGCGGATTGCAGGGCGTCATCGACAAGCTGCAGGCCAGCGGCCTCGGCCCGCAGGTCACCTCCTGGCTCGGCAACGGCGAGAACCTGCCGGTCAGCGCCAGCCAGCTCGAAGCCGCGCTGGGCAACGAGCAGGTCCAGCAGCTGGCCACGTCGCTCGGGATTCCGGCCGACAAGGTCCTGGCCTTCCTGCAGCAGCACCTGCCGACGGCCGTCGACCAGGCCAGCCCGACCGGCACGCTGCCGCCGACGAGCTGAGGGCCGCTGGCGAGCCGTAGCTCACCGGCGAGCCGAAGGCCGCTGGGGTCAGCGGGCGTGGCGGAACGGTTCCGCCGCGTCCCGGTCATAGGCCTTCTCGCCCGCGACGTAGGTGGCGCGCACCGTGCGCTCGTCGGCGAGCGTCATCAGGGCGAAGAGCTTGTCCTCGATGGTCGGCGCCGCCTGCAGGCGGAATGCGACCAGGGGCGAAGCCTTGAGGTCGAGCACGACGATATCGGCCTCGCAGCCCGGCGCCAGCGAGCCGATGGTATCCTCCAGGGCCAGCGCCTCGGCGCCGCCGCGGGTGGCGAGATAGAAGGCCTGGGCCGGCCGCAGCTTCTCGCCGCGCCCCGCCGTGGCGTTCAGCGCCGCCACCTTGTAGGCCTCGTTGAGGGTCTGGAGCTGCGACAGGCTGGTGCCGCCGCCGACATCGGTGCCGAGGCCGGTGAACACCGGGCGGTCGGCGCGCTTGGCCTCGAAGGCCCGGAACAGGCCGGAGCCGAGGAACAGGTTCGAGGTCGGGCAGTGCGACAGCGCCGACCCGGTGCGGTGGCAGAGGCAGAACTCGTCCTCGTCGAGATGGATGCCGTGGGCGAAGATCGCCCGCCGGCCGGTGAGCCCGGCCCGGTGATAGACGTCGAGATAGTTGTCGGCCTCCGGAAACAGCTCCCGCACCCAGGCGACCTCGGCCGCGTCCTCGCTGAGATGGGTCTGGACATAGGCAGTCGGGTGCTCCCGCCACAGCCGCCCGGCGGCCTCGAGCTGGGCCGGGGTCGAGGTCGGGGCGAAGCGCGGCGTGATGCAGTAGAGCTGCCGGCCCCGGCCGTGCCAGCGCTCGATCAGCGCCTTGGATTCGGCATAGCCGCGCTCGGGCGTGTCGGTGAGGCCGGCCGGCGCGTTCCGGTCCATCAGCACCTTGCCCGCGATCATCCGGGTGTTGAAGCGCTCGGACTCCTCGAAGAACGCATCGACGGACTGCGGATGCACGGTGCAGTGGACGCAGGCCGTGGTCGTGCCGTTGCGCAGCAACTCGCGCAGGAACAACGCCGCCACGCGGTCGGCATGAGCCTTGTCGGCAAACCGCAGCTCGGCGGGGAAGGTGTAGCGCTCCAGCCATTCCAGGAGCCGGGCGCCGAAGGCGCCGACCATCTCCAGCTGCGAATAATGCACGTGGGTGTCGATGAAGCCCGACGCCAGCAGGGCGTCGGGATAATGCTCCACCGGCACGCCCGCCGGGACTTCGGCGGCAGCGAAGGCACCGACGGACACGATTCGCCCGTCCTCGATCAGGATCAGCGCGTCGTCGATATGCACCAGCGCCTCGGCCGGATCGACCAGGAACGGGTCCGCCACGAAGGTGATCGCCGCTCCCCGGATTGCACGCGCCGTCATGATCCATCAACCTGCCGAGTGCGCCGATTGTGGACCGGAAGCCCGCGCGCGGAAAGAGGCTGGAGGGGGGCCGGAAGGCCCGGCCGGCCGCTGGGATGCACGGCGCGCGCCGCCGTCCCTCCGCAACGGCATGTGGACAAGCACCCGGGGCGCCTCTTGCCCTCGGCGCCCGGCCGTTCATCATATCGAGCGATCGTGGCGCGGCAGCCTTCCCGGAAGGGTTTACAATGGGTAAATATTTCCTGCGTCATTCGAGGAAAGCCGCCAGACCGTGACCGAGAAGCTGCCCAGGCCCGGCTTTTTCGGGCGCGTGCGCCGCGAGGCGCTGCGGCTGGATTCCTGGCTGGACAGCGCGGTCTATGCGGTGTGGCAGGCGATCCGCGCCGGCTTCGAGGCGATCTACGCCTTCTCCAACCGCTTCCATGTCACCGGCTGGCGCCGCGTCGCGGTCGAGCTCGCCTGCGACGGGCTGACGTTCGGGCTCGCCGGCGCGGTGCTTGCGCTCTCCCTCGCCGTGCCGGCCTTCCAGGACACGGCAGGCGACTGGCTGAAGCGGGCCGACCTCGCCGTCACCTTCCTCGACCGCTACGGCGAGCCGATCGGCCAGCGCGGCATCCGCCGCAATGATTCGGTCGAGCTCAGCGAAATGCCGGACTATGTGATCAAGGCCGTGCTCGCCACCGAGGACCGGCGCTTCTACGAGCATTTCGGCATCGACATCGTCGGCACCTTCCGCGCCATCGCCGCCAATGCCCAGGCGAACGGCGTGGTCCAGGGCGGCTCGTCGCTGACCCAGCAGCTGGCCAAGAACCTGTTCCTGTCGAACGAGCGCACGATCCAGCGCAAGATCAAGGAGGCCTATCTCGCGCTCTGGCTGGAAAGCCACCTGACCAAGGACGAGATCCTCAAGCTCTATCTCGACCGCGCCTATATGGGCGGCGGCGCCTTCGGCATCGAGGCGGCGGCGCAATATTATTTCGGCAAGTCGGTGCGCGACGTGTCGCTGGCCGAGGCGGCGATGCTGGCCGGGCTGTTCAAGGCGCCGTCGAAATACGCCCCGACCAACAACCTTGCCGCCGCGCGCGCCCGGGCCAACCAGGTGCTCAGCAACATCGTCGATGCCGGCTTCATGTCCGAGGGGCAGGTCTATGGGGCGCGGCGCTCGCCGGCCACCCCGGTCGACCGCTCGGCATCGCAGGCGCCCGACTACTATCTCGACTGGGCCTATGGCCAGATCGCCGAGATGGCGGATGACGGCCAGCTCGGCGACTCGTCGGTGTTCGTGGTGAAGACCGCCCTGGATCCCGTGATCCAGCGCACGGCGGAGAACACGCTCGAGACCATGCTCCGGCAGTACGGCACCGACTACAACGCCCATCAGGGCGCCATCGTCATCATGGACCCCGACGGCGCGGTGCGCGCCATGGTCGGCGGGCGCGACTACAGCCAGAGCCAGTTCAACCGCGCGACCGACGCGTTGCGCCAGCCCGGCTCCTCCTTCAAGCCCTTCGTCTACACCACGGCGATGATGAACGGGTTCACGCCGCAATCGGTGGTGGTCGATTCCCCGCTCTGCATCAAGAACTGGTGCCCGCAGAACTACGGCCGCAGCTTCGCCGGGCCGGTGACCCTGATGACGGCGCTGACACGCTCGATCAACATCATCCCGGTCAAGCTGTCGCTGGCCATGGGCAAGAGCGCGGTGGACGGCCGCCGGCTGATCATCGACACCGCGCACCGCATGGGCATCGAGACCGATCTGAAGGAAAGCTGGGCCCTGCCGATCGGCGTGGAAGCCGTGGACCTGATCGAGATGACCGGCGCCTACGGCGTGTTCTCCTCAGGCGGCTACAAGGCGAGCCCGCACGCCGCGCTCGAAATCCGCGATTCCAAGGGCGACCTCATCTACCGGTTCGATCCGGCCAAGGAGAATCCGCTGGTGATCAACCCGCCGATCATCGCGGAGATGAACAGCATGCTGAACAGCGTGGTCGAGAACGGCACCGGCAGGAAGGCGCAGCTGCCCGGCATCAAGGTGGCCGGCAAGACCGGCACCACCAACGCCTATCGCGACGCGTGGTTCATGGGCTTCACCGGCAATTTCGTCGGCGGCGTCTGGCTCGGCAACGACGACTACAAGCCCACCAACAAGATGACCGGCGGCACCCTGCCGGCGATGGTGTGGCAGCAGGTGATGAGCGTGGCGCATCAGGGCGTCGTCCTGCGGCCGATCCTCGGGGTGCCGCCCTTCGACGCCAAGGGTGGCAAGGGCGGCAAGGAGCTGGTGGCCGCGGCGCAGCCCGAGGGCCTGCCGGCCGTGGTCTCGCCGCAGCATCCCGGCACGCTGTCGCGCGGCAGCGCCGCCGTGCTCCTCGACATCCAGCAGCTGATGGACCAGGCCCGCAACGTACCGGCCGGCCGCAGCACCAGCGCGATCGACGCCCCGCCGCGGACGCTCGCCGCGGACCAAGGCGACGGGGCCCGCGGCGTCACCTTCTCCGGCGGGGTCTGGACGATTCGATGACGGCGGGCGGCCCGGCCCGTGCCTGAGGCGGCTCCGATCCAGCCGCGGCGCACCGGTGCCGGCGCCTGCCCTCTTGACGGGCCGGGCTCCGGCAGGCCTGATCGGCACGGTTCCCTTCGCGAAGCTTCACCTTGCGCTCGATTCCCGGCTTTCTCTACGCGCTGACGCTCGGCGCCGTCGTCGGCCTCGGGCTCACCTGGTGGACGCTGGCGGGCGGGCCGGGCTTCAACGCGCTGCGCATCGGCCCCTGGAGCGCCTGGCCGCAGGCCGGCACGCCCGATGCCGACCGTTATGCCCGCGCCGGCCTCGCCCGTTCCGGCGACCTGCCGCTCGGCTCCGGCGAGGGCCTGGCCTTCGTCGCCACGCGCGATTCGGCCGGGGCCGCTCTCGACGGGCGGTGCCGCTACCGCATCGAGCCGATCGCGCCGCCGGCGCGCTGGTGGACGCTGGCGCTCTACGACGCCGATGGCCACCTGCCGGACAGCCCGGTCGGACGCCACGGCTTCACCAGCGCCGAGGTGCTGCGCCGCGGCGACGGCGTCGCGGCCGTGGTCGTGGCCCCCGACGCCGCGCCGGGCAACTGGCTGCCGAGCGGGCCGGCCGGCGGGCCGTTCCGGCTGGTGCTGCGCCTCTACGACACGCCGGTGTCGACCAGCGCCGCGCGCAGCGACGCCGTCGTCCTGCCCGACATCATCGCCGAGGGCTGCCCATGATCCGCTTCGGCATCTGGACCGTCGTCGGCCTGCTGCTGGCACTGACGGTGCATCTGGCGACGGTGCTGGCCTTGCCGCGCATGGCGGAGCGGACGGCCTATCGCCGCCTGGAAGAGCTCGGGCCGGACGGCGCCTTCGCCATCGTCCCGGCGACCGGCCCCCTGGCCGAGGTGCTGCCCTCGCCCGATCCGGCGATGCGCGTGGCGGCATGCCGCTACGACCTCTCGGCCGGGCCGCTGCACCTGCGCGCGCCCGTCCCGCCTGCGTTCTTCTCCGTGTCGTTCTACACGCCGGACGGGCTGAACTATTATGCCCTCAACGACCGCGCGGCGTCCGCAGGTGCCATCGAGCTGACGCTCTACACCAGCGTGCAGCTGGCGGAGGTGCGCTCGCGCGAGGGGCCGGACACGCCGGAGGCGCTGCGCATCGAAGCGCCGCAGGCCAGGGGCGTGGTGATCCTGCGCGCCCTCGCCGCCACGCCGGGCATGATGCCGGTCATCGAGGATGCGCTGTCGCAGGCGACCTGCCAGGCGAGCTGAAGGCTGGTCCGGCCCGTCATTTCTGCGGCGGCGTCTCGTCCACGGGCCAGGGATAGTAGCCCTGGCGCGGGGCAGCCTGCGACACGGCCGGCGCCGAGGCGGCCGGAGCTGCCCCTGTCCGCGCCTCCAGGCCGGCCAGCTTGTGCTCGCAGGCCACGGCGTCGCGCTGCGGGATCTCGATGAACAGGCGCTGGAGCGCGTAGCGGTAGCCGGCGACCCGGCGGCCGAGCGCGTCGGTGATCCACCAGATCAGGCCCTGGTTCTCGGCGATGCGGTCGAGCGCTTCGTCACGCTCGCCCTCGGAAAGGTCCGGGATCAGCGGCAGCCCCCGCGCCCGGATGCGATCGGCGGCCTCGACGCGCTCGGCCGCCGCGTCGAGCGGATCGAGCAGGGCCTGGTCGGCATCGATGTCCCCGCACAGCCGCCGGTAGGGCGGATGCGAGGAGGTCCAGTCCTGCCCCATCAGCGCCTTGAAATAGGCGTCCGGCTGCTGGTCGTCATAGAGCCCGAGCCCGACATATTGCAGCACGCGATGCGGCGCCTCGCCGAGCGAGCCCGGGCGCGGGCCGGCGGGCATCAGGCGCAGGCGCCTGAGCTCGGCCAGGGCATAGTCGAAGCGCGAGCGCGGATGAGCCGGCATCAGGAAGCGCCAGGCCCGGTCGCGCAGCTCCTTCTCGTCGTCGGTCAGCATGAAGCCGGACACCGCCTCGCCGCGGGTCCAGGCCAGCTGCCGGCCGGCCCAGGGCAGGACCTCGTCGGTCACGACGGAGGGCTGCCGGCGACCGAAATCGCCCTCGGCGGCGCAACCCGCCAGCCCGGCGGCCAGGAGCAGGGTGAGGCAGCACAATCTTACGTGCCGGTGTCGCATGAGGCTCTATTGCAAGTTGGTAGCGACGCAGCACGCCTTCGATTCAAACGGGGGTCAGGCCTTGCGCCGCCGCCGTCCGCTGGGAGTTCCGCTCTGGGCCGGGCGCGTGCCGGTCGCATCGGCCTCGATCGCCGCCGTGTCGGCGTGCCGCTCGATGCGCACGCCCGTGAAGAACAGGATCGCGCCGGACCGTTCGGGTCCGGCGTCGATGAGCCGCGTCTGTCGCGGCGTAGATTGGGGAAACTGCACGATGGCACCCATCACCGACCCCACTGGCACAGGGCGCGCAAGCCGCTCCTGCGCGCCTGAGTGGAGTAACCGGCCAGCATGGTTAACAGTCCGTTTATGACTGTCGGGTAGCATCCGCCTGCGGATCGCCGCCGAGCCTTTTTCCCCGCCCGCGACCAGAAAGCCACAGCGAGCCCTCCGGAAACACGATGTTCGACGATCAATTGCCGCGCCTGGAAGGCCTGTTCGCCCTGTCGCGCGTGCCGGGGCTCGACGTGCGGCCCACCCTGCTGCGCGTGCTGACCGACCTCTTCGTCGACGCGGCACACCGGTCCGAGACGGATGTGGCGCGCTACACCGAGCTTGCCGCCCATCTGGTCGACCAGGTCGACGAGGACACGCGCATCGCCGTCGCCGGCAAGCTCGGCCCCTGCGCCTTCGCGCCGCGACTGGTGCTGGACAAGCTGCTCGCCAGCGAACCGGAAGCTGCGGCCCGCATCATCGAGGCCTCGCCCCTGCTCGGCCGCGACGACCTGTGGGCGCTGACCACCGACGGCGGCCCGGTGACGGATGCGGCCATCGCCCGGCGCGTCGACCTCAACGGCGAGCTCGTCCGCCTGCTGGTGCGCAAGGGCTATCCCCTGGTCGCGGACGCGCTCGCCTCCAATCCGGCGGCGCCGATCGACCGGGAGACCATCGCTCTGCTCGCGGCCGCGGCGGTCGAAATTCCCGGCCTGGCGACGCGGCTGGCGACCCGCCGCGGCGTGAAGGCGCAATGGCTGGCCCCGCTGTTCCTCGACCTCGATGCCCAGGCCCGGGCCGCCGTGATCGAAGCTTTCCGCGGCGCCCCGCACGCCGCCCGCTTCGCCACGCGCGAAGCCCAGATCTTTGCCCCCCAGCTCGTGCTCGATGCGGTCGAGGCGGCGGCGATGTCGCGCCGGACCGGCGAGGTCGCGGCCACGCTGCAGGACCTCCTCGACATCGGCGCCGAGACGGCCGAGCGGATCGTGCACGATCCGTCGGGCGAGGCGCTGGCCCTCGCCCTCACCGCGATCGGCATGCCCGGCGCCCAGGCCGAGCGCCTCCTGATGTTCGTCAACGAAGAGGCGGGCCGCTCGGTCCTGCGGCTGCGCGCGCTGTCCCTGCTGATGGAGACGGTGCCGCGCGCCGCGGCGACGCGCCTGATGCGCATGGCCACGGCGAGTGCCGGCGGGCGCGGACGCCACGAGCCGATCTTCGCCGAGCCGGCCCGGGAACGGCCGGCAACGCAGCAGCGCCTGGAAAGCGAGACCGGACGCCGCAAGGCGACCGGCGCCTGAGCGGAATTTCGGCCCCCCCCCGTGGACGGAGCTCGCAGGCCCGGCACGGCGCGGGACCGGGCGTGCCGCGCCGCGGCCGTCACTCCTGCGCCAGATCGAGGAAGTGCCGCCCCTGCCGGTCCTCGGCCTCGACGATCCACAGGTCCGAATCATAGCGCAGCTGCCGCTGCAGGATCTGCTCCGCCTCGAGCGGCGTCGCGCCCTCGGGCGTCAGCCGGACGAAGCGCCGCTCGCCGCCGGGATCGGCGAGCGATTGCGGCGCCGGGCCGTAGAGAGCGGCCGTGCCGTCGAGCCGGTCCACCTTGACGAAGACGGCGCCGGCCTCTTCGGCGCCACGATGCCGCAAGGCCGCCGCCGCGCCCTCAACGGCGCAGCGGCGGATATAGGCGGAGACGAAGAAGGCGGACTTGAGCCGGCTGCTCATTCCAGCGCAATGCCGGAGACGGCCGTCAGTTCCTTGACGAGGCGGGGCGAGACCTGGCCGGTCACGGGCAGCGACCGGTCACGCTCGAAACGGCTGATCGCCGCCCGTGTGTCGCCGTCCATGATGCCGTCGACCTTGAGCGGGCCGTAGCCGAGGGCCGCGAGCGTCTTCTCGATCGCCAGCAGACGCTTGCTCGGCGGCACCGGCGTCGTCGCCGGCCTGACGGGCGGCGCAGCCGACGGCGCGCTGGCGGCAATCAGCGCGGCGATGGGATCGCCGCCCTCGCGCGCCGCGGCCTGCGGCACAGGCGCGGCCTTGAGGCGCGACAGGAGATCCTCGCTCGGCTGGCCGTCGACGGTCAGCCCCATGCGGGTCTGGAAGGCGCGGATGGCGGCGTCGGACTTGCGGCCGAGCACGCCGTCGGGCGTGCCGTCGTAATAGTTGCGTGCGGCGAGCTCGGTCTGGATGTCCCGCAGCAGGGCGCTGCCGTCCGACGGAGCCGCCGGCACATCGGCCGTGGGCGCGTCGGCCGTGGACGCGTCGGCGGCAGCCGGCGGCGCGGCCTGCGCCACCGGGCGGGCCGGCGGCGTCGGAGCCGGCGGCAGCGCGGAATCGGCGGCGCGCAGCGGCCATTCGCGCGCGAAGAACGGGGCGGGATGGGGCCCGACCTGCATGCCGAGCGCGTTGACGATGATGGCGGCGGTGAAGCCCGCCATGGTCAGGGAGCCGGCGATCTCGATCGGCCGGCGCAGGACCAGCATCAGGGTCGAGAGCAGGCGCGAGGATTCGAACTCCGCCTCCTCGGACAGGAAATCGCGGTCGGACCTCGCCAACGCTTCACGCACGCTTCTTCCCCTGTGTTTCCGGGACGGACATCGGCCCCGGCTGCTGGGCGCGCGGCCAGAGCCGCTCGACGTTCGACGCCATGGCGATGGCATCGCGCGAGGCGGCATTCTCGCAGTCCAGCGGCAGGCGCACGGTCACCGTGGTTCCACGGCCGACGACGCTGTCCACCTCCATCCAGCCGCCATGTAGCACCGCCAGGCCCTTGACCACGGAGAGGCCGAGGCCGGTGCCCTCGAAGGCGCGGTCATAGGCAGAGCTCGCCTGGAAGAAGGCCTCACCCAGGCGCGGCAGGTCCTCACGCGCGATGCCGACGCCGGTATCGGTGACGAACAGGGCGATGCCGGCAGCTTCGGCGCGGGCCCCGACCGTCACCTTGCCGCCGGGCGGGGTGAACTTGATGGCGTTCGACATGAGGTTGAGGCAGATCTGCCGGCAGGCCCGCTTGTCGGCGACGATGTCGGGCAGGCCGGGCTCGACGGCGAGGTCGAGGCGGATCCGCCCGGCCTCGGCCTTGAGCAGCATCATGGCGCGGCAATTGTCGACCAGGCTCTCGATCGAGAAGGGCTCGGCCAAGATCTGGAAATTGCCGGTCTCGATCTTCGACATGTCGAGCACGCCGTTGACCACGGACAGGAGGTGCTGGCCGCTGTCGTGGATCAGCCCGGCATACTCGTGCCGGCGCTCGGCATCGATGCCCATCACCTTCTCGTTCATCAGCATCTCGGAGAAGCCGATGACGGCATTGAGCGGCGTGCGCAGCTCGTGGCTCATGGTGGCGAGGAAGCGGCCCTTGGCGGCGTTGGCCCTTTCGGCCTCGGCACGGGCTGCCTCGGTCGCCAGCTCCTGCGCCTTGCGGCCGGTGATGTCACGCGACACGGCGACGACATGGCTGGCCTCGCCCGCGCCGACCGAGCGGCAGCGCATCTCCACCCAGATGAAGCTGATGCCGCCGTCGCGGCGCAGGCGGAACTCGGCGGTGCAGGCTGCGCCGGCCTGGGCCTGCGACAGCGCCGCGAGATAGGTCGGACGGTCGGAGACGTGCACGCGCTCGAACAGGCCCTGGCCGAGCAGCGCGCTGGGCGCCACCCCGGTCATCACCGTGGCCGCCGGCGAAGCATAGGTGACGCGGCCGGCCTCGCCGTGGCGGGTCACCAGGTCGTTCATGTTCTCGGCCAGCATGGCGTAGCGCGCCTCGCCGCTGCGGATCATCTCCGCCTCGGCCGCCTGGAAGCCGTGATTGAGGAAGGCGATGCCGCCGGCATAGCCGATCGCCGCCATCATCACCACCCCGTGCAGGGCCATCGAGTTGGCGGTCTCGGCAGCGGAGGGCAGCAGACCGGCCATGTCGGCCCCGGCAATGCCCGCGGCCGTCAGCACCGCCATGGCGAGGGCCGCGGCGACGACGCGGCGCGAGCCGGCGATCGCCGCCTCGAGCGGGACGAGCGGCAGGCAGATCAGCACGAAGGACTGGACGCCGCCGGTGCGGGTGGCAGCCACCGCCACGAGGCCGCAGAGCGCCATGGCCGAGAGAATGTTGGCCGCCTCGAAACGGGCGGTGCGGGACAGGAAGAAGGCGATGGCGACGGGGCAGGCCAGGATCGAGAAGACCAGCGCCTCGGTCGGCGTGAGGTCGCCGCGCAGCGCGAGATAGCCGGGAAGGCAGGCAAGGGTCACGACCCCGACGACGAGATGGGTCGCGATGAACGCGCTGTGACGCGCCGCGATCAGCGGATCGGCCTTGGCATGGTCATGGACGAGATCGTCCACGAACATCCGCGCCTGCTTGAACACATCAATTTGACGCAACGCTTCAGCGTGAATCTTGATCCACGCCCCCTTTTTGTACGCGCCGACCATCGCAGCGTGGGTTTAAGCGAACGCTAAGGCGAAGGTTCAAAAGGTGCGGCGGCGGTCGAAACACCTGCCGCCGAGGCGGCAAACCACCGACATGGTGAACAGAGTTTCACCGAATCTTGCGGTGTATCGCGTCGTTTCTGCGGCTTTTCCGCGAGACGGCGCATGGTCCTCGCCGAATCGTCGGCGGAACCATCGATCGCTCGAATTTGAATCAAATTCGACGACAATTGCAGCGATGCGGGAAAGCCCGGCTTCGTCGGCATGTGCTAGGGTCTTCCGCGGGCAGAGTTCCGGCCCGGCGTTGCGTCGAGTGGCGAGATGTTCTTCCTGTTGCGTGCCCTGTTCTGGATCGGCGTGGTGATGCTGTTCCTGCCCATGCCGCATTCCGCCCCGACCGGGACGGCACGGACCGCCCAGCCCCCCGCCGCGGCCGCCCTCGCCGGCTCCGCCGCCGCCAGCGCCGCCTCGTTCTGCCTGAAGCGGCCCGACACCTGCCGCTCGGGCGCCGAGACGGCGCAGCGCTTCGGCCTGAACGTGGAACGAAGCGCCAGGCTCATCTCCGACCTTCTCGCCGCCAACGAGCCGGCGCCGGCCGCCGCCCCCAAGCCCCCACGCCCTGCCGGCAAGGCTCGCGCAGCCGCGCCGGCGCACCTGCGCGACCCGGGCTGACCGCGGCGGCGCAGGCCTCGCGCCGCCCTTGCTTTTCTCCGGACGCCGCAGGGCCTATATGCAGGGCATGAGCATCCCCGCGATCGCCGACATCGTCGAGAATTTCGGCTTCCTGGACGAATGGGAAGACCGCTACCGCTATCTCATCGAACTGGGCCGGCTGCTGGAGCCGCTGCCCGAGGGCGCACGCACGGCGGAGAACAAGGTGCAGGGCTGCGTCAGCCAGGTCTGGCTGCTGACCGGCGCCAGCGACGGCCGCCTGTTCTTCCAGGGCGACAGCGACGCCCATATCGTCAAGGGCCTGGTGGCGATCCTGATCGCGCTGTTCTCGGGCAAGCCCGCCGCCGAGATCCTGGCCACCGACGCGCTCAAGGTGTTCCGGGACCTCGGCCTGGAGGAGCACCTGACGCCGCAGCGGTCCAACGGGCTCAAATCCATGGTCGAACGCATGCGTGCCGATGCGCGCCAGGCGCTCGCCGCGGCCTGACGGCTCTCCACCACGCGCGATCCCCGGCCGCGGCGCAGAAGCCACAGGCCGGCGTGACGTCGACCGCCCCGGCCCGTCCGAGTCCGCTTCCGAAGAGCTTATACTGTCGGCTCCAGCCTGCGGCCGGAGCCAGCCGTGTGACGATCGAGCGCCGCGCGGACTCGACCGATGGCCGATGAGCCAAGCCCGCCGGTCATCGGTGTTTTATCGGCCCTTGCGGCGGCGCTGCTGGCCGAGGCCCATCTGCTTGGCGAGGTTGGAGCGCGCCTGGGCATAGTTCGGGGCCACCATCGGATAGTCGGCGGGAAGTGCCCACTTCTCGCGATATTCCTCCGGCGACATGTTGTACTGGGTGCGCAGATGGCGCTTCAGCGACTTGAACTTCTTGCCGTCTTCCAGGCAGATGATGTAGTCCGGCGTCACCGACCGCTTGACCGGGACGGCGGGCTTCGGAGCTTCCACCGGCGCTTCCTGAACACCGCTGGATACGCGCAGCAGGGCGCTGTGGATCTCACCAATGAGGTTCGGGAGGTCAGAAGCCGCAACGGAGTTGTTGCTGACATAGGCGGAGACGATGTCAGCCGCCAGTTCAATGAAATCCGAGCCGTTCGATCCGTCGCTCATGTTCATCCGACTTTCGTTTGTCTGAGGTCGACCTTCGCCGACTCTTCCCTGCAACACTGGACACATTGCAGCCGAAGAAAGCACGGCCTGCAACGGATCCACTTCGCTCTACATGGAATCGCGAAAAACCAATCGCGTTCTGACTTAATCTGTCTAGTCTGCCCCGGCAAGGTCTTTGCAAAGACATCCGGAGTTTTTTTGTACCAAACACGATGCCCTGACGGCATCGCGCCAAGTGGGCGGCGCGTTTTCCCGACCGCTTCGGAATCCGTTAATCTTACAGGTTCGTAACGTTCGAGCATCCGGTGATTCGGGTTGGCGCAGCCGGAACGGCGGGGCGGGCAGAGCCGGCGGGCGGCGGTGCTGGCGAATCCTTGGGCCGGCGCGTTGCCGGCCCGGCCCATCGCGCCTATGTCTGCGGCGAGGCAACCGGAGACGAACCATGCCCAGCGCGCCCACCACCCGCGACAGGATCATCAAGAGCGACGCCGAATGGCGCGCCGAGCTGACGCCGGAGCAGTATCGCGTCCTGCGCCAGCACGGCACGGAGCGCCCGTTCACCGGCCCCTTCTGGAACAGCAACGAGGCCGGGCTCTATTCCTGCGCCGGCTGCGGCGCGCCGCTGTTCCTGTCCGACACCAAGTTCGATGCCGGCTGCGGCTGGCCGAGCTTCTTTGCCTCGGTCTCGCCGGACGCGATCATCGAGATCGATGATCTGTCGCACGGCATGCGGCGCACCGAGATCCGCTGCGCCGCCTGCGAGGGCCATCTCGGCCATGTCTTCCCCGACGGTCCCAGGCCGACGGGCCTGCGCTATTGCCTGAACGGCCATGCCATGCGCTTCACCCCCGAGGGCGCCTGAGATGGCGGATGCGATGCGGCCGCCCGTGGCGGAGAAGCGCCCGGTCGAGCGGGTCGTGCACGGGGTACGGCTGACCGACGACTATGCCTGGCTGCGCGCCGACAACTGGCAGGAGGTGCTGCGCGATCCCGCAGCGCTGCCGGCCGACATCCGTGCTCATCTCCAGGCTGAGAACGCCTATGCCGGGACCGTGCTGGGGCCGACGCAGGCCCTGCAGGAAACCCTGTTCGCCGAGCTCAAGGGCCGTCTCAAGCCGGACGATTCGAGCGTGCCGGCGCCGGACGGCCCCTACGCCTATTACGCGCGCTTCCGCGAAGGCGGACAGCACCGGCTGCATTGCCGCCGGCCGCGCGAGGGCGGCGAGGAGACGGTGCTGCTCGACGGCGACCGGCTGGCGGAAGGCAGCGCCTTCTTCCAGATGGGCGGCTCCAGCCATTCGCGCGATCACCGGCACCTGGCCTGGAGCGCCGACGCCAAGGGCTCCGAGCTCTACGAGATGCGCGTGCTCGACGCGATGAGCGGTGCCATGCTCGACGACATCGTGCCCGACACCGCGGGCGGGGCGGTGTGGAGCGCGGACGGGCGCTGCTTCTTCTATGTGCAGGTGGACGAGCATCACCGGGCCCTGCGCGTCTTCCGCCACGAGCTCGGCACGCCGGCCGCGGCGGACGCGCTGGTCTACGAGGAAGCCGATACCGGCATGTTCGTCAGCCTGGGCGAGACCCAGTCCGGCCGCTTCGGCCTGATCTCGATCCACGATCACGAGACCGCCGAGGTGCGGCTGCTCGACCTCGCCGCGCCCGAGGCGCCGCCCCGCCTGGTGGCGCCGCGGGAGCCCGGCGTGCGCTACGAGGTCGAGCACCACCCGTCCTGGCCGGACGGCGAAAGCCTCGTCATCCTCACCAATGCCGACGGCGCCGAGGACTTCAAGGTCGTGCTCGCGCCGCTCGCCGATCCTTCGCGAGGCCGCTGGCGCGATCTGCTGGCGCACCGGCCGGGCCGGATGATCCTGTCGCTGGCCGTGCTCGAGGGCTGGCTTGTGCGCCTGGAGCGCGAGGACGGGCTGCCGCGCATCGTCGTGCGCGCGCTGGGCAGCGGCGAGGAGCACGCCATCGCCTTCGCCGAGGAGGCCTATTCGCTCGGCATGGATGCGGGCTTCGAGTTCGTCACCGATACGCTGCGCTTCACCTATTCCTCGATGACCACGCCGGCCGAGACCTACGACTACGACATGGCCGGCCGCCATCGGACCTTGCGCAAGCGCCAGGAGGTGCCCTCCGGGCACGACCCGGCGCACTACGTGACGCGCCGGCTGATGGCGCCGGCGCCCGACGGCGAAAGCGTGCCGGTGTCGCTGCTCTACCGCAGGACGACCCCGCTCGACGGCTCCGCGCCCTGCCTGCTCTACGGCTACGGCGCCTATGGCATCTCGATCCCCGCCGCATTCTCGACCAACGCACTGTCGCTGGTCGATCGCGGCTTCGTCTATGCCATCGCCCATATCCGGGGCGGCACGGAGAAGGGCTGGCGCTGGTACCGGGAAGGCAAGCTCACGAAGAAGCCGAACAGCTTCAGCGACTTCGTCGCCGCCGGCGAGCACCTGGCTCGCGAGCGCCTCACCAGCCGCGGGCGCATCGTCGCCCATGGCGGATCGGCCGGCGGCATGCTGATGGGAGCGGTCGCCAACCTGGCGCCTGACCTGTTCGGCGCGATCCTCGCCGAGGTGCCCTTCGTCGACGTCCTCGCCACCATGCTCGACGACAGCCTGCCGCTGACCCCGCCGGAATGGCCGGAATGGGGCAACCCGATCGCGGACGCGGACGCCTTCGCCGGCATCCGCGCCTATAGCCCCGTCGACAATGTCGAGGCCAGGGCCTATCCGCCGATGCTGGTGCTGGCCGGCCTCACCGACCCGCGCGTCACCTATTGGGAGCCGGCGAAATGGGTGGCGCGCCTGCGCGCGCTCAAGACCGACGCCAACCCGATCGCCTTCCGGGTCAACATGGATGCCGGCCATGGCGGCGCGTCGGGCCGCTTCGACCGGCTGAAGGAAGTGGCGCTGGTGCAGGCCTTCGCGCTGATGGTGGCGGGAAGGGCCTGACCGCCGGAATGGATCGGCCGGGCCCTGTGGCCCGGCCGGACAGGCTCGCCGCGAGCGTCAGAAGTCGCCCGCGCCGGCACCCGGCCCGGGGAAGGCGGGCTTGTCCTTCGGCAGCTCGGTGACGAGCGCCTCGGTGGTGACGATCAGCGAGGCGACCGAGGCCGCGTCCTGCAGGGCGGTGCGCACGACCTTGGCAGGATCGACGATGCCGGCCTCGATCAGGTCGACGAAGGCCTCGGTCTGGGCGTTGAAGCCGAAGGTCGCCGACTTGTTCTCCAGGATCTTGCCGACGACGAGCGAGCCTTCGACGCCGGCATTGTCGACGATCTGGCGGATCGGGGCTTCGAGCGCCTTGAGCACGATGTTGATGCCGGACTGGACGTCGGCGTTGTCGCTCTTGAGCTTGGCGACCGCGGACTTGGCCCGCAGCAGCGCGACGCCGCCGCCGGGGACGATGCCTTCGGCGATGGCGGCCCGCGTGGCGTTGAGCGCGTCGTCGACCCGGTCCTTCTTCTCCTTGACCTCGACCTCGGTCGAGCCGCCGACGCGGATCACCGCGACGCCGCCGGCGATCTTGGCCAGGCGCTCCTGCAGCTTCTCCTTGTCGTAGTCGGAAGTCGTCTCCTCGATCTGCGCCTTGATCTGCGCCACCCGGGCGTCGATGTCCTTCTTCTTGCCGGCGCCATCGACGATGGTGGTGTTCTCCTTCTCGATGCGCACCCGCTTGGCGCGGCCGAGATCGGCCAGCGTGACGTTCTCCAGCTTGATGCCGAGATCCTCGGAGATGGTCTGGCCGGCGGTGAGGATGGCGATGTCCTCCAGGATGGCCTTGCGGCGGTCGCCGAAGCCCGGCGCCTTGACGGCCGCGACCTTCAGGCCGCCGCGCAGCTTGTTGACCACGAGCGTGGCGAGAGCCTCGCCCTCGACGTCCTCGGCGATGATCAGCAGCGGCTTGCCGGTCTGAACCACGGCCTCCAGCACCGGCAGCAGCGGCTGGAGCGAGGCGAGCTTCTTCTCGTGGATCAGGATGTAGGGGTCGTCGAACTCGGTGACCAACTTCTCGGCATTGGTGACGAAATAGGGCGAGAGATAGCCGCGGTCGAACTGCAGGCCTTCGACCACGTCGAGCTCGGTCTCGGCGGTCTTGGCCTCCTCGACGGTGATCACGCCTTCATTGCCGACCTTCTCCACGGCGGTGGCGATGATCGAGCCGATCTCGGCCTCGCCATTGGCCGAGATGGTGCCGACCTGGGCCACTTCCTCCGACGACTTCACCTTCTTGGCGCGCTTCTCGATGTCCTTCACCGCCTCGGCGACGGCAAGGTCGATGCCGCGCTTGAGGTCGAGCGGGTTGAAGCCGGCGGCCACGGCCTTGGCGCCCTCGCGGACGATGGCCTGGGCCAGCACGGTGGCGGTGGTGGTGCCGTCGCCGGCGGAATCGTTGGTCTTGGAGGCGACCTCGCGCAGGAGCTGCGCGCCGAGGTTCTCGAACCTGTCCTCCAGCTCGATCTCCTTGGCGACGGTGACGCCGTCCTTGGTGATGCGCGGGGCGCCGAACGACTTCTCGATCACGACGTTCCGCCCCTTCGGGCCCAGCGTGACCTTGACGGCGTTGGCGAGGATGTCGACGCCGCGCAGCAGCCGCTCGCGCGCATCGGCGGAAAATTTCACGTCCTTGGCAGCCATTCCAGTTTCTCCAGGGATAGGGTCGCGGACCCGCGGCGCGGGTACCGGCGGGGGTCTCAGGCGATGACGCCGAGAATGTCGGATTCCTTGAGGATCAAGAGGTCCTCGCCGTCGATCTTGACCTCGGTGCCCGACCATTTGCCGAACAGCACGCGGTTGCCGGCCTTGACGTCGAGCGGCTGCAGCTTGCCGGACTCGTCGCGGGTGCCGGGGCCGACGGCGACGACCTCGCCTTCCTGCGGCTTCTCCTTGGCGGTGTCGGGGATGATGATGCCGCCCTTGGTCTTCTCGTCTCCTTCGAGGCGACGGAGGACCACGCGGTCGTGGAGGGGGCGAAAGCTCATGAGCGAAATCCTTCTTGGAGCGCGGGATCGCGCCGGCCGGCTGGCACTCGCCGGACCGGAGTGCCAGCCAGTGATAAGCCGGCGGCGCTTCGGGCGTCAAGGTTAGAATATAAAATCTGTATAATAACTATTCTTTTATCCGCTTCCTGCGATCAGATCGGGAACGCCGGCGCGGCCGGAAGCGCGCGGCGGACCCCATTTCACATCCTCGCCGTGGATGAGCGGGAGAATTCACATATCGCCAGGCTGGCGGTTGAACCGGAGGCGGGGTCGGCCTAATTGTCAGGAGGATGGCGGCTCGGCCGCCTCCCCCTCACCCCCGTCCGGGGCGTGTCCACCCGAGGAATCAGAGGAACGCCATGTCCTTCACCCTGCCCGACCTGCCCTACGCCCATGACGCTCTCGGCCCGACCATGTCGAAGGAGACGCTCGAGTTCCACCACGACAAGCACCACCTCGCCTATGTCAACAACCTCAACAACCTGATCAAAGGCACGGAGTGGGAAGGCAAGAGCCTGGAGGAGGTCGTCAAGGGCTCCCATGGCAAGAATCCCGGCGTGTTCAACAATGCCGGCCAGCACTACAACCACATCCATTTCTGGAAGTGGATGAAGCCGCACGGCGGCGGCAGCATCCCGGGCAAGCTGGAGAAGGCCATCGTCGACGGCCTGGGCTCGGTAGAGAAGGCCAAGGAAGAGTTCATCCAGGCCGGCGTGACGCAGTTCGGCTCCGGCTGGGCCTGGCTGGCGGTCAAGGACGGCAAGGTGATCGTGTCCAAGACCCCCAACGGCGAGAACCCGCTGGTGCACGGCGCGACCCCGATCCTCGGCGTCGACGTCTGGGAGCACTCCTACTACATCGACTACCGCAACCGCCGCCCCGACTATCTCAAGGCCTTCGTCGACAGCCTGGTGAACTGGGACCACGTCGCCGAGCTCTACGACGCCGCGGTGAAGTGAGCGCCACGTCTTCGATGCCGTGAAGAGATCGACCGGGCCCCACAGGCCCGGTCGCCGCAGCCGCCGGCCGCAAAGCGCAACCTCCGCCGTCTTCCCTCCGCACCTGCAAAAAATGCCGCGACGGCGAGCGGTTTTTTCACCGCCGAGGGCACCGCGGAGGCGACTTTTGCTGCAAGTGCGAAGAAGCTTGCCGGGCTCGAAGCCGCCCATTTCAGGGTGCGAGAGGCGCCCCATGCCGCAACCGCAGAGCAGCTTGCGGTGGACCGGTTCAACCTGCACAAACGCTCCCCAAAATCTGCATATGTCGAATGGCAGCCATGCAATATTGGCAATTGTTTATTGTGCGTCGCACACTAAATTAAACCTCGTCAGATGGCGCGGACCTGTTCCCCGTCTGACAGCCCTCCTTGGGCGTTTCCTCCCTAGACTTGGGCCGCAGCGCAAGCTGCGGCCTCTTTCTTTTCCGGCCCTTCGCGAACGCGATGGTGGCTGGTATGACCAGCCCATGGTCGCCGGAACCCCGTCTTGCTGAAGAAAATCCTGTCCGTCGGTGCCTGGACGCTGGTCTCGCGCGTCACCGGCTTTGCCCGCGATGTGTTCACGGCGGCGATCCTCGGCACTGGACCGATGGCCGACGCCTTCGTCGTCGCCTTCCGCCTGCCCAACAATTTCCGGGCGATCTTCGGCGAAGGCGCCTTCAGCAACAGCTTCGTGCCGGCCTATACGAGAATCGAGGAGCAGGCGGGCAGATCCGCCGCGGCCGAGTTCCAGGGCCGGATTGCCTCGCTGCTGCTCGTCTCGACGCTGGCCGTCACGCTCGCCGCCATCCTGTTCATGCCGCAGGTGGTCTCGGTGCTCGCCCCGGGCTTCGGCAACGAGGCGGGCCAGTTCGACCTCGCGGTGACCCTCACCCGCATCACCTTCCCCTACCTGCCGCTGATCACGCTGGCGACGCTGTACGGCGCCGTGCTCAACGCCGCCGGCCGCTTCACCGCCTTCGCGGCGGCGCCGATCCTGCTCAACCTGGTGTGGATCGCAGCCCTTCTGGCCGCGCCCCTCTTCCCGTCCCCCGCCCACGCGGTGGCCTGGGGCGTCACGATCTCGGGCGCGGCGCAGCTCGGCGTGGTCTGGTGGGCCGCCCGGCGCGCCCGCCTGCTCGCCCGCCTGCGGGCGATCCGCCTCGATCCGGAGCTGCGGCGCTTCTTCCGCAGCCTCGGACCGGCGCTGATCGGCTCGATGGGCGTGCAGATCGCCATGTTCGCCGACACCATCATCGCCTCGACGCTGCCCTCCGGCGCGGTGTCCTCGCTGTTCTATGCCGACCGCATCTACCAGCTCCCCTACGGCGTCATCGCCATCGCCGCGGGCACCGTGCTGCTGCCCGAGATGAGCCGCTTCATCGCCGCCGGCGAGCCGGACAAGGCCCATGCGGCCCAGAACCGGGCCATGCTGCTGATCTGGTTCATGGCCGCGCCGTTCTTCGCCGCCTTCCTCACCGTGCCCGAACTGATCATGCAAGCCTTCTTCGCCCGTGGCGCCTTCACCAGCGCCTCGGCCGAGGCGGCCGGGGCGGCGCTGCTGGCCTATGGCGTCGGCCTGCCGGCAATCGTGCTGATCCGCTCCGCCGTCGCCAGCTTCTATGCCCGCGGCGACACGGCGACGCCGCTCTGGGCCTCGCTCACGGCGATCGCCGTCAATGTCGGCTTCAAGATCGTGCTGATGGGGCCGCTGCAGCAGGCCGGGCTGGCGCTGGCGACCTCGATCGGCGCCTGGGTCAATCTCGGCATCCTGATGGTCCTGGCCGTGCGCAGCGGCCGGATGGTGCCCGACCGGCGCCTGCTCAACGCCCTGGGCGGGCTCACCGTCGCCACGGCGCTGATGGGCGCCGCCATGGTGCTGGCCGAGGCCCTGGCCGACCCTTACGTCGCCGGCGTGTCGCGGCAGTTGCGCGAGCCGGCCAAGCTCGTGCTGGTGGGGCTGGCCGGCGGCGCCGTCTACGGCCTGGCGGCGCTGGTCCTGTTCAAGGCCCTGGGGATGCGGCTGCGCCGCTGAGCCGGGCCGCGGCGCAGAGTCACGACGCCAGCAAGGCCTGCAAGGCCGCGGCCGCAGCCAGGACCTGCGCATCCTGCCCGCGCGCGCCGACGATCTGGAGGCCGACCGGCCGGCCCTGGCGCGTCTTGCCCGCCGGAATGACGCAGGCGGGCTGCTGGCTGAGATTGAGGGGAAAGCTGAAGCCCGCCCATTCCGTCCAATGGCTCAGGCCCGAGCCCTCGGGCACGTCGAGCCCGGCGCCGAAGGCCGGCACGGCGACGGCCGGCGAGACCAGGACGGCATGGCGCGCCAGCAGAGCGTCCATCGCGCGTCCGAACTCGGCGCGCCGCTGCGAGGCCCGCGTCAGGTCGACGGCGCTGAAGCGCCCCCCGGCAGCGGCGGCGGCCCGGAACCCGGGATCGATGCCCGCATGCTCGACCGGCCCGAGGGCGGCGAGCCGCGCCGCGGCGCCGGAAAACCACAGGGTCTGGAAGAGGCCGTGGAGGTCCTCGCCGGGCAGGCGGACCGGCTCGACCGCGGCGCCCTCCCCCTCGATGCGCCGGACCGCGGCATCGACGAGGGCGGCGACCTCGGGGTCGAGCCGGCCGACCGGCGGCTCGCGCCAATAGCCGATGCGGGTGCCGGCCAGGGCGAAGGCCGGCGCCTCGAGCGGCGGCAGCGTGCCGGGCTGCTGGTACCAGTCGCGCGGGTCGGGCCCGCTCATGGCGGCGAGCATCGCCGCGGCGTCGGCGACCGTGCGGGCCATCGGGCCGATATGGGCCACCGTGCCGAAGGCGCTCATCGGGTAGGCGGCGACGCGGCCGAAGGACGGCTTGTGGCCGACGATGCCGGAGAAGCCGGCGGGAATGCGGATCGAGCCGCCGCCGTCGGTGCCGAGGTGGAAGACGCCTGCCCCGGTGGCGGCCGCGACCGCGGCGCCGCCGCTCGAGCCGCCCGGCGTGAGCCGGGGGTCATGGGGATTGCGGGTGATGCCGGTGGCGGGGCTGTCGGTGACCGCCTTCCAGCCGAACTCGGGCGTGGTGGTCAGGCCGAGGAAGACGCAGCCGGCAGCCCGCAGCCTGGCGACCGCGGGCGCGTCGGCCTCGACCGGCGCCGCATCGGTCGCCGTGCTGCCGTAGCGGATGGACCAGTCCTCGACCCAGACGATGTCCTTGATGGTCGCCGGCACGCCGTCGACGGGACTCGACGGAGAGCCGCTGCGCCAGCGCGCTTGCGAAGCCCGTGCCGCGGCCAGGGCACCGTCCGCGTCGATCGCGACGAAGGCGTTGAGGCCGGGATCGATGGCTTCGGCCCGCCTCAGCGCCGCCTCGGCCACCTCGACCGGCGACAGATCGCCCCGGGCATAGGCCGCGACGAGCTCGGAGGCGCTGAGCCGGCAGAGCTCGGGCGCGTCGGCCAGGGGATCGGGGTGGGAGGGCTCGGGCAGGTTCGCCGTCATTCATGCCTCTGCATCAGGCAGGCCTTCGATGGGGGCAGAAGCTAGAGGCTGTTCCGGCCCGGGGATAGGGGGCTCCATCGAGTCGCGGCACGCGACGGCGGCCCGATGCGCCGATGGCCGGACGGATCAAGCCGTCCGCGGACATCCCGCGCGGCGGAAGGCCAGCTCGACGCCGGCGATGACGCCGACCACGAGCAGCACGCCGGCGATGACGTCGAGGAGGTAATGGCCGCCGCACGGGATGGTGGAGACCAGCATGCACAGATTGACCGGCACCAGCACGGGGAAGAGCAGGCGGAGCGGGCGGGCGGCCCAGGTGCACAGCACCGCCATCACCGCATGGAACGAGGGCAGGCTGATCAGGCCGGGAATTCGGGCGCTGTCGAAGCTGCGCCGGCTGCCGTCGCGCAGGCCTGCGATCAGGTCGACGAAGGTGACGGCGCCGGTATCGGGCAGGCCGTTCACCTGCAGGTCGACGATCTGTGCCGGCGGCGGGATCAACGGGACGAGAAAATGGCCCAGCAGCGTCGCAAGGTAGCTGAGGATCAGGACGGCGAAGACCTTGGACACCATGCGGTCGTGGCCGAGCAGCGTCAGGCCGACCAGCACCAGGAGGGCCTCGATCAGCATGAGGCCATAGGCGATCTCGAGCACCCGCATGAGGAGGGGGTAGCGCCTGAACGCCAGGTCGGCCGACAGCCAGTCGAAGCCGAGCGCCAGATCAAGCGCCTTCACCTGCGCGTCCTGGAACGGAAACGGGCTGGCCGTCGCGAAGAATTGCCAGACGGCGAAAGCCAGGCCGAGCAGCACGAAGAGCCCCATCGCCTCGGCCAGGGATGCGAGGCGATGAAAGCCGGTCACGAAGGCGTGGCACGCCATGGCGGTGACGACCATCGCGACCGGAACCAGCACCTCCATGGCACCGATCCTGACATCCCTGAAACCGAGCCAATAGGCCAGAGGAATGCCGGCGAGGACGAAACCGAGGACGGCGCCATGCACCCACAGCCCGAACGCGGTCACACGCCCGGAAAAACGCAGTCGCGACGAAGCTCCGATCGATGGTCCGGTCCCCGCATCCGTCGCCAGCGTCATGACGGCTCCCCCAGCCACGGGGGGAGCCTCGCATTCCGGCGTTAAGGTACCGTTACGTCATTCCGCCGTTTCCGGCCTTCGCGGGCGGCGCCCCGGCTATCGGCCGAGCGCGTCGAGGATGCGAATCCAGGAACGGACACCTTTGTGGAAGCTGCGGACGTCGTACTTCTCGTTGGGCGAATGGATGCGGTCGTCCTCCAGGGCGAAGCCGATCAGGAGGGAGTCGATGCCGAGGATGCGCTGCAGCTCGCCGACGACCGGGATCGAGCCGCCGGCGCCGATCACCGGCGCGGTGCGTCCCCATTCCTCGGCCAGAGCGGCGCGTGCCTTGCGCAACGGCTCGGAGTCCGAGGGCACGACGATGGCCGGGCTGTTGCCGTGGCTGAGGAAGGTCGCCTCGCAATCGGCCGGCAGCCGCTCGGTGACGAAGCGGCGGAAGGCGGCCTGCACGGCCACGGGATCCTGGCTGCCGACCAGGCGGAACGACACCTTGGCCGAGGCGACGGCCGGGATCACGGTCTTGGCGCCGTCGCCGGTATAGCCGCCGACGATGCCGTTGACGTCGCAGGTCGGCCGGACCGTGATCTGCTCCATCACCGAGCGGCCGGCCTCGCCGGCCGGGACCTTCAGGCCGACGGCGCCGAGGAAGGCGGCGCCGTCGAAGCCGAGCGCCTCCCATTCCCGCTTGACCGCCGGCGGCAGCTCCTCGACCCCGTCATAGAAGCCGGCCAAGGTGATGCGGCCCTGCTCGTCGTGCAGGCCGGCGAGGATGCGCGCCAGCACGCGGATCGGGTTCTGCGCCGCCCCGCCATACATGCCGGAATGCAGGTCCATCGCGGCCGCGCGGATCGAGACCTCTTCATAGACGATGCCGCGCAGCATGGTGGTCACGGCCGGGGTCTGCGCATCGAACATGTCGGTGTCGCAGATCAGGCCGAAATCGGCCTTCAGCTCCTCCCGGTTCTCGGTGAGGAAGGGGACCAGGCTCTTGGAGGAGGATTCCTCCTCGCCCTCCAGGAGCACCGTGACGTCGACCGGCAAGCCGCCCTGCGTCTCGATCAAGGCCCGGCAGGCCTCGATGAAGGTCATCACCTGGCCCTTGTCGTCGGAGGCCCCGCGCGCGACGATGACGTCGCCATTGGGGCCGGCGACGCGCTGCGGTTCGAATGGGGGCGAGGTCCACAATTCGAGCGGATCCGGCGGCTGGACGTCGTAATGGCCGTAGAACAGCACGTGCGGCGCGCCGGCCCGCCCGGAGCGGCGGTGCCCGACCACCATGGGGTGACCGATCGTCTTGCGCGGAGACGCGTCGAAGCCGATGTCGCGCAGGGCCGCAGCCGCCCAGTCCGCCGCGCGCCGGCAGTCCGCCTCATAGGCGGGATCGGCGGAAATGGAGGGAATGCGCAGGAACTCGAACAGGCGGTCGAGGCCCTGGTCGAGCGCGCGATCGGCGGCCGCGAGGGCGTTCTGGATATCGGGCATGGCAGGTCCGGCGGATGGTTCGGGCGCGCAGGCTAGCCTGCTTTGGCGCAAGGCGGCAATGGCGCAGCCGCCGGCTCGCCGGGCGGAATCAGCCGGCGGACGCGTCGTCCGCCGGGACCGGGCCGGCAGGCGGCAGCGCGTTGCGCTGGCGCACGGCCCGCCGGGCCCGCTGCATCAGCGACCCCATGCGCCGATAGATCAGCCGCGGCGACAGCGGAAAGGGCAGCACCGCGTCGAAGCCGGCATTCGAGGCGGCGATGGCCGCGGTCCGCGTCGCCTGGCTGGTGACGAGCACGACCGGGACGTCGCCGAGATCGCCGGCCTCGCCCGCCGCCAGCCGGGCGATCAACGCATAGGATTCGGCCGGCGAGGACAGCGCGATGACGATGCCGTGCGGCCGGCTCGAACGGATCGTCGCGATCGCCCCGTCCGCATCGTTGACGGCGCGCACGCCGCTCATGCCGAAATCCAGCAGGGCCTCGCGCCATGCGGCTGCGACATCGCCATCCGCTTGGATCAGCAACAACTCAGCAACGTGAATGGCTTTCCGGGTCCGCGGTCTCGCAAGCTGAGAATCAAGACTCATGCCAGCAACACTTTTCCTGCCACAGCGGCACCATAGCTGCTGCGCATGTTCGCTCGGGCACGCCGCAGTAACCCGGTCGACTCCGGCAATATTACCGCGGCCGGTAAATTGCGGCAATCGAATAGTACATGCGCGAAGTTGAGGGAATTTGAGCCGATTTGGCTGATATTGTTCGCCGACGCACATGGCGCCGCGACGACGCTCTGCGACGCTAGGCAAATGCCGATCGCCGGTTCGGAGCCCGTTTGGAAACACCGGCCGGCGACCCAGTGCACCCCTTCGCAGCCCCCGGCGCCTCGGCGATCTCGCCGGGACACGAAACCATGTCCTCGGGCCTGGCCCGGGGATCCCTCATCGTCTCTCCCCGTCGGATGTCCGACGCTTCCTCAGCGACGCGTCAGCCCGCCGAGCAGGCCGCGCAACAGGGCATTGGCGATCTGACGCCCGGCGGTCGAGGCCATGGACCGCGCCGCCGAGCGCACCACGACCTCGGTGGTGCTCATGCGGGTGGAGGGCCGGCTGCCGGACTTGGCGCCGCCGCCGAACACGCTGCCGAGCACCCCGCCGAGGAAGCCGCCGCCCCCGGCATCCGCCTCCGTCGCGCCGGCGTTCTTCCTGGTCAGGATCTCGAAGGCCGACTCCCGGTCGACGGCCTCGTCATACTTGCCGCGCAGCGGCGAGGCGGCGAGGGTCTGCCGGCGCTCCTCCGGCGTCACCGGGCCGACCCGTGCCGCCGGCGGCACCACCAGCGCCCGCTGCACCATGGCCGGCACGCCGTTGCCTTCCAGGAAGGAAACCAGCGCCTCGCCCTTGCCGAGCTGCATGATCACCTGCGCGGTGTCGAGGTCCGGATTGGGGCGGAAGGTCTCGGCCGCCGCCTTCACCGCCTTCTGGTCGCGCGGGGTATAGGCGCGCAGGGCATGCTGCACGCGGTTGCCGAGCTGACCCAGCACCGTGTCGGGCACGTCGAGCGGGTTCTGCGTCACGAAATAGACGCCGACGCCCTTGGAGCGAATCAGCCGCACCACCTGCTCGATCTGGCGCAGCAGGGCCGCGGGCGCATCGTTGAACAGGAGATGGGCTTCGTCGAAGAAGAAGACCAGCTTGGGCTTGTCGGGATCGCCCACTTCCGGCAGCCGCTCGAACAGTTCCGACATCAGCCAGAGCAGGAAGGTGGCATAGAGCTGCGGCGCCGCCATCAGCTTGTCGGCCGCGAGAATGTTGATGGTGCCGCGGCCGCGCTTGTCGATCAGCATGAGGTCGGCGATGTCGAGCGCCGGCTCGCCGAAGAACTTGTCGCCGCCCTGCTGCTCCAGGACCAGGAGCTGGCGCTGGATCGCGCCGATCGTCGCCTTGGAGACGTTGCCATAGGTCTTGATCAGCTCGTCGGCATGGTCGGCCATGTCGGCCAGCAACGCCCTGAGGTCCTTCATGTCGAGCAGCAGCAGCTTCTCGTCGTCGGCCAGCTTGAAGGCGATGTTGAGCACGCCCCCCTGGATATCGTTCAGGCCGAGAAGGCGGCCGAGCAGCAGCGGCCCCATCTCCGAGATGGTGGCGCGCACCGGCGTGCCCTGCTCGCCGAAAATATCCCAGAACTGCACCGGGAACTGGTCGGGGTCGTATTCGAGCCCGACCTCCTCGGCCCGCTTGACCACGAAGTCCTGGCCGTAGCCGGGCTGCGACACGCCGGAGAGATCGCCCTTGATGTCGGCCGCGAACACCGGCACGCCGCGCGCCGAGAAGCCTTCGGCCAGCACCTGGAGCGTGACCGTCTTGCCGGTGCCGGTGGCGCCGGTGACGAGGCCGTGGCGATTGCCGAGCGCCAGCGTGAGATAGTGCGGCGTGTCGCTCTTGGCGACGAAAATCCTGCCCGGTTCGTCCATCTCGCGCTCCCAGATCGTCCGCCTCGTTCGTCGAGTTATAGACCGGCCCCGGCACGCCTTCCAACCCGGCCGGCGGCCGATGCTCCGGGCCCGGGCGGATCTTCGTGTTAGATCATGGCGTTGTGATAGGATTGGCGGGGTGCGGACCATGCGCCGGCGATCGGCGAAGCCCGGCCGGAATCGCGGCCCGGACCATGGCCGGGCGGCGGAAGCGGCCCGGCGGCGGCTTGCGATCCTTGTCGATCCGCTCCAAGGTCCGCGCGGACCCGCGCCACGACGCGCCGAAAACGACAGCCCTGGAGAATCCCATGGAAGAGCTCGTCTCCCGCCTCACCGCAGCCACCGGGCTCGACGGCGCCACCATCACCCAGGCGACCGGTGCCATCCTGTCCTTCCTGGAGAAGGAAGGTCCCGCCGGTCCGGTGGCGCAGTTGATCGACGCCATTCCCGGCGCGCGCGACGCTGTCAACAGCGCCGTCAACGGCGAGGGCGGCGGCGGGCTGATGGGCATGCTCGGCGGCATGGTCGGCCATGTCGGCGGCGGCATCGCCGGCCTCGGCGGCCAGCTGATGGGCATGGGCCTCGATCTCGGCCAGATGCAGACGCTCGGCAAGGAGCTCTTCGCCTATGCCTCGGAGAAGGCAGGCCCCGAGGTGGTCGGCAAGATCGTCAGCGAAGTGCCCGGCCTCAACCAGTTCGTGTGATGGACGACGTCATGGGGCTGCGCGGCGCGACGTCATCATGACGACGGGGCCCACCCGTGATGCCTGGCTGCAGGCCGTCGCCGGTGTGCTGAAGGGCGCGCCGCTCGAGACGCTGCGCTGGCACCTGCCGGGCGGCGCGGCCATCGAGCCGCTCTATCCGCGGGCGGCGGGCGCGGCGCCGGTCATCGGCCGGCCGCCGGGGACACGCTGGCGCATCGTCCAGCGCGTCGACCATCCCGATGCGGGCGAGGCCAATGCGCTGGCCCTGGCCGACCTGGAAGGCGGCGCCGACGGCCTCACCCTGGTGCTGGCCGGCGCGGCGGCGGCCCGCGGCTTCGGGCTCGCCGCCCCCGACATCGACACCCTGGAGCGGGCGCTCGACCGCGTCGAGCTCGACCTGATCACCCTCCGCCTGGATGCCGGCGCCGCCGCTCCGGCGGCAGCGGCATCGCTGCTTGCGCTGGCGCAGCGGCGGGGGCTGGCTGCGGGCCGCCTCGCCATCTCGATCGGCTATGATCCCGTGGGCATCCTGGCGGCGCAGGGGCGCCTGCCGCCGGAGGGCGCGGTCGGCGAGCTGGTCGCCGCGCTCGAGCGGGCCGGCCATGCCGGCCCGGCGCTGACGGCGGACGGGCGGCCCTACCACGAGGCGGGCGCGTCCGGGAGCCAGGAGCTCGCCGCGGTGCTGGCGACGGGGCTCGCCCATCTGCGCGTGCTGGAAAAGGCCGGGCTGACGCTGGAACAGGCGGCACGGCGCATCGATTTCGTCCTGGCCGCCGATGCCGACATCGTGCTGACCCTTTCCAAGTTCCGGGCCCTGCGCCGGCTCTGGGCCCGGGTCGAGGCGGCCTGCGGGCTGAGGCCGGAGCCGGCATGCCTGCATGCCGAGACGGCCTGGCGCATGCTCGCCCGGCGCGACCCGCCCACCAACATGCTGCGCGGCACCATCGCCGCCTTCGCCGCCGGACTCGGCGGGGCCGACAGCATCGGCGTGCTGCCGTTCACGGCGGCGCTCGGCCTGCCCGACGCCTTTGCCCGGCGCGTCGCCCGCAATGCCCAGCACGAGCTGATGGCCGAAGCCAATCTCCACCGCGTCACCGACCCCGCCGCCGGCGCCGGCACGTTCGAAGCGGTGACCGACATGCTCTGCACCGAGGCCTGGGCCATGTTCCAGGCGATCGAGCGGCAGGGCGGCGCGATCGCGGCGCTGCTATCGGGCTGGCTGCAGGACGAGATCGCCGCGGGCCTGGCCGGCGCGCCGGAGCCCGTCATCGTCGGCACGACCCGGTTCGCGCTGGCGCACGAAGCCGAGACGGCGGTGCTGGCACCGGCGCCGCCTGCTCCCGTGGCGGACGGTGGCCTCGACGGCCGCCCGCTCCCGGCCCGACGGGCAGCCGAGCCGTTCGAAAGGGTGTCGCCATGAACCGGGCCGCCCATCTCGAACGACGGCTCGCCCGGTTGCGCCTCATCGAGAGCATGAACTGGCGAAAGGAGCTGGCCTGGTTCCTCGCCTTCAGCCTGCTGGCAGCCGTCGTGTTCGGCCTTCTCTTCACGCTGACGGATCACAGTCTCTCGGCGGAAATGGCCTGCCTGGCGGGTTTCTGCCTGGTGGTGCTGACCGACCTGGTCGTGCCCCGCGCACGCCGCTTCCTGACGTGGGTCCTGTTGTTCTGGCTGTTTCTGATCTTCGAGGAGCTTCTCACGGAGGGCCTGCCAGCGGCAAAGGCGAAGCCCGGCCGAAAGGGCAAGGTCTCTTTGAAAGTCCGCCTGGCGCGCGCCATCGCGGCCACCGAAGCCCGCATGGCGCCGATGAGGAGGAATGCCAGTGACGCGCATTCCTGATTTCAGCACGACCGCTTTCGAGACGAGCGACGCCCCCGCGCCGCCGCCCGGCGCAGACCCCTGGCTCACCCCCGAGGGCATCCCGGTCAAGCCGCTCTACACCGAGGCGGACCTCGCCGGGCTCGCCGAGCTCGACACCTATCCCGGTCTGCCGCCATTCGTCCGCGGCCCCTACCCCACGATGTACGTCACCCAGCCCTGGACCGTCCGGCAATATGCCGGCTTCTCCACGGCGGAGGAGTCGAACGCGTTCTACCGGCGCAACCTCGCCGGCGGCCAGAAGGGCCTCTCGGTCGCCTTCGACCTCGCCACGCATCGCGGCTATGATTCGGACCATCCGCGCGTCGCCGGCGATGTCGGCATGGCCGGTGTCGCCATCGATTCCATCCTCGACATGCGCACCCTGTTCTCGGGCATCCCGCTTGGCGAGATGAGCGTGTCGATGACCATGAACGGCGCGGTCCTGCCGATCCTGGCGCTCTACATCGTCGCGGCGGAGGAGCAGGGCGTCGCGCCGGACAGGCTCAGCGGCACCATCCAGAACGACATCCTCAAGGAGTTCATGGTCCGCAACACCTATATCTATCCGCCGGCGCCCTCGATGCGGATCATCTCCGACATCTTCGCCTATACCTCGCGGGAGATGCCGAAGTTCAACTCGATCTCGATCTCCGGCTACCACATGCAGGAGGCCGGGGCGACGCAGGACCTGGAGCTGGCCTACACGCTGGCCGACGGGCTCGACTATGTCCGCGCCGGCCTGAAGGCGGGCCTTGCCATCGACGCCTTCGCCCCGCGGCTCAGCTTCTTCTTCGCCATCGGCATGAATGTCTTCATGGAGGTGGCGAAGCTGCGGGCGGCGCGGCTGCTCTGGACGCGGCTGATGCGCCAGTTCCAGCCGAAATCGGCCAAATCGCTGGCCCTGCGCACCCATTGCCAGACCTCCGGCTGGTCGCTGACGGCGCAGGACGTCGCCAACAACGTCGCCCGCACCATGGTCGAGGCGATGGCGGCGACGCTGGGCGGCACCCAGTCGCTGCACACCAACGCCCTCGACGAGGCGCTGGCGCTGCCCACCGACGCCTCGGCCCGGATCGCCCGCAACACCCAGCTCGTGCTGCAGCTCGAAAGCGGCCTCACCCGGACCATCGATCCCTGGGGCGGCTCCTTCTACCTCGAAAGCCTCACCGCCGGGCTCGCGGCCAAGGCCTGGGGCCATATCGAGGAGATCGAGGCGCTGGGCGGCATGGCACGGGCGATCGAGGCCGGCCTGCCCAAGCTGCGGATCGAGGAGGCCGCGGCCAGGACGCAGGCCCGCATCGATGCGGGCAAGCAGGTCCTGATCGGCGTCAATGCCTACCGGCCCGACGGCGAGCCGCCGCTCGACATCCTCCGGGTCGACAATTCGGCGGTGCGCGCCGCCCAGATCGAGAAGCTGCAGCGCCTCAAGGCCGAGCGCGATCCGCAAGCCGTCGCGGCGGCGCTGGAGGCGCTGAAGCGGGGCGCGGAGGGCGATGGCAACCTCCTGGCCCTGTCGGTCGAGGCGGCGCGGGCCAGGGCGAGCGTCGGCGAGATCTCGCTGGCGCTGGAGCAGGTGTTCGGCCGGCACCGGGCCGAGATCAGGAGCATTTCCGGCGTCTACAAGCGGGAGGCGGGCGTGGACGGCGAAGCGGTGACGCGGGTTCAGGCACTGGCCGAGCGCTTCGAGGAGGAGGAGGGCCGCCGGCCGCGCATCCTGGTCGCCAAGATGGGCCAGGACGGCCATGACCGCGGCCAGAAGGTGATCGCCTCGGCCTTCGCGGATCTCGGCTTCGACGTCGATATCGGACCCCTGTTCGCCACCCCCGAGGAGGTTGCGCGGCAGGCGGTGGAGAACGACGTCCATATCGTCGGCGTGTCGTCGCTCGCGGCCGGGCACCTGACCCTGGTGCCGGCGCTGAAGGCGGCCCTGGCCTCTGAGGGGCGCGACGACATTCTGATCGTCGTCGGCGGCGTCGTGCCCGAGCAGGATTTCGAGGCGCTGCGCCAGGCCGGCGCGGCGGCGATCTTCCCGCCGGGCACGCCGGTGGCCGAAGCCGCGGCCGGGCTGGTCGAGTTGCTGGCGCAGCGGCTCAGGCACCCCGAGCCCTGAGGCCAGGCCGGGGAGAACGGCCTGGGCCGCCTCCCCCGCCGCTTCGGTTATTTCGCTGCGCCGAGCAGCAGGTCGAGATCCACGGCCTCGGCCATGGCCTTGTATCCCGCGTCGTTGGGATGCAGGTGGTCGCCGCAATCATAGTCGGCACGGATGTAGCCGGGCCTGGCCGGGTCCTCCATCACCTTCTCGAAGTCGATCACCCCGTCGAAGCCGCCGCCGCTGCGGATCCACTGGTTGACCGCCAGGCGGATCTTCTCCTTCTCCGGCGTGTAGTAGCCGTCGGTCGGCAGGCCCTTGAAGGTCTCGGCGAAGGGGGTGAGCGTCGCTGCGAGGATGCGCGCGCCATGGTCGTGGACGCGGTCGATGATCTGCCGGTAGCCGGTGATGATGTCTTCGGCCGTCGGCTCCTTGTCGTCCGGCGTGATCGCCCGCTCGCCGGGCCAGCCGATGTCGTTGATGCCCATCATCAGCACCACGGTCGACAGGCGCGGATGACTCAGCACGTCGCTGTCGAGGCGGGCGAGCGCGTTGATGCCCATGCCGTCGGTCAGCACGCGGTTGCCGGAGAAGGCCTCGTTGACCACGGCGACACCGGCGTGCCCGGCGGCCTGCAGCCGCTCGGCGACGTGGTCGGGCCAGCGATTGTCGGCGTCGGCCGTGGAGCAGGCGCCGTCGGTGATGGAATCGCCGAAGAACACGATCGCCCTGGCGTCGGCCGGCGCGTCGACCATGATGCCCGACAGGAACAGGCGCGACTTCAGCGTGCTGTCCGCCTTGAACGTCGCGTCACCGGCGACATTGCCGGCGGCCGAGATATAGGCCGTCTGCGCCCCGTCCCAATGCACCGAGGACAAGGCCGTCTTCTTCGGCAGATAGAGGCTGACCGAGACGCTGGAGAGCGGCTTGACCGCGAGGTCGACGGGATCGCTCAGGATCGGCGCGCCGGGCGGAACGACCACCGAGGTCTTCCCGCCCCAGGTGAGCGGCTTCAGGCTCGCTGCATCGACCGCGCCGCCCTCGCCGGCGATGGCGACGCTGCCGGCGCCGATGGTCAGGGGCTTCACGCCGAAGGCGTTCGACAGGACGATGCGGACCTTGGCTCCGCCGACGCTGATGCGGGCGACCTGCCGCACCGTCTGGTTCTCCAGCACCTCCGGCACGCCGAAAGGCGCGGGCAGGCTGTCGGACCAGCGGGGCGCCGGCGTCGCCGCCCAGGTGGTGATCCAGCCGCCCCCGTCGGCGGCGCTCGACGGGGACACGGTGAGCAGGGAGCCGGCGGCGAGGCCGGCGAAGGCGAGAGTCGGGAGCAGACGGCGACGGCGCGGAACGAGGGCGAACGCGCCCGCAATCGCCCCGCGGACCGCGGGGCAAGACGGGAACCACATGATCGTTTCCTCCGATTGGGTGCGTCGGGCGCACCGGTCGCGGACGATAGGAGCCGCGCCACGGGAGGCAATGATACTTTGGTCGGGCTTGCGCGGGAGGCGACGGCCGCGTCAGGAGCCGTCGTTGGCGTTCTCGATGGCCCGGCTGAGCACGCCGTGCAGCTCGGTGCGGCTCATGAAGATGTCATGGTTGATCCAGCCGGAACCGAAATCGGTGGCATCGACCGTCTTGACCCCGGTCTGCTCCAGCGCGCTGCGGTCGGAGGCACCAACGCGCGGCAGCCCGCCGGCCAGGGTGGAGGAGAGCTCCAGCGCCCGGTCCTTGCCCGAGACGATCACCGTGGTGCGGGGCGCGAGGTCGGCGAGGCGCTTCATCTGCCGCCGGAACAGGTCGAGGTCCACGTCCGGATTGGCGAGCACGATGGCGCCGAAGCGGCTCGACATCGCCCCGCCGGTGCGATCGTTGACCGAGCGCAGCGCCTCCAGCGTCAGGAGGCCGCCCATGGAATGGGCCAGGATATGGATGCGCCCGACCTTGGGATTGACCGCAAGCGCGGTGAGCGTGTCCTCCAGCGCGTCGCGCGACCACATGGCGCTCTCGCGATCCGCGCCGTAGTCGAGCAGCGCCCCGCGCGAGGGCCAGGTGAACAGGATCGGCGCGCCGGTGAAGCCGATGCCGGCCAGCAGCTTGGCATAGCTGGTGGACGCACTGTCGAAGGTCTCGTTGAAGCCATGGACGTAGAGCAGCACGTCCTTGCCCTCCGCGGCCTTGGCGATGGCGGTGGCGGCATCGCCCTGCATCGGCTGGACGCCAGCCACCGACCAGTCCGTCGAAGCCAGCGGATTGACGCTGGCGAGCAGCGTCTTCTGCGGGGGATAGAGGATGGTGCGGGCGGCGGTGGGGTCGGAGGCGCGCTCGCTGCCGAACCAGGGGTCGCCGGCCCCGGCCTGGTTGCGGGTGGTCATGACCAGCATGGTCAGGCCGCCGCGCCACAGGCCGACCGGCGTGCTGGCGACCGGCTGCGGCGCGATCGTGGTCAGCACGGGCTTCAGGCTGGCGGTCGTGCCGGTATCGTCGTCGATGCCGACGCAGGCCGCGAGCGAAAGAGAGAGGCAGGCGGCGAGGAGCGAGGCAGCTCGCATGAGGCAGTCCCGGAGCGTGGTGATGGATCCCCCATCCACGACGGAGGGGGCGAAAGTGAGGCGGGGCGCCCCTTGCGGGAAGTTTTCCCAGCCGCTACCAGCGAAGCCATGGTCGATCCGCGCAGTCCGCACGGCGATTCCGCCGCCCCGGCGCCGATGCTGGCGCAGCGGCTCGCCGCGGGCGACCGGGCAGCGCTGGCGCGGGCCATCACCCTGGTCGAATCGAAGAAGGCCGAGCACCGGGCGCAGGCGCGCGAGCTGGTGCAGGTGTTGCTGCCGTCGACCGGCAGGGCGCTGCGGCTCGGGGTCACCGGCGTGCCCGGGGTCGGCAAGTCGACGCTGATCGACCGGCTCGGATCGATGCTGACCGCGCGCGGCCATCGGGTGGCGGTGCTGGCGGTCGATCCGTCCTCGACGCGCAGCGGCGGCTCGATCCTCGGCGACAAGACGCGCATGGCGGCGCTGGCGACCGACGAGAACGCCTTCATCCGCCCCTCCCCTTCCGCCGGGACGCTGGGCGGGGTGGCGGCGCGCACCCGCGAGGCCATGCTGCTGTGCGAGGCCGCCGGCTTCGACGTGGTGCTGGTCGAGACCGTCGGCGTCGGCCAGTCGGAAACGGCGGTGGCCGACCTGGTCGACTGCTTCCTGGTCCTGATGCTGCCGGGCGCCGGCGACGAGCTGCAGGGCATCAAAAAGGGCGTGATCGAGCTCGCCGACATCGTCGCGGTCAACAAGGCCGACGGCGACGGCGTGGCGCGGGCGCAGGCCGCGGCGGGCGACTATCGCGCCGCGCTGCACATCCTCGCCCCGGCCTCGCCGGCCTGGAGCGTGCCGGTGGCGATCGTCTCGGGGGCGACCGGCGCCGGCCTGGAGGCGCTGTGGGCGACCATCGGCGACCATCGCGCCCGCATGGAGGCGGCCGGCCTCCTCCAGGCCCGCCGGCGGGCGCAGCAGGTCACCTGGATGCGGGTGATGCTGGAGGAGCGGCTGACGGCGCGTCTGCGCACCGACCCGGCGATCCGCCGGCGCCTGCGCGAGCTCGAGGCCGAGGTCGCCGCCGGCCGCCTGGCACCGCTGGTGGCGGCGGACGAGCTCGCCGCCGCGATGGGAGCCTGAGATGGGGAGCATGAGATGGCCGATCGCCGCATCCTGGTCACCGGCTTCGGCGCCTTTCCCGGCGCGCCGGTCAATCCGACCGAGGCGCTGATCGGCGCCTTGCGGACGGCGCGGCTGCCGGGCATCGCGCTCGAGCCGCATGTGCTGCCCGTCACCTGGGCCGGCACCGGCCCGGCGCTGCGCGGCCTGATCGCCCGGCTCGCGCCGGAAGCTGTGCTGATGTTCGGCCTGGCCCGGGGCTCGCGCCTGCTGCGGCTGGAGACACGCGCGGTGAACGCGGCGACCACCGCGCATCCCGATGCCGAGGGCGTGGTGCAGAGCGCGCCCGTGCCCTGGCCGGGCGGCCCGGCCGAGCGGCGCTCCCGCGCCGACCTCGCCGCGGTGCTGGCGGCGGTGCGGACCAGCGGCACGCCGGCGCGGCTCTCGAAGGACGCCGGGACCTATCTGTGCAACGCCGCCCTGTGGACGGCGCTGGCCGAGACGGACGAACGGACGCCGGTGCTGTTCATCCACGTGCCGACGCTCAGGCCCGGCCGGCTGACGTCGGAAAGGCTGCTCGCAGCGGCCGTCGCCGCGATCGAGGCGCTGCGGCTGCCGGGGTAACGTCGGATTTCCTCGCGATGAGGACGACATCACCCGCGACGTCATGGGCGCGCTTGTCACGTCCATCCCGCGAGATCGAACCGATCTCGCAGCGAACGCCACAGATACAGGCAAGAGCGCCGCCGGACGCGGCGGTCGTCGCGTTCGCGTGGATGGACCGATCAGGTCGGTCCATGACGTCGTGGTCCTTGCGTGAAGCCCTTCCTCGGCTCAGCCGAGCCCTCCCACGCACACATACTTGGTATCGAGATAATCCTCGATGCCGTACTTGGAGCCTTCCTTGCCCATGCCGCTTTCCTTGACGCCGCCGAAGGGCGCGACCTCGGTGGTGATCAGGCCCTCGTTGATGCCGACCATGCCGTATTTCAGCGCTTCCGACACCCGGAAGGCCCGGGCGAGGTCGCGGGTGTAGAAATAGGAGGCGAGGCCGAACTCGGTGTCGTTGGCCATCGCGACCGCCTGCTCCTCGGTCTCGAACTTGAACACCGGGGAGAGCGGGCCGAAGGTCTCGTCGCGGGCCACCAGCATCTGCGGCGTCACGCCGGTCAGCACGGTCGGCTCGAAGAAGGAGCCGCCGAGCTTGTGGCGCTTGCCGCCGGCCACGACCTTGGCGCCCTTGTCGGTGGCGTCCTTGATGTGCTCCTCGACCTTGGCCACCGCCTTCTCGTCGATCAGCGGTCCCTGCTGCACCCCGGCCTCGAGGCCGTTGCCGACCTTGAGGCCGTTGGAGACGGCGATCAGCTTCTCGACGAAGGCGTCGTGGATGCCGGCCTGCACCAGGAAGCGGTTGGTGCACACGCAAGTCTGGCCGGAATTGCGGTACTTGGCGATCAGCGCGCCCTCGATGGCGCGGTCGACGTCGGCATCGTCGAAGACGATGAAGGGCGCGTTGCCGCCGAGCTCCATGGAGACACGCTTCAAGGTCTTGGCCGACTGCTCGACCAGCAGCTTGCCGATCGGGGTGGACCCGGTGAAGGTGATCTTGCGCACGAGCGGATTGGAGGTCAGCTCGCCGCCGATGGCGCTCGCCGAGCCGGTCAGCACGTTGACGACGCCGGCGGGAATGCCGGCCTTCTCGCAGAGCGCGCCCCAGGCGAGGCCCGAGTAGGGCGTCTGCGCCGCCGGCTTGATGACGATGGTGCAGCCGGCCGCCAGGGCCGGGCCGAGCTTGCGGGCGATCATCGAGGACGGGAAGTTCCACGGCGTGATGGCGCCGACCACGCCGACGGGCTCCTTGGTCACCAGGATGCGGCGGCCGGCCCAGGGCGAGGGAATGACGTCGCCGTAGACGCGCTGCGCCTCCTCGGCGAACCAGCGGACATAGGCGGCGGAGAAGGCGACCTCGCCCTTGGCCTCGGTGAGCGACTTGCCCTGCTCCATGGTCAGCAGCGTGCCGAGCGCCTCGACGTTCTGCTCGATGATGTCGGCGAGCCGGTGCAGGATCTTGGCCCGCTCCTTGGCCGTCCTGGCGCGCCAGGCCGGCTGGGCGGCGTCGGCGGCCGCAATGGCGCGGGCAGTCTCGGCCTTGCCGCAATCGGGCACGGTTCCCAGCGTCTCGCCGGTGGCGGGATCGGTGACCGCCAGGGTCTTGCCGCTGTCGGCCGAGATCCATTCGCCGTCGACATAGGCGGCTTCGCGCTTGAACTCGAGCTTCTGCAACATGACGGTCTCCGGGATGAGCGTGCGCTGCTATAGCACGCGGATCTGCGGCGCGTTCAAGCCGTGCTTGTCCGGCACCGCTTACAAGAGATAGACACGCCGCGTCCATCGGCAAGACGCCATTCCAGCGGAGCCCTGCATGTCGAATCCGGTCCTGGTCGAAGTCCTGCGCGGCGGGCTGGTGGAGAGCCGCCACGCCGGCGCGGTCGCGGTCGCGGACGCCGAGGGCGGCCTCGTGCTGGCGCTCGGCGATGTCGAGCGCCCGGTGTTCCCGCGCTCGGCGGTGAAGGCGTTCCAGGCGCTGCCGCTGATCGAATCCGGCGCGGCGGACCGGCTCGGCCTGACCGAGGCCGAGATCGCGCTCGCCGTCGCCTCGCATGGCGGCGAGCCGGCCCATGTCGAGACGGCCACCGCGATGCTGGCCAAGGCCGGGGTCGACGCGTCCGCGCTCGAATGCGGCGCCCATCGGCCGAGCTACGCCAAGGCGGCGCAGGCGCTGATCCGGGCCGGGCTGAAGCCGAGCGCCCTGCACAACAATTGCTCGGGCAAGCATGCCGGCTTCATCTGCACCGCCTGCGCCGCCGGCATCGAGCCCGCCGGCTACATCGCCGCCGCCCATCCCGTCATGCGCGAGGTGATGGGCGCGGTCGCCGATATGGCCGGCGCGGCGACGAGCGGGCCGGGCGTCGGCATCGACGGCTGCTCGATCCCGACCCAGGCCGCGCCGCTCGCGGCCGTGGCGCGCGGCTTCGCCCGCTTCGGCACCGGCGCCCATCTCGGGCCCGAGCGTGCCAGGGCCGCGGCCCGCATCCGGGCGGCGGTGGCGGCGCATCCGCATATGGTGGCGGGCACCGAGCGCTTCTGCACCGAGATCATGCAGATCTTCGGGATACGCGCCTTCGTCAAGACCGGGGCCGAAGGGGTGTTCTGCGCCGCCTTCCCCGAGCTCGGCTACGGCGTGGCGCTCAAATGCGACGACGGCACCACACGGGCCTCGGAGCTGATGATGGCCGCGGTGATCGGCAAGCTCCTGCCGCTGTCGGAAGGCGAAGGCCAGGCGCTGCAGCGCTTCCTGACCCCGGCGATGAAGAACTGGAACGGCACCGAGGTCGGCAGCCTGCGGCCGGCGGGGCCCCTGGCCTGACGGGGATGCGGCCCCGCCCCAGCGAGCGCCGGCGCCGGGGCAGGTGACCAGGGCCGAGCGCCGGTCGAGGCGGGCCCGGAACCGTTCAAACGAGCCCGGCCGGCTCCCGTTTCTCGTTGGGGATGGCACCGAGGCCTGACGCGGATATGGTGGGTGCCGGGAAAAACGGCTGGGCTGCTGATGGATCCGATGGCTGACGTGCTGCGGGGTGACGTGCCGAACGACGACCATCGGCGAAGAGCGAGGGAGCCGTCGCCGGCCGCCGCGCGGGTGTCCCGGCTCAAGCTTCTGCAGAAGAGACTGGAGGCGGCACGCGGGGCGCTCGCTCGCGAACGGCTCCTCACCGCGGAGCTCAAGGCTCGCGCCGACGCCACGCCTGCGCCAATCAATGAGCCGCCGGCCATCAGGGTGAAGCGTCCGTCCCGTGCTTCGCTGTTGCGCAAGCGGTTGGATCAGGTCACCGAGACCCTCCATCGCGTTCGGGAGGAGCACTCTGCGACGGCCCGCAAGCTCGACGAGGCGAGGCTCGACGCGCAGCATGCCGCTCTGGTCCGGCTGATCGCGCAGGGACAGTCCTTCGAGGCCGCCGTCGTCCGCTACACCGAGACGGGCACGGACGCGAAGGAGCGCAAGGTCGCCCGGGCTTTGGCCCACAGCCTGGCTGCACACGAGGGCACCGCCTCGCTTGGCCGGATCTGCATCGCGCTCCATGCCTTGAAGGACGGCATCGAGGACCACGCATGGGCGCTTTTCCAGCAGGTTTCATCCGAGATGCTGTGGCGCCTGGTGCCGGTGCATTGGGCCGGCTGCTGGCTGAAGGCCGATCCGGATGCCGCCGCCGCCGACCTGCAGCGGAGGCTGGAGGATGATTTCGGCGTCATGACGCCGACGCACTGGTGGGGCGTCGCCAAGCGCGCCGGCGGCCTGCAGGCCTTCGGCCTGTTGCGACGCATCATCGAGGCTCTCACCGCCCGCCGGGATGCCCTGGCGTCGCTGGACGAGGCAGACGCGCAGGCGCTGGAATGGGCCCGGATCGCCCTTGCCGGTCGCGATGCGCCGAACCCTGCGAAGACGCAGCGCGGCGCCATCTCGATCGGCATTCTCGACTACAAGATGCTGGACCTGGAACGCGCGTCCTCGAATGCCGGCGACTATGTCCAGACCTTGGCGATGCTGTCGAACCTCCTGCGCTTCCAGGCCATCCGGTACGACGAAAGCGATCTCGGCCGGTATCTCGAAGCGATGAAGCCACGGATCGCGCCTGAACGGCGCATCGGGGATGTCGAGGCGACGGTCCGGCCGGTGATCGTCGACCGCGACTTCTCCTCCGGCCGGACCTATCCCTGTCCGACATGGACCATCGCCTTCGGCTGGTACATGCACCCGAATTTTCGAAAGTTCTTCGACTTCCCGTTCGCCGACGGGATCCTGCCGATCTTCGTCTCGTTCCACGTCAACAACCGCGCCATGCTCGGCGATGACGCGGTTGCCTACCTCGCGCGACACGCGCCGATCGGCTGCCGCGACTGGACGACCGTGTACCTCCTGCGCGAACGGGGGATTCCCGCCTTCTTCTCGGGCTGCCTCACCACGACGATCGGCCAGCTGTTCGCAGGACCGCCCGCGCCGCATGCGACGGACGGCGACATCGCGCTGGTCGACTATCGCCCGGAGCCAGGCGAGTTCGACGACCGGAGGCCGGTGAAATTCACCCACGCCGATCCCGATATCCGCGCAGCCGACATCGTGCAGGGCCTGCAGGCGGCCGACGATCTCCTGCAGCGCTATCGGACATACGGAGTGGTCGCGACATCCCGCCTCCATTGCTACCTGCCGTCCACCGCGCTCGGACTCGACGTCCGGTTCCGGCCGGGGCGGCGGTCGGACATCCGCTTCGAGGGGCTGATCGACCTGGAGGCCGATGCCTTCGCCACGATGCGTCGCGGCATCGAGGACAAGGTCGAGACGATCCTGCGCACGATCCTGGCAGGCGCGGCTCCCGAGGACGTCCATGCCCATTGGCGGCGGATCTGCGCCGCCGATGTCGCGGCGGCCGACGACTACTGCGCCCGCTTCCGGCCTCTGCCGGCGCCCTCCTTCGATGTCGCCGCGATCACCGCCGATCTTCGGGCCAAAGCGTCCACCTTCAACGATCGAGCCCCCGAGCCGGGGGAGATCGACATTGCCATGGCCCTCGACCGGAACCTCCTGGGAGAGATCGCTGTCGTCATCGAGTCGATCACGACGCACACGTCCCGGCCGCTCGGGATCAGCATCCTTTGTCGCGGGATCGAAGCCGCCGATCTGGAGGACCTGGCACGGGACTATCCCAGGGTCCGTTTTCGCGTCTTTGGTTTCGACACGGTCACCTACGCCAATTCGCTGCGGCTGCCGCCGGGCGTAACCGTCTCGACAATCGATCGGCTGCTTCTGCCGAACATCCTTTCGGACGTTTCCAGGCTCGTCTATCTCGACATCGATATCGTCGTTCTCGGCGATGTCGGCGAACTCTTCGACATGGACCTGCGGGGCTTCGCCCTCGCGGGCAAGAGCTCGAACTACCCGGTTTGGATGTACGGCCACAGCATGGTCTACAGCGCCGCCGGAGCCCTGCCGGCCGAAAAGGCCTGGGATCTTCGCCGGCGCATGCACGCGGCCGGCGATCTGCGGTTTCGCAGCTTCAATGCAGGAGTCCTGGTCCTCGACCTCGACAGGATGCGCCGGGACGACTTCGCGCAGCAGGCAATCCCGCTGGTCGAGGACTACGCCATGAACGATCAGGACGCTCTCAACGTCTATGCGCGCCGCGACAGGGAGGAACTCGGAGTCGAATGGAACGCGGTTCCCAATCAGGATGCGATCGAGGGCGCGAAGATCGTTCACTTCGCCGGATCGATCAAGCCGTGGGACGGGCTGTATGTGTCCGGGCAGGATCTTCATGGCGCCTATCGGGCGCAGTGGCAGGCGCGGCGCGCGGCCCGAATGGCCGCGGGGTGACGCCGAGAGCCGCATGGCGGTCGCGGGCATGAGGGTTGACCGGCTCGACGCCCGCTTCCATCATTCGCCGACGCGGTGCCGGGGGAGCTTCGACCGCGGCCGCTCCAATGCGCCGGACCAGACACCGGAGAGCCTTCCGCGATGACTCGAGCGACGGCACCCCAGGTCGGATCTCCCGAGCATTGGCGAGACGCCGCCAGCTACCCCGACAAGTGGGCCGCACGTGCGAAACTTGCGGCGGGCTGGATCCAGCCGTCACAATCCGTGATCGATATCGGGTGTGGCGCGCGCCTCGCCCTGAAGGCGCTGCTGCCCGACGGCTGCACCTATGCCGGCGCCGATCTCCAGCCCTGGACCGACGAGGTGCAGCAGGTCGATCTCAATGCCGGCGGATTCCCGGACGGGACGCATGACGTCGCCGTGATGCTCGGCGTCGTGGAATATCTGATCCGGCCGAGCGAGATATTCCTGAAAGCCCGGAGACGGGCACAGACCCTCATCGTCAGCTATTGTCACCCCAAACCGTTCTTCGACCGTGCCGAGAGAGCCCGTCGCGGCTGGATCAACGCGCTCAGGGAAAAGCGCTTCGCCGAGGTGTTGACGCGATGCGGCTGGCGGATAGAGGCGAGCGAGGTCTATTCCGAAAGCGGGCAATTCCGCCAGGTCGTCTACAAGACGAGAGCGATCGAGGCGGCGCCCCGTGCCGGCCTTGACGCGGGCCCGGAAGGGACGGCAGCGCACAGGGTATGGTCGGAGCGTCTGACCTATCTGCGCCCGGAAAAGCTGAGCCGTCTGGAGAAGAGCCTGGCTGACGTGCTGCAGGCGGGCGCGGCGGGCGACGTCGCCGAATTCGGCGTCGCCCTCGGCGGCTCGGGCATCGTGCTCGCAGAACTGGCGCTCGCTCACGAGCGGCGCTTCTTCGGCTTCGATGTTTTCGGGATGATCCCTCCGCCCCGGTCGGAGAAGGACGGACCGGACACCCTGTCGCGCTACGAGCAGATCGCCGCTGGACGCTCGAAAGGCATCCAGGGCGACACCTACTACGGGTACCGGCCCGACCTGTATGCGGACGTCTGCGCCGCGTTCGGCCGCTTCGGGCTGACCGTCGACGGTCGTCGCATCAGTCTCGTGAAGGGGCTTTTCCAGCATACGGTGCCGACATCCGACCTCGGGCCGCTCTGCTTCGCCCATATCGACTGTGATTGGTACGACCCGGTCCGGTATTGCCTGGCTCAAGTCGCCGGGCGATTGTCTCCGGGTGGGCTGGTCGTGATTGACGACTATCACGCCTGGAGCGGTTGCCGTGTCGCGACCGACGAGTTCCTGGCCGACAATCCGGATTTCGTCATGGATGACGGTCCGAGCGTGATTGTCCGCCGACGCGCGTGAAGCGTCGCCGTCTTCGGAAGCCCGTCACCGACTGCGCGGCCGCTGCGGATCGCACAGGCGCCCGTCGGCAGACCGGAGTGACGCTGTCGCGGCGCGCGGTCCCTATCGCACGCTGTTGCCGGTCACCACGATGCCGGGATAAGCGCCGGTCCCCTCCGCCGTCAGGTCGCCGGTCGCCTTGTCCTCCCAGGCATAGCCGACCACCGCGCCGCCCGGACAGCCGGAGAAGACGTTGCCGGTGACGAGGGCGCCGCGCGCCGCATCGGCCACGGTGATCGCGACGCCGACGCCGCATTGGCGCGCCACGTTGCCGCTCAGCACGACGTCGCGCAGATAGTTGCCGTAGCCCAGCGAAAAGCCGGCGGTCGGGCAGTTCTCGACGACATTGCCGGTGGCGGTCGCATCCGCCTCGATGGCGATGCCGGAGCCGTAGCTCTCGCGCCCGCCCTCCGGCAGGATGCGTCGGAAGGCACTGCGCACGATGTTGCCCTGCACGGTGGCGAGGCGGCCGCCCTTGTCGAAATTGACCACCGAGATGCCGTTGGCGGCGCGCTCGACCACGTTCTGGGCGATCACCGCGCCCTCGAAGGCAAACTCGCTGTAGATGCCGGTCTCGCCGGCGCTGTCGCAGGAATTGCCGAGGATCTCGACCGCGTCGGCGGAATTGGCGCGGATGAAGCTGAAGGCGCAATCGCGCAGGACGTTCTGGGCCACCACCACATGCCCGGCGCGATAGACGTTGATGCCGTTGCCGTTCCAGCCGAGGCCGCCGCCGTCGGCGCGGATGCTCTCGATGCGGTTGTGCACCACCAGCGTGCCGTCATAGCCCTTCTCGCTGCGATGCACGAGGATGCCGTTGTCGCCGCAGCCCCGCACCCGGTTGCCGCGGATGGCGAGGCCGGCGGAATCATTGGCGTAGATCGCCGTCTGCACCGCCTCGAACGCGCAGGTCTCGACGAGGCCGCCGCAGCGCTGGAGCACGAGGGCATGCCCGGGCGTCGCCCGGAAGCGGCAATCGCGGATGTCGACCGCGGCAAGGCCCGAGAGCATCACCAGCCCCTGCTCCTTGTCCATGCCGGCATTGCCGCCGTCTAAGGTGAGCCCGGCGAGAGCGAGGTCGCCGCCGCCCTCGGCCCGCAGGATCGGGCCGGGCCCGATCGCGACCAGCCGTGTCGCGCCCGGAATGCCCTCGATGCGGGTGCCGGGCGGCACGGCGACACCGCCGACGCGATAGGCGCCCGCCTCCAGCTGGAGCGGCCGGCCGGACGCGGCGGCGGCCGCCACGGCCTTGGCGAAAGCCGCCGACTGGTCGGCGCCGCCGGGCTTCAGGCCGGGCGCGGCCGCGGCGGCAGGGCCGATCAGGCCACCGCCGGCCAGCGCGCTGGCGCCGGCGGTGAGGAAGGAGCGCCGTTCGATGACCATGCCGCCTCCGGACCCTGGAACGGCGGCGAGGATGGCAGCGGCGCGTTAAGGCGAGATTGCGGAGGAGGGACGAGTGCTCGCAACAGAGCCCAAGGATCGGCCGGGCGCGTGCGATGCGCCACCACCGTTGTGTTCGCTACGAAGTCGAACGATTTCGTCGGGATGGACCGATCAGGTCGGTCCATGACGGCGAGGTTCTCGCTGGAAGATAGCCGCCACCCGCGACGTCATGGTCGCGCTTGTCGCGCCCATCCACGCGGGCGCAGGAAAGGCTCTCCCGCAGCCTCCTCACACGCAGTCCTATCCCCGCCCGAACCGGTACTCCGTCGTCTGCCGGTACACCTGCCCCGGCCGCAGGATCGAGTTGGGGAAATGCGGCTTGTTCGGCGCGTCGGGGAAGAGCTGCGCCTCCAGGCAGAAGCCGGCATAGGGGCCGTATTTCTCGCCGTTGAGGCCCGGCACCGGCGTGTTGAGCTTGGCCGCGTCGTAGAACTGCACGCCGGGCTCGGTGGTCCAGGCCTCCATGGTGACGCCGCTCTTCGGCGACCAGGCGGTGGCGGCGTGGCCGAGGGTGGAGGCGCTGCGCAGCACGAAATTGGTATCGTAATGCATGCGCTGGCCGTCGACCTCCAGGCCGATCGGCCGGTCGGTGCGGAAATCATAGGGCGTGCCGGCGACGGCGCGGATCTCGCCGGTGGGGATCAGCTCCGCGTCGGTGGGCGTGTAGAAATCGGCGGCCAGCAGCAGGTGGTGGTCGAGGATGTCGGGCGAGCCGTCGAGGTTGAAATAGGAATGGTGCGCCAGGTTCACCGGCGTGGGCTTGTCGGTGGCGGCGCCGTAGTCGACCCGCAGCGTCGCCGGCTCGAGCAGGGTGTAGCGGCAGGTGGCGACGACGCGGCCGGGAAAGCCCATGTCGCCGTCCTCGGAAACGATGGCCAGGGTGACCGAACGCCCGTCCTGGGCGATGATCGACCAGGGCCGCACGCCGAAGCCGTGGGTGCCGCCATGCAGGGTGTGCGGGCTGTTGTTCTTGCGGTCGAGCTCATAGGAGACCCCGTCCAGAGTGAAGCGGCCATGAGCGATGCGGTTGGCGAAGCGGCCGGGATTGGCGCCGAAATGCGGCGAGTGGTAGCGGTAATGGTCGAACTCGTCGAAGCCGAGCACGACGCGCTGCGGGCCGGCCTTGCCCGGCACCACGAGGTCGCGCACCGCCGCGCCCCAGGTGATGATCTTGGCCTCGGCCCCAGCTTCGGACCGAATCGTGACTTCGAGGATGTCGACGCCGTCGTAAGAGCCGAACAGGCGGTTTGTCATGGCAGGTCCTTCCATTGCCCGAGAATTGCGATGTGGATCAACGGCCGTGCCGACCGTGGGATCCCGCCGGGGCGCCCCGGCGGGCGAGGTGATCATCCGGCGCCGCGGCCGGTCGTCAACGTGCGGCGCACCGCGTCCTTCCAGCCGGCGTATCTGGCCTCCCGCGCCGCCGCGTCGAGCTTCGGCGTGAACCGCCGCTCCAGCGCCCAGCTCCGGGCAAAATCCTCGAGGCCCGGGCAGACGCCGGCCCTCAATCCGGCGAGATAGGCCGCGCCGACCGCCGTCGTCTCCAGCACGCGCGGCCGGTCGACCGGCGCGGCGAGCATGTCGGCGAGGCATTGCATGGTCCAGTCGGAGGCGACCATGCCGCCGTCGACGCGCAGCACGGTCTCGCGCGCCGCACCCCAGTCGCCGCGCATGGCTTCCAGGAGGTCGCGGGTCTGGTAGCACACGGCTTCCAGCGCAGCGCGGGCAAACTCCCCTCGCCCGGTGCCGCGCGTCAGGCCGTAGATGGCGCCGCGGCTCTCCGCGTCCCAATAGGGCGCGCCCAGCCCAGTGAAGGCCGGCACGAGATAGACGGCCTGCTTCTCGTCGGCCGTCTCAGCCAGGGGCCCGGTCTCGGCGGCGCGGGCGATGATGCCGAGGCCGTCGCGCAGCCACTGCACGGCCGCGCCGGCGATGAAGATCGAGCCCTCCAGGGCATAGGTCGGTCGGCCGTCGAGCTGGTAGGCGATGGTGGTGATGAGGCGGTTCTTCGAGGCGACCGCCTCCGTCCCGGTGTTCAGCAGGGCGAAGCAGCCGGTGCCGTAGGTCGACTTCATCATGCCCGGCTCGAAGCAGGCCTGGCCGACGGTCGCGGCCTGCTGGTCGCCGGCCACACCGCAGATCCGGATGGCGCCGCCGAAGAGCTCCGGCAGCGTCTCGCCGAAATCGGCGGCGGAATCCTTCACCTCAGGCAGCACCGGCCGCGGCACGCGCAGGAGATGCAGCAGCGTGTCGCGCCAGCGCCCCTCGTGGATGTCGTAGAGCAGGGTGCGCGAGGCGTTGGTGGCGTCGGTGGCGTGCACCTTGCCGCCGGTGAGGCGCCAGAGCAGGAAGCTGTCGACCGTGCCGAAGGCGAGCTCCCCGGCCTCGGCCCGGGCGCGGGCGCCCTCGACATGGTCGAGGATCCAGGCCGCCTTGGTGCCGGAGAAGTAGGGATCGAGCAGCAGCCCGGTCTGGCCGCTGACCACCGGCTCGTGGCCGGCCTGCTTCATGGCATGGCAGATGTCGGCGGTGCGCCGGTCCTGCCAGACGATGGCGCGGTGGATCGGCTCGCCGGTGCGCCGGTCCCAGACCAGCGTGGTCTCGCGCTGGTTGGTGATGCCGATGGCGGCGATGTCGGCCGCCTTGGCTCCAGCCTTGGCCATGGCTTCCCGGCAGACCGCCACCACCGAGGCCCAGATCTCCTCCGGCTCGTGCTCGACCCAGCCCGGCGCGGGAAAATGCTGGGCGAATTCCTGCTGGGCCGAGGCGGCGACGGTGAGGTCGGGCCGGAACAGGATGGCGCGGGACGACGTCGTGCCCTGGTCGATGGCGAGGACGTAGCTGGACATGGCGCTCCCTGGACTTTTCTCGGGCGCAGCATGGCGGCGCGGCGCGGCGAGAGCAAGCCTGCGCGCCGCCTGCGCGCCGCCGGACGCACGGCCACCCTCCCCTGCCCTCGGCCGAAGCCCGGAGGCGTTTCAGGCAGGGGTGTCGCTGCGCGGAATGACCAGCCGAATCGCGAAGGGCCGGCCGGCGATCGCCCCGCCCAGGGCATCGGTGATGGGCACGGGCAGGCAGCCGTCGAGGGCCTGCGCGACGCTCGCGACGAAGCGCTTCTGGTCGCCGAGGTCGCCGGGGAGCCGGGAATAGGAGACCCGCGGCTTGCCGAGCAGGCTGCCGTCGCGCCGCAGGCTGAACACGACCGTGATCTCCGAGCCCTGCAGCCCGCGCGTGCCGCCGAGGCAGAGCTCGAGCGCGCGCCCCAGCTGCTGCAGGGTATCGGCAGGGCGGGCCTGGGCGGGACCGAGCAAGCCGACGAGGCATGCCGTGGCGAGGCGGACGTGCTTCATGCCGGAGCGGACCTGTCGGGCGTGCTCCCGCCTCGCGACGGGCTATGGAGACGCGGAGGGATCAGACGACGGAAGTGGCACGAGAGGCAAGCGCGGCAGGGGCGGCAGCGGAAAGGACGGCGGCGGGCGAGCAGCGAGCATCGCCTCCCGCTCCGCCACCTGCGCTTTCAACCGGTGCAGCGATGCCTGCGTGGGAAGGGACAGCGGTGTCCCTCCTTCCAACGATCCCCAAAGCGACTGGACCATCAACAACTCCAGCCGGTTGGCATTCACATTCGGATTGTTCCACTCATAGACGAACTCCATCAAGACAAACCCGGAACCCTTAGGATAAACCCAATAATTCATGGTATATTTTCCGATATCACAAAGCATCACGAACGAATTATCTGTACGATCTCTATATCTAGCCTTCAGTTTTTTATCTTGAGGCCTCTCTACGTCAAATGAATCTACAAAATCATTGAAATCAAAATCCTCATTCTTCGCGATTTTGACAAGAAATTTTGCAATCTCACTGTCATAGTACGTACCACCATCTTTTACTATCCGCTGGAATCGCAGACCAGACGGGACCCACATAGTCATTTTTCCGTCGAATAAATTTACAGCTTCCAGCTTCAGGTTCGCAAGAACAGGAGAAGTCAGCTCGATCAGCCGATCGATATCCGCCTTCCCAAGAATTCCCGTGACGGGAAGCCCGGACGCCGCCTGGAACTTCGAAATGTCTTCGAAAATGCCCTCGGAGAATACCTCACCCACAATCGATCCGTAGCCCGCCACCAACAGGAGCACGTCGACTTGCAACCGGCTCTCGACATCGAGCGCTTCATAGGCCTGCTTCGCCTCATCGTAGCCGGGCAGATTGCCCGCCCGCACCGGAGAGGCCAGCGCAAGAGCGACACTGAAGGCCACAACCAGACCGCGCCACATGGAACTCCGCCCCCCCCCCCCCGGATCGGCCGAACCATAGTCGGATCAGCCAAGCATTCCGACAAGGCCAGGGCCAGGGGGAGCCAGGCCCCAGAAACGTAAAAAAGAACAAAAAATCAAGGACCGCTTCCACCGGCACCATCCGCGGCGCCCACGGCCTTCCCAGCTACGAGCCCTCACACTCGACATAGAGGCTGAGCGACCTCGTGACATCGGCCAGATCCGTGAGCGGAAGAGCGGCGCCGAGGCTTGCTGTCTGGAATGCGATGCCGTTGCGCTGCAGAAAGCTGGCGGCAACAGAGGATCTGACGGCAAAGTTGACGTTCTGCAGGGAGGCGCCGCTCTCGGACGCCACACCGACCGCAACGAGCCCGGAGGAAACGACACCGACGAGATTGCCACTGGCGTCGACGACCGGCCCGCCGGAATTGCCGGACTGGATCGGCGCCGAGATCTGGATGTCGCGGCTGCTATCGTCCTTTCCGAGCAGGGCCGTGACGTTGCCGACGGTGAAACTGCCCGAACTCGCCAGCAAGCCTGGCAATGGATAGCCGAAAGCTGCCACGGGCTCGCCGAGTCGCACGCCGATGCGTAGCCGGGCGATCTTCGAGGCCTTGAGATCGGTCGCCAGCAGTGCGAGGTCGCTGCCCTTATCCCGGGCCAGCACCCGCGCGGGGTACAGCGTCGCGCTCCCCGTTGCGGCGACGCTGACGGACCGGCAGTCCTCGACGACATGGGCAGCGGTCAGGACGTGGCCGTCCGCCGTGATGAAGAAGCCGGTGCCAACTCCGACATCGGAAGGCGCGTCCGCCGTGGGCTGCGGCGTCGTCTGGACAACTGCGGACGGCCCCTGGACGGGCGCCGGCCCCTTGAGAGCTGGCGGTCGCGCCTGCGGCGAGAACGCGTCCTTCAACCGCTGGAGGGAGGCGTCCGTGGGAAGCAAATCCGCCTCGCCGGCCACTTCGCTCCACAGCGATGCCACCATAAGGTTCTCAAGTCTGTCTCCGAAGAAATCGTTGGCCATGCGATCATACGAAAATGTCGTCACGACGACTCCGTCCTGATCAATCGCGCCCCAATAGTCGACGGTCCGTGAGCCCACCTGACACGACACCCGAAAAGACTCTGCCGAGACGAACCTGGCAACGATCCTAATATCCTTGTGGCCGTTTATGACGCCCAGCGTCTCCGAATAGATGGTCCCGAGGTCTGACTTTTCCGCGCGGAAATATTCGATCTGAAGAGCCTTGTCGGGAGTGCCATATCGCCAGCCTCTCGCTGTCGGATCCACATCGACGCCGAGGCCGAACGGGACGAACATGCCGAGCCGGCTACCCGGAATGGTCACGGTCCTGAAGCCCCATTTTGCCAGGAAGGGCGCCGCCCGTGCGATCAGCCGATCGAGATCCCCGGCATCGATGATGCCCGTGGCCGGCAAGCCCGATCCCGCCTGCATCTTGGAAATGGCGTTGAACAGCCTTCGCGAGAACGCATCCTCGATATCGAGCGGCCCATATCCGGCCGCAAGCAGGAGGATCGCGATCTGCCTTCGGCTCTCGACGTCGAGCGCCTCGAAGGCCCGCTTCGCCCCTGCGTAGCCCGGTGGGTCGGCGCCCTGGTCCAAGGCATCCGGCCGATCAGGACTCGGAGACGCGACCTGCTCCTTCAAGCGCCGGAGTGACGCCTCGTCTGGAGGGGACAGTGATGTTCCAGGGGGAAGCATAGCCCAGAGCGAAGCCACCAGCAGATTCTCCAGCTGAGAACCGAAGAAATCGTTGCGAGCTGCATCGTACGTGAATGACATAACAACGCTGCCACCGTCACGCCAGATTCCCCATACATCCATATATATTGATTTTTCCGCAGCAACTACAAAGAATAATGCAGGATAAAATTTCTCATCAATCAGCTTTACCTTCTTTTTCCCTGCTGCCCATTTCATTGCTGCATCATAATAAGATCTTAGAGACTCCAGGCTATCATGTGTAAACTGAATTTGCAGAGAGCTCTTTCTTCCTTGGTATTGCCATCCTCTCAAGATCGTCTTCCGGTCGAGATCAAGGCCTGACGGGACGAACACGCTGACCTCGGTGCCGGGTATCGTCACCACTTTGAGATCCCACTTCGCCAGGACCCGCGCGGAGCGTTCGATCAGCAGATCGACGTCGTCTGCGCCGATGATGCCGGTCGCGCGCCGCCCCGATCCCGCCTGCAACTTCGAGATGGCGTCGAACAGCTCCTGAGAGAAGCTGCTGTCGATGGTAACCGGCGCATATCCCGCGGCCAGCAAAAGGATCTCGATCTGCACGCGGTTTTCGAGATCGAGCGCCTCGAAGGCCCGCTTCGCCTCCGCATAGCCGGGCGGATCGCCGGCCCGGGCGGGCGCCCCCAGCGACAGAACAAGACACACCGCGACAACCAGAACGCGCCACATGGAAGCCTGCCCCCGCATCGGCTGAAACCAAGGCGGATCAGCTAAGCATCCGGATCGGAGCATGACCAGGGGTGGCAGGCGGAAAAAGAACAAAAATCGAACGAAGGGCGGTGCTCCACCGCCGGCCGATGGCAGATGCCGGGGTGACCGGTCGGACTCCTGCCTTGCCGAGGGGCTCGCACCGCCGGGGCCCTCGCCGCCCGCCTACCGGCCCGCCTCGCGCATCGCCGCGAACACGGCCCGTGCCGCGTCCGTCTCCAGCAGTGCCTCGGCCTCGCCGTCGAGCCGGCGCCGCCAGTTCGGGTAGTCCCGGTCGGTGCCGGGCACGTTGACGGGCTCGGCCTCACCGGCGAGATCCTCGACCTGCGCCAGCACCAGCGCGGCCGCAGAAGCGGCGAGAAAGCCGTGGATGGCGCCGACGAGCCCGGGCGTGAGATCGCCGTCCGCCTGCCCCACGGCAGCGGCCAGCGCCCGCTTCTCGGCGGCCCGCTCCGCCTCGGCCTCCGGGGGCAGGCTGCGGCCGAGGCGGCGGTCGAGGGCGAGGTCAGCGCCGCTCCACCAGCCCTTCAGCGTCGGCAGGTCGTGGGTGGCGACGCAGGCGACGGCCCGGGCCGGATAGGCCTCAGGCGGGCGGAAGGCAGAGCCGTCGCGCTCGAAGAACAGCACGCGATAGGAGAAGGCGCCGGCCGCGTCCATGCGCTCGCGGAACCCCTCGGGCACGGTGCCGAGGTCCTCGCCGACGACGAGGCAGGCAGCGCGCCGGCTCTCCTCGGCTAGGACCCGGAGCAGGCCCTCCATCGGGAAAGCGACATAGGCGCCTTGCGCCGCCGGCGCGCCCTGCGGCACGACGAAGAGGCGGGTCAGCGCCATGACATGGTCGATGCGCAGCGCTCCGGCATGGCGCATGTTGGCCCGCAGCAGCTCGCGGACATGGGCATAGTCGGTCGCCTGCAACGCGATGGGATCGAGCGGCGGGATGTTCCAGATCTGGCCGGCGGCGGAGAAGGGATCGGGGGGCGCCCCGACGGTGACGCCCTTCATGAAGGCGCCGGGCGAGCTCCACACCTCGGCGCCGTCGGGCGCGGCGCCGACGGCGAGGTCGCGGTAGAGGCCGACGGCGAGGCCGCTGTCGGCGGCCCGCGCCAGCTGGGCGTCGGCGAGGAATTGCAGGTAGACGGCGAAATCGACGGCACGGCGACGCTCTGATGTCGCCGGTCCAGGATCGGCGGCGCGGAAATCCGTGCCTCCGGTCTCCCCCTCCAGGGCCTGGAACAGGGCGAAGCGCTGCAGGGCTTCGCCGCACTCCGCCCGGAAGGCCTCGACCGCGGCCCAGCGGTCCGGCCGGGACTGCGCGACCTCGAAGCAGCGTTCCAGCACGGCGCGCTTGCGACGCCAGACGCCGGCCCAGTCGACGAGCCGGCCGGACGCCTCGTCCGCCGGCGCCTCGGCCCGGCCGCCTGCCGCCGCGATCTCGGGGACAGCGTCGAGGTCGAGATAGATGGGGTCGAGGAAGCGCCGGTCGGAGGGCTGGTAGGGGCTGGCGCGATCGCGGTCGGAGGCGAACATGGCGTGCAGCGGATTGAGCGCCACCGTCGCCGCGCCGCGCGCGGCGGCCGCTTCGGCGAGGCGCCGCAGGGTGGTGAAATCGCCGACACCCTGGTCGCCGGCGCGGCGCAGGGTGTAGAGCTGGGTGGAGAGGCCGAAGCGCCGCCGTTCGCCGGTGAGCGCCTCGGGCACGAAGCAGCGGTCCGCGGAAGCCTGCGGCGGGCGTAGCGCGAGCAGGCGCTCGTGGCTCTCGCGGGCTTGGCCCATGGTGGCGGAAGGCAGGCCCATGGCGTCGAGCAGGGCGCGCTTGGTGTCGCGCGAGACCAGCGTGTGCTTGCCCGAGACCTCCCACCAGTCCGGCGCGATGCCGGCGAGCAGCGCCAGGCGGTCGAGGAAGGCGGGGTCGACATCGCCGCCGCGCGCGGCCCCCCGCCCCTCCTCCTCGACGAACACGGCCACGGAGCGCGGCCCGAGCTCGGCCCGCTCGAAGCCGGAGAACAGAGCATCGTCGCCCTCCAGCGGCTGGTTGGCCGCGCCGAAGGCCCGCCGCCAGCGCCGCGACCGCCCGGTCTCGGGCAGAGTGACCGAGAGGGGCTCGCCGCCGGCGTGCAGCCAGACCAGCACGCGCCCGGCCGCGCTGCGCTGTGGCGCCAGCAGCATGCCGAGCGTGCGGGTCGCAGGGTCGTTCCACCGCCCCGCGCTCATGGCGCCGCCGTCGGGCGCGAGCCAGGTCACGTCGGGGGCGCCTGCCTCCCCGGCGAGGCCGGTGAGCCAGCGGTCCTCGGTCAGGGCCGGTTGGGCCCGGCGCAAAGCGACCAGGCGCCGGACGAAGTCGACGAGGTCGCGGTCGGCGTGCTCCCAGTCGACCCAGGTGGTCTCGTTGTCCTGGGCATAGGCGTTGTTGTTGCCGGCCTGGCTGCGGCCGAGCTCGTCGCCCATGCCGAGCATCGGCGTGCCGCGCGAGACCAGGAGGGTCGCCAGCAGGGCGCGGGCGTCGCGGGCGCGGGCGGCGGCGACGGCTCGGTCCTGGCTCGGCCCCTCGGCGCCGTTGTTCCAGGCGACCTCGCCGGAATGGCCGTCGCGGTTGCCCTCGCCATTGGCCTCGTTGTGCTTGCCGGCATGGGAGACGAGGTCGGCGAGCGTGAAGCCGTCATGGGCGGCGACGAAGTTGACGCTCGCCGAGGGCGGCCGGTGCGTCGGCGCGAAAATATCGGCGGAGCCGGCGAGCCGCGTCGCCAGGGCCCCGACGGCGGCATCGCCGCGCCAGAAGCGCCTGACGTCGTCGCGGTAGCGGTCGTTCCACTCGCCCCAGGGTGCGGGAAAGCCGCCGAGCCGGTAGCCGCCCGAGCCGATGTCCCAGGGCTCGGCCAGCATCAGCCGGCCGCGCAGCACGGGATCCTGGGCGATGGCGGCGAGCAGCGGCGCCTCGGGCGTGAAGCCGGCGGCGGTGCGGCCGAGCACCGGGGCGAGGTCGAAGCGGAAGCCGTCGAAGCCGCCGGCGCCGGCCCAATGGCGCAGCGCGTCCATCACCAGGCGCAGCGGCGCCGGCCGGTCGAGCGCCAGGGTATGGCCGCAGCCGGTGTCGTTGACGTAGAAGCGCCGGTCCTCGTGCAGGCGGTAATAGGTGCGGTTGTCGAGGCCGCGCAGCGACAGGGTCTGGCCGCGCTCGTCGCTCTCGGCGGTGTGGTTGAACACGACGTCGAGGATCACCTCCAGCCCGGCCTGGTGCAGGGCGGCGACGGCGGCCGCCACCTCGGCCATGCCGCCGGGCGCAAGGCGCGGATCCGGCGCCAGGAACGCCACGGAGTTGTAGCCCCAGGAGTTCGACAGGCCGAGGCCGGGCAGGTGGCGTTCGTCGATCCAGGCCGCGGCCGGCATCAGCTCCACCGTGGTGACGCCGAGCTCGACGAGGTGGCGGATGGCGGCCGGATGCGCCAGCCCGGCGAAGGTGCCGCGGATCGTCTCGGGAACGGCGGGATGGCGGCGGGTGAAGCCCTTGACGTTGAGCTCGTAGACGATACGGCCGCCGGGGGCGACGACCGGGCCGGCGGCGGCGGGACGGGCCGGCGCCTCGATCACGCCCTTGGGCACGAAGGGCGCGGTGTCGGTGGGGTCGAGGACGAGGTCGTCCAACCCCTCGATGCCGTGGCCGGGCATGGCCGAGGTCAGCCCCTCCGGCCGCACCAGCCGGGTGGCGTAGGGGTCGATCAGGAGCTTGGCCGGGTTGAAGCGCAGCCCCTCCTGCGGCCGCCAGGGGCCGTGGGCGCGAAAGCCGTAGAGCCGGCCGTCGAGAAGGCCCGGCACGAAGCCGTGATGCACGTCGCCGGTGCGATCGGGCAGGACGAGGCGCGTCTCGCTGCCGTCCTCGCCGAACAGGCAGAGCTCGATGCGTTCGGCATCGGCGGAGAAGACCGCGACATTGGCGCCGTCGTCGCCGAGGGTGACGCCGAGAGGCTCGGGGAGGCCGGGAAGGATGCTCATGCTGCAAGCCGGCCCGCTCGGGGCGGGAATGTCAAGGCGCAGGTTGTCCGGTCTCACATCCGCACGGACATGCCGCCGTCGACGGTGAGGACATGGCCGTTGACGAAGGACGCGGCATCGCTCGCCAGGAACAGGGCCGCGCCGGCGATCTCCTCCGGCCGTCCCCAGCGCTGGAGCGGAACGCGCTGGCGGGCGAAGGCGACCATGTCGGGGTTTTCCGCCAGGGCGGCGTTGGTCTCGGTGGCGAACATACCGGGGGCGATGGCGTTGCTGGTCACGCCGTGCGGGCCGTACTCCACGGCCATGCTGCGCATCAGGCCGGTCAGCCCCTGCTTGGCCACGGGATAGACGGCATCGCCCGGGAGAGCCATGTCGCCGATGATCGAGGTGATCGCGATCAGCCGGCCGTGCCCCTGCGCCTTCATGATCTCGGCGGCCTCGCGCGACAGCGACACCGCCGACAGGAGGTCCGTGCCGACCAGCCGGAGGATGTCGGCGTCGTCGAAGGCGGCGAGCGGCCGCCGGTCGCGGGCGCCGACATTGTTGACGAGGATGTCGAGCCGGCCGCGGCTCCGGCGGATCCGCGCGATGGCGGCGCGGCCCGCCGCGGCATCGGCGACGTCGAAGGCTTCCGCCTCGGCGCTGCCGCCCGCCCCGGCGATGGCGGCAACCGCGGCGTCGAGCGTCGCGGCGCTCCGCCCGGTCACGACGACATGGGCCCCGGCCTCGGCGAAGGCCCGTGCGATCTCGAAGCCGAGCCCGCGCCCGCCGCCGGTGATCAGGGCGACGCGGCCCCGGAGGGAGAATCGGGTGAAGATGCTCATGCCGGCCTTCCGCATTGCGTGACACTCGACGCGATGACATTTGGCGCCATCCCGCCTGCGCCGATCGTTGCAAGGTCCGGGCCAGAGCCGAAGCCGCCTCCCGGAAGCGTCGCTACGACGCGATCGAGGCGAAATACTTCGCCGGCGGCTTGCCGAGCGCCTTCTTGAACATGGTGATGAAGGCGGTGACGGATTCGTAGCCGAGCGCCGCGGAGACCTGCTGCACCGAGGCGCCGGCGGCAAGCTTGCCGAGGGCGACGACGAGGTGCAGCTGCTGGCGCCAGCGGCCGAAGGTCAGGCCGGTCTCGCGCACGAGCAGGCGCGCCAGGGAGCGCTCGCTCATCGCCAGCCGGTCCGCCCATTGCGCCAGCGTGCTGCGGTCCGAGGGGTCGTCGGCCAGCGCCTTTGCCAGGCGGCGGAGGCGCGGCTCCCAGGAAATCGGCAGGTGCAGCCGCTCCACCGGCATGCGCGCGAGCTCTTCCAGGAGGACGCCGGCGAGGCGCGCCGTCGGCCCGTCGGCCGGATAGTCCGGCGGCAGGCCGGCGAGGTGGCGGATCATCTCGCGCAGCATCGGCGTGATCGAGAGAGTGCAGCATTCGGCCGGCAGGGTTGCGGCTTCCGGATCGACGAAGAGGAAATAGACCTGGGCATTGGCGGTGGCGCGGTTGCTGTGCGGCATGCCGCCGGGGATCCAGACCGCGCAGTGCGGCGGCACGATCCACAGCGCCTCCGGCACCTCGCAGGTCACGCCGCCATGCAGGGCGAGGACCAGCTGGCCCTTGCGGTGGCGGTGCACGGGCACCTCGGCTTCGCTGCCGGACACGTCGACGCGCAGCGCCTGCACCGGGCTCGCCGCCAGGTCGGGATCGAAGTCGCGCAGGCTGTCCCTCAACGACATGGGCTTTGTCTGTATTTAGAGATTATATGGCTATATATCGAAATTCAGCCAGGTCGCAACCGGCTAAGAGAGCGGCGATCACCTGCATGCGATAGGCCCGGCCATGAAGACGAACAATGCTGCGCACGAGCGAATGGCCGGCCGCGCCCTGCTCGTCACCGGAATCCTGCTGATCGCCGCCGGCCTGCGCGCGCCCTTCACCGGCGTGCCGCCGGTGCTCGACATGATCCGCGCGAGCTTCGATCTCGGCCCGGCCGGCGCCGGCGTGCTGACGGCGCTGCCCCTCCTCGCCTTCGCCCTGGTCTCGCCCTTCGCCGGGCTGGTCGCCCGCGAATACGGGCTGGAGCGCACGCTGGCGGGGGCGCTGGTCCTGATCGCCGGCGGCATCGCGCTGCGCTCGCTCGGGCCGGTCTGGTGCCTCTTTCTCGGCACGCTCGCCATCGGCGCGGGCATCGCCGTCGGCAATGTCCTGCTGCCGAGCCTCGTCAAGCGCGACTTCCCGCACGGGATCGCCGGGCTGACCGGCGCCTATGCCGTGACCATGGGCGTGGCCGCGGCCCTGGCCTCGGCGTTCGTCGTGCCGCTCGCCGGCGTGGCGGGATGGCCGCTCGCCCTCGGCGCGATGATCGTGCTGCCGGCGGCCGCGCTCGCGTCGTGGCTGCCGCAGCTCGGCCGGCACACGCCGCCGGCGAAGGGCACGGCCGCGCCGCCGCATGGCGGCCCGGTCTGGCGCTCGGCGCTGGCCTGGCAGGTGACGGCGTTCATGGGGCTCAACTCGTTCCTCTACTACGTCCTGGTCGGCTGGCTGCCGGCCATCCTGATCGATGCCGGCTATTCCGCCGGTGAGGCCGGATCGCTGCACGGGGTCATGCAGCTCGCCGGGGCGGCGCCGGGCTTCGTGCTCGGCCCGCTCGTGGCGCGTGCCAGGGACCAGACCGGCATCGCCCTCGCCGTCTCGGCGCTCACCGCGCTCGGCCTCGCCGGGCTGCTGGTCCTGCCGGGCTGGGCCGTGCTGTGGGCCGCCAGCTTCGGGGCCGGCACCGGCGCGGCGGTCGCCCTCAGCCTGATGTTCATGAGCCTGCGCGCCGCCAGCGCCCAGCAGGCCGCCGCGCTGTCCGGCATGGCGCAGTGCGTCGGCTACCTCCTGGCCTCCAGCGGGCCGCCGCTCGTCGGCTGGCTGCATGACGGCTCCGGCGGCTGGGTGCTGCCGCTGACGGGCTGCCTGATCCTCTGCCTGGCGATGGCGGCCGCCGGCATGCTGGCGGGCCGGGACCGGCATATCGTTCCACATCCGCGCTGAGGCGGCGCCTATTGCCTCAGGGCATAGCCGAGCAGCCGCTCGTCCGTCCCCAGGCCCTCGCAGTCGGGCAGGTTGGACGCGAAGTGCGACTGGTCCCCAGCGTCGTAGCAGCGGTAGAGCGGAACCGTCTCCGGCTCGGCCTGCGCATAGACCCAGCCCGCCGTGCGCAGCCGACGATAGGCATGCGCCGCGCAGAAGCCCTTCTCCGCGAGGAGATGATCGGGATGGCCCGGACGCTCGCTGACGCAGTCCTCCAGCTCGACCGACGGCCTGCGGGCATCCGGCGCCGTCATCAGATAGCCCGACCGGGCTTCGAGCCGATAGGCGCTGCCGTCGCCGGGAACGGGGCCGGTCGTCGACCAGCGATCGTGCAGCGCGGCATCGTGCCAGCGCGCCAGCAGCACGCCGACCTGCGGGGCGAGCGGCGACGGCAAAGCCGACACGTCCACGCTGCGGAGCACCAGATATTCCTCGTCGTGGCGCCCGCCGGGCGGCCAATAGGCATAGGCCAGCAGCCAGGCGTCGGAGAGCTGGTTGGCGCCCGTCCGCGCGTCGAGGAGCACGGGATAGGCGATCAGCTCCGACGGCGCCGGACGCCGCCAGACGCCGGAATCGACCGCCAGCAGCGGCTCCGGCACGGGGACGAGCGTCGTGCGGTCGGCACTGAGGAACAGCCCCAGCCCGCCGCGCACCCATCCCGTCAGCACGAAGTCGCCTGTCGTCGTCCAGCGGGCCACGCTGGCGCCCGAGCCGTTCGCCAGGCGTGCCGCATCGCCGCCGAGCCCGGGCTGGTCCCACCGGCCGTCGGCATATTTCCGCCATTGGCCCGGACCGGGGCTCGAAACCGGCGCACGCGCCACGATCAGGCTGCCGTCCCCGGAGCGAACGCAATAGGCGTAGAAGAAACCATCCCGCCCGTCGACGACGGCGCAGTCGCCCTCGCCCGTGTCCCGCCCCGCGGCCGGGGCGTCGCTGCCGGTGATGATCTGGCCGAGATCCCGCCAGGTCAGCCCGTGGTCGCCGGAGGTTGCGATCGACATCGACTTGTGCGTCTGCCCCGCCGGATAGTCGCAGGCCGTCTCGTCGTGGACGAAGCCGAGGATCTCGGCGCCCGCCGGCTCGGCATGGTCGAGCCAGCGGCCGCAGGCGGCGTAGCCGCCCCGCGCGCCCGGGCCGAGCACCGGACGAGCGGGACCGCCCATGTCCATGGGATCGCGCCCGTCGATGGCCCGGGTCGTGCCGTGCGCGACGAAGCCCCGGAAGCGCCCGTCGGGCAGGCGGATCTCGGTGAGGCGGTTGTCGACCGTGTCCGCCGCCGGGCCGCGGACGACATGCGGGAGGCCGACGCGGATCCGGATGTAGGCGGCGCAGGGCGGCGCGGCGCTGGCGGCCCGCGGCACAACGGCGGCCGACAGGCCGAGGGCCAGGACCGAGACAGGCAGGATCCGGATGAGCAGGCCTTGGCGACGAAACATGGCTCGACTGTCGCTCCCGCCCCCTGGTCATGGCCGCCCGAACCCGTCAGGATGACTCCCCAAAAGGGAGGCTGATTCATGACGCGCTTGAACTGGGGTATCCTCGGCACTGGCTGGATCGCCGATCTCTTCGTCAAGGACCTGCAGATGACCGGCCGGCGCGTCGCCGCCGTCGGCTCGCGCAGCCGGGAGAGCGCCGAGCGCTTCGCCGGGCGGTTCTCCATCCCGAAGGCGCATGCCAGCTACCAGGCCCTGGCGGACGACCCGGACGTCGACCTGATCTATGTGGCGACGCCGCATCCGCTGCACGCCGAGAACGCCCTGATGGCGCTCGAAGCCGGCAAGCACGTGCTGGTGGAAAAGCCCTTCACCCTCAATGCCGGGGAGGCGCGCCGGATCGTCGATCTCGCCAGGACGAAGAACCTGGTCGTGCTGGAGGCGATGTGGACCCGCTTCATGCCGCACATGATCCGCATCCGCGAGATCATCGCCTCCGGCGCGCTGGGCAAGGTCCATTCCGTCATCGCCGACCACACGCGCGACCTGCCGAGCGACCCCGCCCACCGCCTCAATGCGATGGAGCTCGGCGGCGGGGCGCTGCTCGACCTCGGCATCTACCCGATCTCCTTCGCCTGGGACATCCTGGGCAAGCCCGAGGCGATCACGGCCATGGCGCGGTTCAAGGAGACCGGCGCCGACGCCGAGGTTGCGACGATCTTCCGCCACGCCGGCGGCGCCATCTCGACCACCATCTCCAGCAGCGACAATGCCGGGCCGAACGTGGCGTCCGTCCTGGGCACCGAGGCGCGCATCGAGATCGCCGCTACCTGGTACATGCCGACCTCGTTCAGCGTCATCGACCGCCAGGACAAGGTGATCGAGACCTATGCCTCCACGGTCGAAGGCCGCGGCATGCAGTTCCAGGCCGACGAGATCGAGCGACTGGTGACGGCCGGGCAGCTTGCCGGCGAGATCCTGCCGCCGGAGGAGAGCGTCGCGATCATGCAGACGCTGGACGAGATCCGCCGGCAGATCGGGCTGAAGTATCCGAGCGAGTAGGCCGAAGCCTCCAGACACGCTCCAAGGTGCCCGGCCGTCGCCCCGGCGGATCGGCCGGAGTCGTGCGACGCTGCCGAGCGCCGTGGGTATGGCTGCTTGCCAGATTCGGAGTCCGCGCTCACCAGTATGGCGACTACGACTTGCAGACATCGAACAGTAGCTCTTCCGAAAACTCCTGGACTCGAGCGCTCGACGTGCACCGATCAAAAGATCGACACACCAGCTTCCTTGAGATTACCTTCAAAATTGACTTTTCCGCCTCTACGGCATATCATCCTTCCTCAAATTGACGGATGTGAAACATGACCGCACAATGTCCGGATATTCTTTTCATTCGCGGGAATCGGCACGAACTATGCGCCACACCGCTCGATGATTACATGAGGCGCATGAGAAAGGAGCGACGTCCACAGTTTGTGTGGGAGTCGTCAGCCTGCTGGCGCGGCTACATAGCCTCCTGGGAAGTGAGGGACGGAGCGCTCTACCTCATCGAGATCAAAGGTTGCATGAAGCGGAACGACGAGTTCGTCGACGCCAGCCTGGCGGACGCCTTCCCGCGCTGGAAGCCGCCCGTTCTCGCTTCGTGGGTGACAGACACGCTGCGCTGCCCGGAAGGCCGGCTGCTCTCCTATACACATGCCGGATTCGCCAGCGATTACGCCCGAGATCGTCTCCTGCACGTGGAGAAGGGACGCGTCGTGGCGGAATGGCTGCGCCTCAATCCTCCGGAGCCGATCTGGTACCGGATCGATGCCGAAGGCAAGCGGACGCGGTTCGAAGGCCCGCATCCCGAGGATGAGATGCTCGAGGATCTCTTCCGGCCTGAGGAGACACCGGAGGGTTCTCGCTACTGGGGCCTCCCTCCGGAGCAGGATGACGAAGCCGCCTATATGATCGCGGCGGAAATTCGTCGCCCCCTCGTCTCCGAGACCTAAGGCGTCGTCGAGGAATAATACCAGCTCTCCTAAAGGCTGACACACGCCCATTGTCTGGCTCCGATGGATCGGATTCTGTCTGGATCGTTGATGAGGAAGTGCCAGGCGCTTTGGCAGGCGTCGAGGATTTGGTCGTAGGTTTCCCAGACGAGGGCGCAGAGTTTGTTTTGTCGCAGGTAGGCCCAGACGTTCTCCATCGGGTTCAGCTCTGGGGAATAGGCGGGCAGCGACAGAAGGGTGATGTTTTGGGGGACCAGCAGCTTCCTGCCTCTTTGATGCCAACCGGCTCCGTCGCAGACCAGCACGGCATGGGACCCGGGCTCCACTTCGGCGCTGATCTCCTGGAGATGGGCGTTCATGGCCCCGGTGTTGGCGTAGGGCATGATCATGGCGGCCCCTGTGGCTCGACCCGGGCAGATGGCCCCGAAGATGTAGGTGGAGACGTGGCGGTTATCGCGCACCATCCGGGGGCGTGAGCCGATCGGCGCCCAGATGTAGGCGTGACCGCCCTTCTGGCCGACGCGAGCCTCGTCTTGAAACCAGATCTCTAACGGCCGGCCGATCGCGTCCTGGGGGAGCGCCTGTCTGACCAGGTCGGCGAAGTTTTTTTAAATGCCGCCTCCGCCTCGACGTCCTTCTTCGGATGAACCGGCCTGGGCTGCAGGCGCGTCAGGTCGAGTTCATGCAGCCACCGAGCGATGGTGCTCTCATGCACCTCCACCGAAAACCGCCGCGCCACCTCGGCCTTCAGATCCACGCAGCGCCAGCGCACCACCTTGTGGATCTCGGGATCTGGCCCGTTGATCACCAGTTCGCGCAGTTCCGCCATCTGGTGCTCGCTCAAGGCTGGCGCCCGGCCAGGGCTCGAGCGGGACGTCAGCCCCTCGACGCCCAAGTCATTGTAGCGCTGCACCCAGTCGCGCAGCGTCTGGCGATCCATGCCGTTGAGCGCCGCCGCTTCGGTTCGCGAACGCCCCTCAAGCACCAGGGCCAGAGCCAAGAGCCGGCGAACCTGCGCACCATCCCGGCAGCGCCCGCTCAGCGCGCGAAGCTCCGCGCTGGTGTAGTCCACCCGCCTGATCTCCAAGGGCGCGCTCATCCGATGCCTCCGCCGCTCGAATCACCAGCATCGAATCTCATTCACGCCGCCGTGGGAATCCCCCAAGAGTCAGTCTCTTCAAGCGCTGGTATAAGTGCTTCAGATGAGACGCGCGCAACCCCTCTCCCGGCCCGGAGAGGGTCAGGGGTGAGGGTCTGAACGCGTCACCAAAGATGTATCGGCTGAAGCAACGGCACGCAAAATGCTTCGCCCATTCTGGTAAAGTCTAGTCCCTCACCCCTGCCCCTCTCCCAGTCGGGAGAGGGATTCCCCGCGCCACTTCGATTCAGTTATTCGCCGACGGCCCAAGCGGACCTGCATCCGCATCCAGTCTCGCCCCCTTACCCCTTCACGCTTCCGGCCGTGAGCCCGCTGACCAGCGCCTTCTGCAGGACGAAGGCGATCAGCACCGGCGGCAGGGCGGTGAGCAGGCCGGCAGCGGCGACCAGGCCGAAATCGGTGGCGCGGCCGCCGGCGAAATCGGCGATGGTCACGGTCAGCGTCTTGGCGTCGGCCGTGGCGGTGAACAGCAAGGCGTAGAAGAACTCGTCCCAGGCGAGCAGGATGGCGAACAGGGCGGCGGTGGCGATGCCGGCGCGGGCCAGCGGCAGGGTGACGTGGCGCAGGAGCTGGAAGAAGCCCGCGCCGTCGATCTGCGCCGCGCTCTCGATCTCCTCCGGCACGGCGTCGATGGCGCTCTTGGCGAACCAGGTGACGAAGGGCGTCAGGACGGAGCAATAGACGATGATGAGGCCGGTGACGCTGTTGAGCAGGCCGAGGGTCGCCAGCAGGAAATAGAGCGGCAGCAGCAGGGCCACCGCCGGCATCATGTAAGTGGAGAGCACGCCGTAGAGCAGCGCGTCGTAGCGCCCCCGGCTGCGCGAAAAGCACCAGGCGGCGGGAATCGCGACGGCCAGCGAGATGGCGGTGCCGACCAGGGCGACGGTGAGGCTGTTGCGCAGGGCGGCGAGGAAGGCCGCGCCCGGGCTGTTGGGCGTGAAGGTGAGGAGCCTGACATAGTTGCCCCAGTCGATGGTCGAGGGGATGAAGCGCAGCGGCTTGGCGGTCAGGTCCGCCGGCGGTGCGACGCTGACGATCAGCATCCACAGCACCGGCAGCAGGGTCGCCACCACGAAGAGGGCGACCGCGGCGTAGAGCAGGACGCGGCCGACGAGCCAGCGCAGGGTCCAGGGCCGGGTCATGCGCCGGCCTCCGTGCGCCGGAGCAGGCGGACATAGGCCGCGACGAAGACCGTGGCGATCAGCACCACGATCAGCGCATAGGAAGCACCGGAGCCGACGCGGTTGAAGCCGAAGCTCTCCTGGTAGACGAAGAAGCTCACCGTCTTGGTGGCGTTGGCCGGCCCGCCGCGGGTCATGACATAGACGATGTCGAACACCTTCAGCGCCTCGATGCAGCGCAGCACCAGCGCGATGACCAGCGGCGCCGATATCACCGGCCAGGTCACCACCCGGAAGCGCTGCCAGGCATTGGCGCCGTCGATCCGCGCCGCCTCGTAGAGATCCTTGGGCGCGTTCTGCAGGGCGGCGAGCACGATGAGCGCCACGAGCGGATAGTTCTTCCAGACATCGGCGAAGACGATGGCGTTCATGGCGCTCGCCCCGTCGCCGAGCCAGGAGCGGTAGGCGTCCATCAGGCCGGTCTGCACCAGGGCGGCGTTGAGGCCGCCGAAATCCGGCTGGTAGATCAGCCGCCACATCAGGGCGTTGACGATGGTCGGGACGGCCCAGGGCAGCACGAGGAGGGCCCGGCAGAGGGTGCGGCCGCGGAACTCCTGGTTCAGGAGCAGGGCGACGAGGACGCCGAGGATCGCCTCGAAGCCGACGGACATTCCGGTGAAATAGAGCGTCCGCAGCAGGGCCTGCAGGAACTCCACGTCCGTCAGGGCGAACTGGTAGTTCTCGAACCCGACCCAGTGCGAGGCCGCGAAGCCGGTGAGCAGGCGGGCATTGGTGAAGGACAGGACGATGGTCTGGACGAAGGGGTAGCCGACGATCCCGGCGATCACGATGAGGAGCGGCAGCAGGAGGAGCCACGGCGCGGGCATCCCGAGCCGCAGGTCGCCGCCGGACAGGCGGCGGAGCGTCATGTCACGAACCGGCATGCATCAAGCGCTCCACGCCCCAATCCTCGATGGCGACGACGCATGGCCCCGCAACGGGGGCCATGCGTGTCGGGCCTGCTCGGCGCCTCAGCGGATGCGCGCCGCCGCGGCGGCCGCGTCGGCCAGGGCCGCCTCGGGCGTCGCCTTGCCGGTCAGGGCGTTCTGGATCGCCGTCTGCAGCAGGGTCGACAGCTCGGGGTAGGAGGTGGACTGCGGGCGCGAGGCCATGATGCCGATCGAGACGTCGGCGGCGGCCACCACCGGCTCCTGGCCCTTGGTCACGGCCGGGTCGGTGTAGGACGACTTCCAGATCGGCAGGCTGAGCTGGGCATACTGGTTCTGCACCGGCTGGGAGGTCATGTAGGCGATATATTTCCAGGCGAGGTCCTTCTTGGTCGAGGACGCCGTGATGCCCAGGCCCATCGAGCCGTTGACCGCGGAGGCCTGGGTCTTGCCGGCGACGCCGGGCGCCGGGACGACGCCGACCTTGCCGACCACCTTGCTCTCCTCCGGCTTCTGGGCCATCTGGTACATGTAGGTCCAGTTGAGCGCGAAGGCGGCATCGCCGGCCGAGAACACCTTGCGCACGTCCTCCTCAAGATATTCCTTCGAGTTGGGGTTGGAAAGCCCCGACTTCAGGCTGTCGACCATGTACTTGACCGCGTCGAGCGAGCCGCCCTTGTCGAAGGCCGGCTTGCCGTCCTTGAAGAACTCGCCCTGGAAGGCCGCGGTCAGGGTGGTGTAGTCGCAGACCACGGCCTCGGCCTGCGACCAGCTCCAGACGATCGGATATTGAACGAGGCCCTTGTCCTTGATGATCTTGGCCTGATCGTTGAGCTCGGCCCAGGTCTTGGGCGGGGCCGAGATGCCGGCCTTCTGCAGCATCTCCGTGTTGTAGAAGAGGTACTTGGTGTCGAGGATCCAGGGCATGCCATAATATTTGCCGCCATAGGTGACGGTGGCCCAGGCCCCGTCGAAGACCTGGCTCTTGTCCATCGCCGCCACCTTGTCGGTGACGTCGGCCAGGACGCCGTTCTCCGCGAAGTTGGCCGGCCAGATCACGTCGTAGAGCACCACGTCGTAGCCGGCGCTGCCTGCGGCCTTGGAAGCGACGATCTTGTCGTAGAGCGCCTCGTAGGGCACGAATTCGAGCTTCACCGTCGTGCCCGGATTGGCCTTCTCGAAGGCCGCGGTCATGGCGCGCACGTCGCTCTCGCTATAGGCGGCCTGCGACATGAACAGCGCGCTGAGCTCCTCGGCGGCGGCTGCGCTCGACAGGGCGCCGAGCGCGATCGCGGCGGCGAGGCCCGACTTGAGGAGGCTCCGTTTCGTCATCGTCATGGTGTTCTCCCTCGAATGCGACCGGCATTGGCGGCGCGGCTGTGACCGGGGTCGCCGCCGCCTCCGGCCGGTGCCGGAGGCGGCTCGCGCCCCGCTTGCCGAAATTAATAACTCAAATTGATTGATGGTCAAGGAGCGGCTAACCTCGGCTCCGGAGGAGCCGATGACCCTGCTGACGCCGACAAGCCCGCCGCCGCGGCCGATCGCCGGCACCAACCTCGAATATGCCCGCTCCCACAACCGCCGCGTCGTGCTCGAAGCCGTGCGCCGGGCCGGCACCCTGTCGCGGGCCGACATCGCCCGGCAGACGGCACTGACGGCGCAGACCATCTCCAACATCGTCGACGAGCTCGCTCAGACCGGATTCCTGATCGCCGGCGAGCCGGTGCGCGGCGCGCGCGGGCAGCCCTCCATCCCCTATTCCATCAATCCCGAGGGCGGCTGGTCGCTGGGCTTCCACATCGCCCGCCATGACGTCATCGCGGTGCTGGCCGACCTCACCGGCCGGCCGGTCGCGACCCGCGATCTCACGGAAAGCCCGACCACGCCCGAGGAGGCGGCCCCGATCGTCGTCGACCTGATCCATGATCTGGTGGCCGAGAGCGGCATCGCCCTGTCGCGCGTGCTCGGCGTCGGCGTGGCGCTGCCGACGCGCTTCGATCTCGGCCCGATCTCGACCGCGGGCCCGACCGGCCTGCCCGGCTGGAGCGACCCGGCGGCACGCGAAGCCTTCCGTGCCGCCATCGGCCTGCCCGTGCTGATCGAGAACGACGCGGTCGCCGCGGCCATCGGCGAGCGGCTCTACGGCGTCGCCCGCGCCATCGAGAGCTTCGTGCTGCTCTTCCTCGACGACGGCCTGGGCGCCGGCCTCTTCCTCGACGGCCAGCCCTTCAAGGGCGCCTTCTCCAACGCGGGGGAGATCGGCCACATGATCGTCGATCCCGGTGGGCGCCCCTGCCCCTGCGGCAATCGCGGCTGCCTGGAGCGCTACGTCTCGCTGCGGGCGGCCTATGAAGGCGTCTCGGCCGATCCCGACCGCGAGACGCCCGACAGCCTGCTCGCCGTCGAACGGACGGACGCGGCTCGCCTCGATCCCTGGCTGCGCGAGGCCGGTCCGCGGCTGGCGACCGCCGTCAACATCCTGGAGACGGTGCTCGACCCGGAGACGGTGATCGTCTCCGGCCTCGCCTCCCCCACCCTGATCCAGCGCCTGATCGACAGCGCCACGCCGCTGCCGGTCTCGGCCGGCGCCGGTGCGCGGCGGCGCACCGCCCGGGTGATCGCCGGCACGGCCGGGCGCTATCCCACCGCCTATGGCGCGGCGGCGCTGCCGGTGTTCGACGAGATGAACCCGCGCTTCGACGTGCTGCTCAAGGGCTGAAGGCCGGCCGCCCTGCCCTGCGGCAGAACCACGCGCGCTGCGATTTCAGACCGCGACCGGATGCGCAGAAGACGGATTTCCGCTAGGAGAATGGCGGGCGCGGCTGGTCATCATCGCGTCATGTGACGGATCGATAGCTGGTCTATGGCGAACGTGCATTTCACCTATGCCGACCCGACCTTCTCCCTGCCCAAGCGCGCCCTGATCCGCGCCATCGAGACGGTCACCGGCCAGCCGCGCCTGAAGCGCCTCTACCTCGCCAACCGGCGCAATCCGGTGGCCGGCGAGAGCTTCTTTGCGGCTGCGGTGCGCCAGCTCGAGCTCGACGTGCGCTTCGACCGGTCGCAGCTCGCCGGCATTCCGGCGAGCGGCCCCTGCGTCATCGTCGCCAACCACCCCTATGGCGTGCTCGACGGCGTCGTCATCGCCTGGCTGATCGAGCAGGTCCGGCGCGATTTCGTCATCCTCACCCATGCCCTGCTCCTGAACGCGCCGGAGGCGGCGGTCTCGCTGCTGCCGGTCGACTTCTCCGAGACGCCGGAGGCGCTCAAGACCAACCTGCGCACGCGCGCCCTCGCCCGCCAGCGGCTCGAGGCCGGCGGCTGCGTCATCGTCTTTCCCGCCGGCGCCGTCTCCACCTCGCCCGACAAGCTCGGCCGCCGGCCGGCGATCGATGCGCCCTGGCAGCCCTTCACCGCGCAGCTGATCCAGCGATCCGGCGCGACGGTGGTGCCGATCTTCTTCGGCGGCCAGAACAGCCGCCTGTTCCAGATCGCCAGCCACGTGCACACGGCGCTGCGTCTCTCCCTGATCTTCAAGGAGGTGCGCGACCGCATCGGCACGAGACTGCCCGTGGCGATCGGCGACCCGATCGACGGGGCCGAGATCGCCGCCGCCGGCGACCGCAAGGCCCTGGTCGAGATGTTGCGCCGCCGCACCTACGCGCTCGCCGCGAAGGTGCCGGAGGACCGCACCGCCCGCCGCATCGTCGCCCTGCGCAACCGGCCGATCGTCCCCGCCAAGCCGCAGCACCGGACCAGCGCGCCGCGGGTGTGACGGAGCTCAACGCTCGTTCTGCAATGCCTCGCTGACTGCGCCGGGATTGCGGGCGATGACCGTCAGATAGGCCTTGGCGGCGGCGTCCGGTTCCTTGCGGGCTTGCTCCCAATCGCGCAGCGTGCCGAGCGGGATATGGAAACGGGAGGCGAAGTCATCCTGCGATAGCCCCAGCGCCCTACGGATGATTTTCACCTGCGGCGTGCGCTTCATGCGCATCGCATCGGCCGGCGAGAGCGGTTGAACATCCGGATCGCTCAAGGCACTGGCATGACGCTCCACATCCGTCATCACGTCCAGCCGGCGCCAATCATGTCCGGGCGGATCACGCATTGTCTTCGTGGTACTGGCGTTGCTCATGCGGTTCGGCTCCTCTCGCCGAAATGATACGAACGGCGTCACCCCTCATCGCATAGGCGACGAACAGGATGCGATGATCGACCATCCCAAGAATGACGAAGCGGTCTTCTCCATAGTCAGCCCGATCATCCAGCCATTCGAGGGCGAATGGATCTTTGAACACATCACGTGCGGCTTCGAAGGTGACGCCGTGCTTCTGATAATTCGCAATCGCCTTACGATCGTCCCACTGGAAGGAGCCATCATCCATTAAGTACTGCTAAGCCGTAGTTTTCGCAAGATCGCTTGGGGCAGCCTCGGCGACGGCATCATTCTCCTCACGTCACCACCGAGGGCTCGGCCATCCCCGTGTTCCCCGGCACGTCGCCGAGCTGGCGGGCGAGCACGATCAGGTCGGCCAGGGCGGCCTGGGTTTCCTGGCCGTGCCTGGCCGGGTCGGGCTCGAAGCGCTCGATATAGATGCGCAGCGTCGCGCCGGCCGTGCCGGTGCCGGACAGGCGGTAGATGATGCGCGAGCCGCCCTCGAACAGCACGCGCAGGCCCTGATGGGCCGAATCCGAGCCGTCGACCGGGTCGTGATAGGCAAAGTCGTCGGCAGCCTCGACCTTGAGGGCGCCGAAGCTGCGGCCGGGCAGGCTCGGCAGCGCCGCCCGGATGCGGTCGACCACCGCATTGGCCTTCTCCGTCGCCACCTCCTCGTAGTCGTGGCGCGAATAATAGTTGCGGCCGTAGGTGCGCCAGTGCTCGGCGACGATGTCGGCGACGCTCTGGCGGCGCTGGGCCAGGATGTTGAGCCAGAGCAGCACGGCCCACAGCCCGTCCTTCTCGCGGACATGGTTGGAGCCGGTGCCGGCGCTCTCCTCGCCGCAGATCGTCGCCATGCCGGCATCGAGCAGGTTGCCGAAGAACTTCCAGCCCGTCGGCGTCTCGTAGATGCCGATGCCCTTGGCCGCGGCGACGCGGTCGGCGGCACGGCTGGTCGGCATGGAGCGGGCGATGCCGGCGATGCCCTTGGCATAGCCGGGGGCGAGATGGGCGTTGGCGGCGAGCAGGGCGAGGCTGTCGGAGGGCGTGACGAAGATGCCGCGGCCGATGATCAGGTTGCGGTCGCCGTCGCCGTCGGAGGCGGCGCCGAAATCGGGCGCGTCCGGCCCCATCATCAGGTCGTAGAGGTCCTTGGCATAGACGAGGTTGGGGTCGGGATGGTGGCCGCCGAAATCGGGCAGCGGCGTGCCGTGCACCACGCTCCCCGGCGCCGCGCCGAGCGTCTGCTCCAGGATGCGGTGGGCATAGGGGCCGGTGATGGCCGACATCGCGTCGAAGCGCATGTGAAAGCCCGAGCGGAAGAGCGCGCGGATGGCGTCGAAGTCGAACAGCGACTGCATCAGCTCGGCATAGTCGGCCACGGGGTCGATCACCTCGACCGTCAGGTCGCCGAGCGCGACGGTGCCGATCACATCGATGTCGACGTCCGGCGCCTCGAGGATGCGGTACTCGGCGATGGTCTTGGTGCGGGCGAAGATCGCATCGGTGATCTTCTCCGGCGCCGGGCCGCCATTGCCGATATTGTACTTGATGCCGAAATCGCCCTCCGGCCCGCCCGGATTGTGCGAGGCGGAGAGCACGATGCCGCCGAAGGCCTTGCGCTTGCGGATCACCGCCGAGACCGCCGGCGTCGACAGCAGGCCGCCCTGCCCGACCAGCACGCGGCCGAAGCCGGCAGCGGCGGCCATCTTGAGGACGATCTGCACGACCTCGCGGTTGAAGAAGCGCCCGTCGCCGCCGAGCACCAGCGTCTGGCCGGCCGAGCCTTCGAGCACGTCGAAGATCGACTGCACGAAGTTCTCGACATAGCCGGGCTGCTGGAACACCGGCACCTTCTTGCGCAGGCCGGATGTGCCGGGCTTCTGGCCGTCGAAGGGCTTGGTCGGGACGGTGCGGATCATGACGGGCCTCGTCGGTTGGGTCATCGTTGAGCCTGGGTGGCCATGCGCACGGCAAGGCCGGCGAGGACCGCCCCCATCAGCCAGCGCTGCAGGCGCATCCAGAGCGGGCGGGCGGCGAGGAAGACGCTGATCGAGCCGGCAGCCATGGCGATCAGGGCGTTGACGGAGAGGCTGATGGCGATCTGCACGGCCCCGAGCGTCAGGAGCTGGCCCAGCACATGCCCCCTGGCGGGGTCGATGAACTGCGGCAGCAGCGAGAGATAGAGCACCGCGACCTTGGGGTTGAGCAGGTTGGTCATCAGCCCCATCAGGAAGAGCTTGCGCGGCGGGTCGGCCGGCAGGGCCTTCACCTGGAAAGGCGAGCGGCCGCCCGGCTTGACCGCCTGCCAGGCAAGCCAGGCGAGATAGGCCGCGCCGGCGAGCTTCAGCGCGTCATAGGCGAAGGGCACGGCCATGAGCAGCGCCGTGATGCCGAAGGCGGCGCTCAGCATGTAGAAGAGGAAGCCGAGCGCCACGCCGCCGAGCGAGATCAGCCCGGCCCGGCGCCCCTGGCAGATCGAGCGCGACACGAGATAGATCATGTTCGGCCCGGGGGTCAGCACCATGCCGAGTGCGATCAGGGCGAAGGCGAGGAGAGCGGCGGAGCTAGGCATGGCGGGTCACCGCAGCATCTCGCGATAGAGCGCGGCATAGGCTCCGGCGCGCGAGGTCCAGGACAGATCGAGGCCCATGCCGCGCCGCTGGATCGACTGCCACAGCGGCCGGTCGCGGAACAGGGCGACGGCGCGGGAGATCGCATCCTCCAGCATGGCGCGGCTGACCGGCTGGAACTGCACGCCGGTGGCGGCCTTCAGCGTCAGCGCCGCGTCGTTGGCATCGACGATGGTGTCGGAGAGGCCGCCGACCCGCGCCACGACGGGCACGCAGCCATAGCGCAGGCCGTAGAGCTGGGTCAGGCCGCAGGGCTCGAAGCGGGAGGGCACCAGCGTCATGTCGGCGCCGGCGAACAGGCCGTGCGACAGGGCCTCGTCATAGCCGATGACGACGCCGATGCGGCCGGGAAAGCGCTCGGCCGCGGCACGGAAGGCCGCCTCGATGTCCCGGTCGCCGGAGCCGAGCAGGGCGAGGCGCGCACCGCTCGCGACGAGATGCGGCAGCGCCTCGACCAGGAGGTCCATGCCCTTCTGCCAGGTCAGGCGGCTCACGACCGACATCAGCGGCCCCTCGCCGCGCCCCAGGCCGAAGCGCTGCTCGATCGCCGTGCGGTTGCGGGCGCGCTGGCCGAGCGTCTTGACCGTATAGGTCGCCGGGATCCTCGGGTCCGTCTCCGGGTTCCATTCGCGATCGTCCAGGCCGTTGACGATGCCCGAGAGCACGTCGGCGCGACCGGCGAGCAGGCCTTCCAGCCCCATCCCGGCCTCGGCGGTGCGGATCTCGGCGGCATAGCGCGGCGACACGGTGGTGATGCGGTCGGAGAAGTGCAGGCCGGACTTCAGGAAGCCGATCATGCCGTAATATTCGACGCCGTCCATGGCGAAGGCGCGCGGCGGCAATCTCAGCTCCTCCAGCATGGAGCGGGGATACTGGCCCTGGAAGGCGAGGTTGTGGACGGTGACCACGGTCCGCGGCCGCGCGCCGCCGGCATAATGCAGATAGGCCGGCGCCAGCGCCGCCTGCCAGTCGTGGGCGTGCAGGATATCGGGCCGGACATTCGCGACCAGGCCCTGGGCCACCCCTGCCGCGGCGTAGGCCAGCGCGGCGTAGCGGCGGGCATTGTCGGGCCAGTCGCGCCCGTCCGGGCCGGCATAGGGGTTGCCGGGGCGGTCGTAGAGGTGGGGAGCGTCGAGGGCGATCAGGTCGAGGCCGGCCGCCTCGCCCCGCTTCAGCACGGCGCGGCCGCCGAAGCAGTCCTCGATCACGCCGACCCGCCGGGGCTTGCCCAGCGCGGCGAGGATCGCGGGATAGCCGGGCACCAGCGTGGTGACGGCGACGTCGTGCCCCGCCAGCGCCGCCGGCAGCGCGCCGACCACATCGGCGAGGCCGCCGGTCTTGACCAGCGGATGGATCTCGGAAGCGACGGCGAGGACTGTGATCATGGGCGCTGGCGCTGGAGGGAGGCTGCCGGCTTCCGGGCGGAAGCCGACAGGAGATATGCCCTCAAGCCGTCAGCCTGTCGATCATCGGCTGGGTGATCAGGCAGATGCCCTTGTCGGTGCGGCGGAAGCGCCGGTCGTCGAGCACGGGGTCCTCGCCCACCACCAGGCCTTCGGGGATCTGCACGCCGCGGTCGATCACCACGTTCTTGAGCCGTGCCGAGCGGGCGATGTTGACATAGGGCAGCACCACCGCGTTCTCGACCTCCGAATAGGAATTGATCCGCACGCCGGTGAACAGGAGGGAGTGGCGCAGCGAGGCGCCCGAGACCAGGCAGCCGCCGGAGACGAGCGAGGACACCGCCTGGCCGCGCCGCCCGTCGGTGTCGTGCACGAACTTGGCCGGCGGCGTCAGCTCGGAAAAGGTCCAGATCGGCCAGTCCTGGTCGTAGAGATCGAGCGCCGGCACCACGTCGGTCAGGTCGATATTGGCCTCCCAATAGGCGTCGACCGTGCCGACGTCGCGCCAATAGGCCTCGTTCTCGTGGGATGAGCGCACGCAGCTCTTGGTGAAGCGGTGCGCCACGGCCTTCCCGTGCTTGACGATGTGGGGAATGATGTCCTTGCCGAAATCGCGGCTGGAATTGGGGTCGTTGGCGTCGCGGATCAGCTCCTGCTCCAGGAACTTCATCGAGAAGACGTAGATGCCCATGGAGGCGAGCGCCATGTCGGGATTGCCGGGGATGCCGGGCGGATCCTTGGGCTTCTCGACGAAGGCGATGATCTGGTCCTTCTCGTCGACATGCATGACGCCGAAGCCGGTCGCCTCCATGCGCGGCACCTCCAGGCAGCCGATGGTGACGTCCGCCTTCTGGTCGACGTGCTGCTGCAGCATCAATTCGTAGTCCATCTTGTAGATATGGTCGCCGGCGAGGATGACCATGTATTCGACCGTGTTGGTCTCGATGATGTCGAGATTCTGGTACACGGCGTCGGCGGTGCCGGCATACCATTGATGCTCGGAGATGCGCTGGCTCGCCGGCAGGATGTCGAAGCTCTCGTTGCGCTCGGGCCGCAGGAAGTTCCAGCCGCGCTGCAGGTGCCGGATCAGCGAATGCGCCTTGTACTGCGTCGCCACGCCGATGCGGCGGATGCCGGAATTGAGGGCGTTGGACAGGGCGAAGTCGATGATCCGGCTCTTGCCGCCGAAATAGACCGCCGGCTTGGCCCGGCGGTCGGTCAATTCCATCAACCGGCTGCCGCGCCCGCCGGCCAGGACATAGGCCATGGCCGATCGGGCGAGCGGCGCACTCATCGGAAGAGCCTGTCTCGTCATCGTCTGTTCTCCCACGCGGATGTGTGGATCGATCGGGGCTTGCGCCCTCGTTGTCGGCCGGCCGCAGGCGGCCGGAAGGCGGAGACGGCGCCCTCGTGCGATGAGGCTGCCCGCCCGCCGGCCACGGCTACCCCACCCATTCCAGATAGAGCGCCGAGAGCGGCGGCAGCAGCACCCGGGCATGGGCCGGCTTGCCGCCCCAGGGCGCGTCGTCCGCCGTGACGCCGCCGAGATTGCCGCGGTTGCCGCCGCCATAGCGCTCGGCATCGGTGTTGAGGCATTCGATCCAGCGCCCGGAGCGGGGCAGCGCCAGCGCATAGCCCTCGCGCCTGACCGCGGTCAGGTTGAGGACCACGACGACCGGATTGGCACCGGGCGCGTGGCGGGCCCAGGCGAACACCGAATTGGCCTTGTCGTCGACCACCAGCCATTCGAAGCCCTCGCCCTCGCAATCGCGCGCATGCAGCGCCGGGCGTTCGCGGTAGAGCCGGTTGAGGTCGCGCACGAGATCGCCGACGCCGCGATGCGGCCCGTATTGCAGCAGCTCCCAGTCGAGACCGACATTCTCGTTCCACTCGCGGCGCTGGGCGAATTCCTGGCCCATGAACAAGAGCTTCTTGCCGGGATAGCCCCACATCAGGGCGTAATAGGCCCGCAGCGTCGCGAATTTCTCGCCCTCCAGCCCGGCCATCTTGTTGACGATCGAGCCCTTGCCGTGGACCACCTCGTCATGGGAGAGCGGCAGGACGAAATTCTCGGCGAAGGCATAGACGAGGCCGAAGGTGATCTCGTCATGGTGCCAGGCCCGGTGCACGCCGTCGCGCTTCATGTAGGCGAGCGTGTCGTGCATGAAGCCCATGTTCCACTTGAAGCCGAAGCCGAGCCCGCCCTCGTGCACGGGCTTGGACACGCCCGGCCAGGCGGTGGACTCCTCGGCGACGGTGACCACGCCGGGATGGGCGGCGTAGACCTCGCGGTTCATGCGCTCCAGGAAGGCGATGGCGTCGAGGTTCTCGCGGCCGCCGCGGATGTTGGGCAGCCATTCGCCGGCCCGGCGCGAATAGTCGAGATAGAGCATGGAGGCCACCGCATCGACGCGCAGGCCGTCGATGTGGAAGCGCTCGAGCCAGAACAGGGCGTTGGCGATCAGGAAATTGGCCACCTCGCGCTTGCCGAAATCGTAGATCGCCGTGTTCCAGTCGGGATGGAAGCCGCGGCGCGGATCGGGATGCTCGTAGAGCGGCGTGCCGTCGAACCAGGCGAGGCCGTGCGAATCCGTCGGGAAATGTGCCGGCACCCAGTCGAGGATGACGCCGAGGCCGGCGCGATGGGCGCGGTCGACGAAGCGGGCGAAGGCCTCCGGCGAGCCGAAGCGGCTGGTCGGCGCGAACAGGCCGGTGGGCTGGTAGCCCCAGGAGGCGTCGAGCGGATGCTCGCTGATCGGCAGAAGCTCGATATGGGTGAAGCCGAGATCGGCGACATAGGGCACGAGCTGGTCGGCAAGCTCGTCATAGCTGAGGAAGCGCTGGCCGTCGCCACGGCGCCAGGAGCCGAGATGCACCTCGTAAGCGGAGATCGGCGCACGCCGCCAGTCGCGCGGGCGGGCCCGCATCCAGTCCTGGTCGCTCCAGACGAAGGGCTCGCCCGACGTGACCTTCGAGGCGGTGCCAGGGCGCATCTCGGCCGAGAAGGCGAAGGGATCGCTCTTGAGCGGCAGCAGCGCGCCGGTCGGCCCGATGATCTCGTATTTGTAATGGGCGCCGGGGCCGACGCCGGGCAGGAAGATCTCCCATATGCCGGTGTCGACGCGCTTGCGCATGACATGGCGGCGGCCGTCCCAGGCGTTGAAATCGCCGACCACCGAGACGCGCCGGGCATGCGGCGCCCAGACGGCGAAATGCACGCCGTCGACGCCCTCGTGCTGCAGCGGCCGGGCGCCGAGCTTGTCCCAGAGCCTGAGATGCGTGCCCTCGGTGAGGAGATAGTCGTCCATCGGCCCGAGCAGCGCGCCGAAGCGATAGGGGTCCTCGAAGGTCCATTCGCCGCCCTCGTTGGCGGCCTTGAGCCGGTAGGCGCGGCGGCCACCGGGCACGAGGCCTTCGAAGACGCCGTCATCGTCGCGGCGCTCGAGCTCGGCGAGGGGCTCGCCCTCCGGCGACAGCACCGCCAGGGTGCGCGCGCCAGGCACGAAAGCGCGGACCACCAGCCCGGCCGGCGTCTCGTGCGGCCCCAGCACCGCGAAGGGATCGGCGTGGCGCCCGGCGGCAAGGACGGCGACGGCAAGGTCGGGCAGGTGCCAATCCGCTCCGGCTGCGGCCGCGGGCCGCTCCGGCCCCGCTCCGATGGTGCTGTCGCCTGCGTTGCCGGAGTCCTGTGCCAAGCCGCCTCCACCCTACGCCAACCCACCGGCGGTTGCCTGCCGCTCTTGTGAACAGGCTAGGACTTTTGCGGCTCCGGTCAACCGCCTGGAACGACAAAGGTTCGCGGATTCGTCGGGCTTCTCATCGAGACGGGCGAATGCTCAAGGCGGGCCCCGCGCCTTGAGCGAAGCGGAGCGATATCGAGCGCGGAGCGATTCAAGGCCTCCGCCGGCGGGTGCCGGCAACGCCGGCCGGGTTCCCGATAGACCCGAGGCCCTATTTGCGAGCCGCGGACCTTTGATCGGCGGCCTGCGATCCGGCGCTGACGCGGCTTGCGCCATCCGATTCATGGTCGGCAATCAGCGAAAGGTATCGCTCAAGAGCCTTCGTGAATTTCGCTTGCCAGATCTCACGCGCAATGCCGAGGTCCCCGTCCCGCAAGCTTTCGAACAGCTTGACGACGTACCTCTGGGCATCGCCCTTTCGGTCCGTGTAGACGACACTGAGCTGTTGATTGAAGCGCCTGACGTCCGCGGTCAGCTCGGAAAAATAGCGGATGGTTCGTTGCAGTCCCGTCGCGTCGATGATCGCCTGCTGGAACTCGAGGTCGTTGCGGACCGTCTCGGCCTGACTGTCGAGCTCCGCGAACTTGACGGCATTCTCAGCCAGTTTTTCCAGCCGCTTCATGTCCGCCGACGTCAGGCGGCCCGGTTCACCCAGGAGATGGTTCAGCGCAATTTTTCCCAGCGCCATCCTGATGTTGTAGACCTCGATGACGCTGTCTGCTTCTACCGCCCTGACAGATGCTCCCTTGTTCCGCTTGATTTCGACGAGCCCCTCGCGGGCGAGGAGGCGCAACGCTTCTCGAACCGGATGCCTGGACACGTCCAGCATGTCGGTCAGCTGCTGCTCGACCAGCCTATCGCCGGGCTTGAAGTGCCCGGCAATGATCGCATTGCGGATTTGCTCCGCAGCGAACTGCGTGCTTTCCATCTGCGTCATGGGAGCCAGAATGGCGCCCGTTTCATTTACGTGCCGCATCAATATCCTCGCAGGGCAACCGCAGGGGATCGGCTGCACGGGGCATTCCGGATGTAGACCATATACGAATGCGACCAGCTACTGAGAAGCCTGCCCGGGCGATCCTCACCATGGCGTCGGTCTCGAGCCGTCTGGAGAAGCATTCCTTGTCTTCAAGAATGTTGCCTGACTTGAGCTTGACGATTTCCGTCTTGTGCTCCGATGCTACTCGAGCGCTTCAGATGTAGATGCCGCCGTCGATCGACACGGTCTGGCCCGTGATCATGCTGCCCGCGAAGCCGAGGAAGATCATCAGCTCGGCAACGTCCCGGGTCGTGCAAGCCTTCTTCAGCGGCGTATTTGCAAGGGTTGCGGCGTGCCGTTCCTCGGACCATTCGATGATCCAGGAGCTTTCGACCACGCCGGGAGCAACGGCGTTCACGCGGACGTCGGGCGCCAGTGCGTGAGCCAGATTCTTGGTCAGATTGATGACGCCGGCTTTCGAAGCGCTGTAGGCAAGGGTGCTCGCAATCGCGCCGAACCCGGCGATGGAAGCCGTGTTGACGATCGCTCCCTTGGACGCTTTCAGAGCCGGGGCAGCCGCCTTGGCGCACCTGAAGACGCCCATGAGGTTGACGTTGAGCAGATGAGCCCAGAGCTCCTCCGTGATCTGGTCGAGATCGGAGATCGGCACCGGCGTGCTGCGGCCGGGCGTGCCCGCATTGTTGATCAAGAGATCGAGGTGTCCGAGACCCTCGATGGCTTTCAAGACCATTCGGGAGGCATCCTCGGCATTGCCGACATCCCCCGGAGCTCCGATCACGTCGAGACCCGCCTGCCTGAAGTCCGCAAGCGCCGCTTCGCCGCGGCCGTCCGACGGCAGATAGTTGATCGCGACCTTCGCGCCGCTCGTCGCGAGCATGCGCGCGGCTTCCAGCCCGATGCCGGATGCGCCTCCGGTGACGAGCGCGGTCTTTCCCGCCAGATTGTACGAGATCATCGTCGTCCCCTTGATGTGCAGTTGTTGAAAAGTGAGGTCAGGCGACCGAAGTCCGGACGATTTCCAAGAGCTGACGCTTTTCGCGACGAAGAAATTTCTGTGTCTGCTCCTTCGCCGGATTATCGATGACGTCTTTTGCCGTACCGATCTCGCAAACTTCACCTTGATGCAGAAAAGCGACCCTGTCTGCAGACTCGCGGGCGAAATTGATATCGTGCGTGACAACGATCATCGTCATGCCTTCGCTCTTGAGGAGGCGCATGGTCTCGAGCACTTCGCCGACAAGTTCGGGATCCAGGGCGGAGGTGACCTCGTCGAAGAGCATGTAGCTCGGCTCCATCGCCAGCGCCCGCGCGATGGCGAGACGCTGCTGCTGGCCACCGGACATTTGCGACGGCAGGCTGCTCGCCTTGTCCCCCAGGCCGACGTGATCGAGATGCTTCTGGGCGAGTGCGCGCGCCTCGGCGCGGCTGCGCTTCGCGACCACCCGCGGTGCCAGCGCGACATTCTCCAGCGCCGTCAGGTGTGGGAAGGCGTTGTACTGCTGGAACACGATGCCCAGCTTGCGGCGCAGCTTGTTGATATCCGTCTTCGGATCGTGGACGCTGATGCCGTCGACGAGGATTTCGCCGTCCTGGATCGGTTCGAGCCCGTTGATGCATTGCAGCAGCGTCGATTTCCCCGACCCGCTCGCGCCGATGAGGCAAAGGAGCTCGCCCTTCTCGATCGTGAGATCGATGCCCTTGAGGACGTCCACCGTTCCGAAGGCCTTCCGGACGTTGCTGATGCGGATCATACGCGGACCTTTCTTTCGAGGTGCCGGCTGTACCGGGAAACCGGATAGCAGATAAGGAAGTAGAGAAACCCTGCCCCCATGAGCAGCAGCCAGGTTTCATGCGTCCGGGTAATCAGTATCTGGGTGGAACGCATGTATTCGACATAGCCGACCACGCCGGCAAGGGCGCTGTCCTTGATCAGGCTGAGGACGAGGCCGATCCACGGAGCCAGTCCCGTCCTGAATGCCAGGGGCAAGGATATGTACAAGAGCTCCTGGTAGTCGTTCATGCCGAGCGAGCGCGCGCTCTTGCGGTATTGAACGGGCACCGAGAGGAGGCCCGCCCGAACCACCTCGGCCGTGACCGCCGACATCCAGGCACCGAGCGCGACGGTACCGAACCAGAAGGGCGAAGCGCCGAAGCCCAGGATCGACAGGAAGCTGTTGGCGAGGATGAGCTGGATGATCATCGGCACGCTGCGCAGGACGTCGATGAAGGGAGCGGTGGCGACCTTCGCGGTCACCGACACGGTGCGCAACCAGCCGAGGACGATCCCGCCAACGGTGCCGACAACGGTTGCCGCGGTGGCCAGCTTGACGGTGTTGAGCAGCCCCTCAGCGAGGAAATAAGCATCCGACCAGGCGAGGCCCTGGTTTGCGAACTGATATTGCACGCCTAGCTCCTGTAGATGAGCCGGAAGGCCAGCTGGGACGAGAATTGCAGCCCTTTGGCAATGAGGTAATAGAGCAGCGCCGTGACCAGAAAGAACTCGAATGTCCGGAAGGATGCCGACTGCGCATACTGCGTCGCACCGGAGAGTTCCTGCAGCCCGACCAGCATGCCGAGCGACGTGTTCAACATTCCCCAGATGCCTTGTGTCACGTAGGCGGGGAAGATCACCTTGAACATCTGCGGGAAGATGACGTGGATGAAGCTCTGCGCGCCGGACATGCCGAGTGAGCGCGAAGCCGACAGCTGCTGCCGCGGGATGGCGGCCAGGCCGCCCCTGAAAATCTCCGTCATGTATCCGGCGTTGTTGAAGGAAACGGATATGAGGACGGCGGCGTAGCTGGGGATGTTGATGTGAAAGGCGCCCACCCCGAAGTAAAAGAGATAGAGCTGAAAGACGGCAGGCGTGTTGCGCGACAGCTCCACCCACCAGGTCGAGAAGCGGCAGGCCCATCCCTCCCCCTGCTGGCGCGCGACGGCCATCGGCATGGCGATGAGCGTGCCGATGATGAAGGCTAGTATGGTGATCTGGATCGTCACCCAGGCTCCCTGCAGCAGCAGGGGGAGCGAATCCCAGACGATGGCCCAATAGAACTGATAGCCGTTCATGCCGATCATCCCAGGCGCATGCCGACAGGCCTTCCTGCCGGCATGCGCCTTGCAATTAGAAGTTGATGCCGTTGGCCGTCAGCGGCGGCAACGGACCATCACCGTAATACTTCTTGAAAACTTCGGCCCTGCGCCCGCTTACCTCCTGCTGGAAGACGAACAGCCTTGCCCAGTTGAGGAATTGCTGGTCGTCGCGGTGAACCGCGATCGAGCCGTAGTCGGGCAGAGGCGCAGGCCCCGCCTGGACGAATTCCGGAAATTGGCCGCTTTGCGAGAGCGCATGGAAGACGCCGACATTGATCAGGATAGCATCGATCTTGCCTTGCTGCAGTGCGAGAAACGACTCTGCATCACTGCCATAGCCGGTGTAGGTCGCCCCGGAACCCTGCCAACCCTTGGCGAGCTCCTGCTTGAAGAGCTGTTCGGGCGTGGTGCCGACGACGCCGCCGAGCTTCTTCGACTTCAGGTCGGAGTACTGGCTGATCCCGGTGTCCTTGCGCGTGACCACGGTCATGATGTTGTTGGTGTAGGGCTGGGTGAAGGCCACCGTGAGGGCCCGCGCCGGGGTCGGCGTGGTGGATGAGATCAGCACGTCGATACGGTTCGAGACCAGGGCGGGGATGCGATCCGGCGACGGCGTCTCGACGATCACCGGCTCTGCGCCGAGCGCCTTGGCCATATCCTTGCAGTAGGTGACGTCATAGCCATCCGGCTCGTTGTTCTGGTCGCGAAATCCGGCGGGAGGGCTGTCCAGCATGATACCGCAGCGCAGCTTCTTGCTCTGGACAATCGTGTCGAGCGCCGAGTCCGCGTGCGCCTGGGAGGCGAGCGCCAGCGTAGCGACAGCTGTCGCCAGCAGAGCCTTTGCAATCGTCTTCATTTGATTCCCCTTTTCAGTGTTGCTGACTGCTTTGTTGACTGGACGTTCTGAGGCAATTCAGCTTGCCTTTCTATCCAGCGCTGGTGTTACGTCAAAAGTTAATGCTGTCCGCCGTCAGTGGCGGCAACGGACCATCGCCGTAGTACTTCTTGTAGACTTCTGCCCGGCGCCCGCTTACTTCCTGCTGGAAGATGAACAGCCTCGCCCAGTTGAGGAATTGCTGGTCGTCGCGGCGAACCGCGATCGAGCCGAAATCGGTTAGAGGCGCCACGCCCGTCGCAACAAATTCCGGAAACTGGCCGCTTTGCGAAAGGGCATGGAACACGCCCGCGGCGATCAGGATTGCATCGATCTTGCCCTGCTGCAGCGCAAGATACGATTCTGAATCGCTGGCATAGCCGGTGTAGGTCGCTCCGGAGCTTTGCCAGCCATTGGCGAGCTCCTGCTTGAAGAGTTGCTCGGGCGTGGCGCCGATGACGCCGCCGATCTTCCTGGACTTCAAGTCGGAATACTGGCTGATCCCGGTATCCTTGCGTGTCACAACCATCATGATGTTGTTGGTGTAGGGCTGGGTGAAGGCCACCGTCAGCGCCCGTGCCGGGGTCGGCGTGGTGGATGAGATCAGCACGTCGATGCGGTTCGAAACCAGGGCCGGAATACGATCCGGGGATGGCGTCTCGACGATCACCGGCTCCGCGCCGAGCGCCTTCGCCATGTCCTTGCAGTAGGTGACGTCATAGCCGTCGGGCTCGTTGTTCGGGTCACGAAATCCGGCGGGCGGGGCGTCCAGCATGACGCCGCAGCGCAGCTGCTTGCTCGTGACGATCGCGTCGAGCGCGGAGCCGGCATGCGCCTCCGCGGCGATTGTCAAAGTGGCAACCGCGGTCGCCAGCAGAACCTTCAGCATCGTATTCATTTTATTCCCCTCTTCATGTTGCACACCAAGTTCTTGGCCGAGCATTTGTGAGGCCGCTCAGCTCGCCTTTCTCGCCAGCCCAGGCGTCACGCCAAGCGCATCGACAGGTCCCACCTCCTTCTCGATGAGCGGCACGACTTCCTTCTTGAATCGAACGATCGAGCGATGCGCCAGCTCGATCGGCATGCAGCCGAAGGAGAAGTTGCAGGTGTAGTTGCTCGGATTGAGGCGCTTGATGTCCGCGATCATCTTCTCGGCCACGATGTGCGGATCGCCCACCACCATGTTGTCCGCATATTGGTCGAGCGTATACTCGCCGTCGAACCCCTGGTTGCTGATGTAGCTGTTGTCGTCCAGCGGCGGCGAGGCCTGGCGCAGATAATGAGCCATGCGCCCCACGTACCGGGCCCGCTCCGCCACGGCCAATGCCTCGCTCCGGCTGTCGGTTATGGCCACGTATTGCATGATCGCCAAGGGCTTGGTCGAAGGTTGCTCGCCGATGGACATCCAGGCATCGTTGAGCCCGTCGACCATCTTGTAGAGCACGGGCGATCCGAGCGTGCTGGCAGCAAGGAACGGAACCGCCTTCCATTTCCTGAAACGCTCGAGAAGCCTGGACTGGGAGGAGGTCACGAAGAGCGGCGGAAGAGGTTTTTGCTGGGTGCTGATCGCGAAATTGGTCTTGGGCAGGGAAATGTACTTGCCCTTGTACTCGACCTCGCCGGCGACAAGCGCTCTTTCGATGACGTCCCAGTATTCGAGGAAGACATCGACCCTGTCGTCCAGCGCAACATTGTATCTGTCGAACTCATAGCGCTGATAGCCGGTCCCCAGGCCGATGATCAGGCGGCCCTCGGTCTGCGTGTCGACGACGGCAATCTCCTGGGCGACACGGAGCGGGTTGTAGAGCGGCAGCACGATAACGCCCGGGCCGAGCTTGATCTTCCTGGTCCAGCCGGCCGCGTAGGAGCACATCATCAGGGGTGACGGAGAACTCGAATAGTTCGCGAAGTGATGTTCGGCGAACCAGGCGACGTCGAAGCCGAGCTCATCGGCGGTCTCCACCATTTTGCGCGTATCGCGCATCACACCCTGGACACCGTCGGGATGATCGCGAAGCGTCATCAGGTTGAAGATACCAAGCTGCATGTATTTGCTCCTAAGATCCTTCAGCGACTGCTGTCGACGTTGGCGAACAGTCCTATCCAGCTTTCTGAAGGACCATGGGTGAAGTCAGGGCGTAGGCGCCGTTCTGATAGATCAGCGGATCGACATCGGCGGCGAATGCCACGCCCGCGACCCGGCCGATGATGATGTCGTGGGTGGCATAGGAGATCGCCTGATCCATCTCGCAGAACAGGTTCGCCTGCGCGCTTCGCAGGTAGGGAACGCCTTCCTTCTCGGTCCACTCGCCGATGTCGAAGCGCCGCTCGGTCGGGCACCCGCCGCTGAAGGAGTTGGATATGTCGGCCTGCGAGGCGCGCAGCACGTTGATGCAGTAACGCCCCTCTTCCTTGAGCGGCATGCTGATCGACGACTTGCGGTTGATGCAGGCGAGGATCGACATGGGAGCGAAGCTGAGCGCCGTGACCGACGTGACGGTTATGCCGTGTCGGCGGCCGTCATGCGTGCATGTGATCACGCTGACCGTGGATGCCACGCGCCGCATCGACTGACGGAAATGCTCGGTTCTGAGGTCCTGCGAGAGCATCTGAGCTTCCTCATTCTCGACTCGATGATTGCGGATTATCTACAATCTGTCAATTCGCGCTTGGCACTTTCCTGTCGACGTCGTGGCTGGACCGCGTGGTGGTCGTGTGCTCCGTCCGGCCCCGGAAGCGAGACCTGGCACGCCAGATCCCGTGACTGTTGAGATGACGGAGATCGCAGGTCGAGGACGCACAGCGCGAGGGACAGTCTCGCTGTTCCTCGAGTTCCTCGATCGTCAAGACGGCGCCTTCGGGATCCAAGCCGGCCCCGCCTCGCGCATGTTCAAAAGGCGCGACGGCGACCTGTTGCAGATTGTAGATAATCTGCATATGAATGGATGAAAAGCAAGGGGTTGATATGCATGGCGCGGGAGGGGATGGTCGAGAGATCAGACGTGGCCGTCATCGGTTCGGGGCCGATGGGGTTCGGCATGGTGCGTTCGCGGGTTGCGACGCGGACATGCGATCATCATCGGTCATCCGGCAGGTGACCCGCTGACGGCGCTCGGATCCGCCAATTTTGGCGAGACGAACGTCTTGGTGGCCCCCCCTCTCGGCTCGTCTGAAAGCCACGCCGACGAAGGGGTCCCCTGCCCCGCGCCCACGCCAATCGACTTCGTGCCAATCATCAGGAATCGGAGACCATCATGACCAGAAGCTTTGAAGGCAAAGTCGTCGTCGTGTCCGGCGCGGCAGGGGGCGTCGGCCGAGCTGCAGTCTCACTCTTCATCGAAAACGGCGCCAAAGTATGCGCAACCGATATCAGCCCCGCCGTTGCCGAGCTGGAGCGAGAGGCGCCCGGCGACATCGTTGCGGTTGTCGCCGATGTGACCAAGGCCGCGGACGTCGAGACGATTTTCGCGACAGCCGAGCAACGGCTCGGTCCGGTCGATGTGCTCGTCAGCAACGCCGGCTTCATCATTTCGAAATCCGCGCACGACACCGCCGAAGATGAATGGGACCGCGTCATGGATGCGAACGCCAAATCCTTCTTCCTGATGTCGAGACGCGCACTGCCCTCGATGCTTGCACGTGCCAGGGGCTCGATCGTCGCGACGGGGTCGATCTCGAGCGTCGTCGGCTTGCCGGAGCAGGCAGCCTATTGCGCCGCCAAGGGCGCCCTCCTCCAACTCGTGCGACAGATGGCCGTCGACTATGCGTCCCGTGGCATCCGCGTGAATGCCGTGGGAGCAGGATCCATCAACACCCCTTTCCTGACCCGCTACCTCGAAGGCCTGGACGATCCTGCCGCAGGCGAGGCCGCCATCAGGAGCGCTCATCCGATCGGCCGCTGGGCCGAGCCCAAGGAGATCGCCGATGCGATCCTCTATCTCGCCGGTCCGGGCGCGTCCTTCGTGACAGGGCACATCCTGATGGCCGACGGCGGCTACAGCGCCCGCTAAGCAGCCTCACCGGCCCTCACCCCGTAACAACGCCGCGGTGCGCTCATCGTCGGCGTTGAAGTCCTCTTGCGTCAGGACCGGATATCGCCCGGCCAGCAGACCCAGGCGCTTGCCGGTGGTGCCTCCTCTGGTGACCGGCACGAGCTTGGCCACCGGCTTGCCATTCCGAGCGATGATGATCTCCGCCTCGGCACCGCTCTCGACCGCCTGGACCAGCCGCGAAAGCCGCGTCCCGGCATCCGACATGTTGACAATCGTCACGGCCGACCCCTCCCTGGTCAGACTTGGCCAAGGTGGCCGGCACAAGCCGGGGGCGTCCGTCTCACCCCACCTTGACGGTCGGCAGTCCCCAGATCTCGTCGGAATAGTCGCGGATGGTGCGGTCGGAGGAGAACCAGCCCATGCGCGCCACGTTGAGGATGGCCTTCTCGCGCCAGGCGGCGGGCGTGCCCCAGAGCGCATCGATCCGGCGCTGCATGGCGCTGTAGCTGGTGAAGTCGTCGGTGACCAGGAACCAGTCGGAATTGGTCAGGTTGTCGACCGTGCCGCGGTGGCGCTGCGGGTCGGCGGGCGAGAACACGCCGGAGCCGACCGCGTCGAGCACCTCGGCGAGCGCCGGATCGGCCTCGATATTGGCGCGCGGGTTGAGGCCCTTGGCGCGGCGGGCCTCGACCTCGGCGGCGGTGAGGCCGAAGATGAAGATGTTGTCGGCCCCGACATGGTCGCGCATCTCGACATTGGCGCCGTCGAGGGTGCCGATGGTGAGGGCGCCGTTGAGGGCGAACTTCATGTTGCCGGTGCCGGAGGCCTCCATGCCAGCGGTCGAGATCTGCTCGGAAAGATCGGCAGCCGGGATGATCACTTCGGCCAGGCTGACATTGTAGTTCGGCAGGAACGCCACCTTGAGGAGGTTGCGCACTGCCGGATCGGTGTTCACCATCTTGGCGACGTCGTTGATCAGCTTGATGATGTACTTGGCCGAGGTGTAGCTCGCCGCCGCCTTGCCGGCGAACACCTTGACGCGCGGCACCCAGTCCTTTTCGGGATGGGTGCGGATGGCGTTGTAGAGGGCGATCGTCTCCAGGATGTTGAGGAGCTGGCGCTTGTATTCGTGCATGCGCTTGACCTGCACGTCGAACAGCGCGGCCGGATCGACCCTGAGGCCGAGGGTCTGCTGGATGGTCTTGGCCAGGCGTGCCTTGTTGGCGTGCTTGACCGCGGCGAAGCGCTCCTGGAACCCGGGATCCCTGGCGAAGGGTTCCAGCGCCACCAGCTTCTCCGCATCGTCCAGGAAGCCCTCGCCGATGGTCTCGCGCAAGAGGCCGGCGAGGCCGGGATTGGCGGTCATCAGCCAGCGGCGCGGGGTGATGCCGTTGGTCTTGTTGGTGATGCGGCCGGGGAAGACGGTGTTGAGGTCGCGGAACACCGTCTCCTTCATCAGCTCCGAATGCAGCGCCGAGACCCCGTTGACCTTGTGCGAGCCGACGAAGGCGAGGTTGCCCATGCGCACCCGCCGGCCGTGGCCCTCGTCGATGATCGACACCGCGGCGATCATCGCATCCGTGGCGCCGGCGGCGCGGGCCTCGGTCAGCACCCGGGCGTTGATGGCGTAGATGATCTGCATGTGGCGCGGCAGCAGCCGCTCCAGCAGCGGCACGGGCCAGGATTCCAGCGCCTCCGGCAGCAGGGTGTGGTTGGTGTAGGAGATGGTGTCGCGCGTCAGGGCGAAGGCATCGGCCCAGGACATCGCATGGATGTCGATGAGGATGCGCATCAGCTCCGCGACGGCGATGGCGGGATGGGTGTCGTTGAGCTGCACCGCCGCCTTCTGGGCCAGGGTGCGGATCTCGCGGTGCTGCTTCAGATGGCGGCGCACCAGGTCCTGCAGCGAGGCGGAGGTGAAGAAATACTCCTGCCGCAGGCGCAGCTCCTGCCCGGCGGGGGTGGAATCCGCGGGGTAGAGCACCCGCGAGATCGATTCGGCCTTGGTGCGGGCGGTGAGCGCGCCGATATGGTCGCCGGCGTTGAAGGCGTCGAGCGAGATCGGATCGGGCGAACGGGCCGACCACAGCCGCAGCGTGTTGACGCGCAGGCCACGCCAGCCGACCACCGGCGTGTCGTGCGCCACGGCGAGCACGGTCTCGGCCGGCTTCCAGGCATGCACGGCCGAGCCGTCCCAGCCCTCGGACGCCTCGACCGCGCCGCCGAAGCCTATTTCATAGGCAACCTCGCGGCGCGGAAATTCCCAGGGGTTGCCGTAGGCGAGCCAGTTCTCCGGCGATTCCGTCTGCCAGCCGTCGATGATGTTCTGGCGGAACAGGCCGTTCTCGTAGCGGATGCCGTAGCCATAGGCCGGCACGCCGACGGTCGCCATGCTCTCCATGAAGCAGGCGGCGAGGCGTCCGAGGCCGCCATTGCCGAGCGCCGCATCGGCCTCCAGCTCGGCGATCACGTCGAGGTCGACGCCGACCGAGGCCAGCGCCTCGCGGGCGGTGCCGAGCAGGCCCATATTGTTGAGGCCATCCTTGAGCAGGCGGCCGATCAGGAACTCGAGAGAGAAGTAATAGACGCGCTTGCCGCCCATGCGGTAGACGCCGCGCGTGGTCGCCATCCAGCGGTCGACGATGCGGTCGCGCAGCGCCAGGCTGAGGGCGCGCAGCCAGTCATGGTCGCGGGCGACGATCGGGTCCTTGCCGACGGCATAGGTGAGCTTGGCCAGGATGAGGTCGCGGAAGGAACGGGCATCCCCGGTGGCTTCCGGCAGGGCGCTGGCCTCGTCGGCGACGGCCAGCGCCGCATCGGCGGCATAAAGTCTCTGCTCGAGTGTCTTGTCCATCGGCACTGTCGGCATTCCCTGGCACAGAGAGGCACGTCACGGCGCCGCCCGACGGCAATCCGGCGGCGCTCGGCAACCCTGCTGAGGCCGCGCCGACCTGCGTCGGCGCCCCCGCCGTTGCTTTAGCTCAGAAGCAAGACTCATGCGAGGGCCAAGAGCTGCCTGATGTCCAGGCATGGCGCGTCATCGTGCAGATTTCCGCCGGGCGCGTCCTTCCCACCACAGCGCCCGCGCGCGGGCGCGTCTTTGCTCCATGACGACGCCCGCTCGCGGGCACGTCCTTCCCCTGACGACGGCCGCCCTGTCTTTGCACCGCAAAAATCTTCCGGGATATAAGAGCCCAAACGTGGAGTTCGGCATGTCGCTCGTCATCGGCATCGATATCGGCACATCGGGCGTGCGCGCCATGGCGGTGGACGAGCGCGGCAGGATCATGGGCGAGGCACGCACCGCCCTGCCCGCCCCCGAGCGCCGGGGCGCCGCGGTCACCCAGGACCCCGGCCTGTGGTGGACGGCCTGCGAAGCCTCGCTCGCCGTGCTCGCCAGGCAGATCGATCCGGCCGCGGTCGCGGCCCTGGCGGTGGACGGCACGTCGGGCACCATGCTGGCGGTCGATGCGGCCGGCGAGCCGCTCGGCCCCGGCCGCCTCTACAATGACGGTGCCGCCGAGGCGGCCGCCGCCCTGATCGGCCGCCTCGCCCCCGCGACCAGCGCAGCGCATGGCGTCACCTCGGGCCTGGCCAAGGCGATCGAGCTCGCCGCCTCGGGGCCGGCACGCATCCTGCACCAGGCCGACTGGGTTGCCGGGCGCCTCAGCGGCCGCTTCGACGTCTCCGACGAGAACAACGCCCTCAAGACCGGCTACGACCCGGTGGCACGGGCCTGGCCCGACTGGATCGCCGAAACGGGCTTCGACCGCGGCCTGCTGCCTGATGTGGTCGAGCCGGGCACCGCCGTCGCCCCGGTCCTGCCGGCGATCGCCGCCCGCTTCGGCTTCCCCGCCGGGGCGATCGTCGCCAGCGGCACCACCGACGGCTGCGCCTCGTTCCTGGCGACCGGCGCCGACCTCGCCGGCGACGCGGTGAGCGCGCTCGGCACGACGCTCACCGTGAAGCTCCTGTCGGACGTGCCGATCTTCTCGCCCGCGCACGGCATCTACAGCCACCGTCTCGGCGAGCGCTGGCTGGCGGGCGGCGCCTCCAATTCGGGCGGCGCGGCGCTCTTGCAGTTCTTCACGCCGGAGCGCATGGCCGAGCTCGAGCCGCGCCTCGATCCCGCCCGTGACAGCGGCCTCGACTATTACCCGCTGCCCAAGCCCGGCGAGCGCTTCCCCGTCGCCGATCCGGCGCTGGCGCCGCGCCTCACGCCGCGGCCGGCGGACGACGCTCTGTTCCTGCAGGGCCTGCTGGAGGGCGTGGCCGCCGTGGAGGCGCAGGGCTACCGGCTGCTGGCCGAGCTCGGCGGGCCGAAGCTCCGACGCGTGATCTCGGTCGGCGGCGGCGCCAAGAACGCCGCCTGGACGGCGATCCGCGCCCGCAAGCTGGGGGTCGCCGTCTCGACCGCCGCCACGGACGAAGCGGCCTACGGCACGGCGCGCCTCGCCCGGCTCGCTCTGTCCCGGCCGGCAGCGTGACCCGTCCGATGACGCGCCCCCCGTCCCGCCCCGTCACGCGCCTGCGCGACATCGCCCCGGCCTATCGGCTGTTCTTCGTCGACCAGTTCGGGGTGCTGCGCGACAGCCAGGCGGCCTATCCCGGCGCGATCGAAGCCTTGCGCCAGCTCCGGGCCGAGGGCCGCAAGGTGGTGATCGTCTCCAATTCCGGCAAGCGCTCGGCGCCGAACGAGGAGCGGATGGAGCGGCTCGGCTTCGAGCGCGCCTCCTGGGACCTGTTCCTGTCCTCGGGCGAGGTGGCCTGGCGCATGCTCGCGGCCCGGCCCGCCTCTGAGCGGCCGAAGCGCTGCCTGATCCTGGCGCGCGACGGCGACGTCTCGCCGATCGAAGGGCTCGGCATCGCCGTGGCCGAGAGCGCCGCGGAGGCCGACCTCGTGCTGATTGCCGGCTCGGAGGCGCCGGACAGGACGCTCGCCGACTACCAGGCCCTGCTCGAGCCGGCGGCGGCGCGCAAGGTGCCGGCGCTGTGCATCAACCCCGACATGACCATGCTGGTGGCCGGCGGCACCGCCTTCGGCGCCGGGCGGATCGCCCGCCTCTACGCCACGCTCGGCGGGCCGGTGACCTGGATCGGCAAGCCCTATCCCGAGATCTACCGCAGCGCGCGGGCCATCGTCGGCCTCGACGGCCCGGCGCTCGGCATCGGCGATTCCGTCGAGCACGACATCGCCGGCGCCAAGGGGGTCGGCGCCGATGCCGCGCTGGTCCTCGCCGGCATCCATGCCGGCGAGGAGGATCTCGAGGCGGTCTACCTGAAGGAGGGCGCCCGGCCGGACCACGTGCTGGAGCGCTTCGTGTGGTGAGCGCAGGCCCTGCCCGGTCGGTCCCGTCCCCTCGGCGGGAGACGATGTGTCTCGACGGCGGCACGCGCCGGTCCGCCGGCTGCATACGAGGGAGAGCGTCATGAAGGTCGGCATTGTCGGGCTGGGGTTCCGCATGGAGTACCTCGCCCGGGTGTTCACGGCCCTGGTCCCGGGCTTCAGCATCGTCGGCCATGTCGATCCCTCGCCGGCGGGGCTGCCGGGCCTCGTCAAGCAGGGGATCGACGCCGGACGCAGCTTCGGCACGATCGAGGCGATGGCCGCGGCCGCTCCGCTCGACATGCTCATGGTCGGCTCCCCCAACCATCTGCATCTGGAGCACATCCGCACCGGCCTCGAGCTCGGCCTGAAGGTCTTCAGCGAAAAGCCCGTGGTGACCTCGGAGGACGAGACGCTCGAGCTGCTGCGCCTCATCGCCCGCCATGGCGGGCCGGACCGGGTGATGGTCGGGCTCGTCCTGCGCTACGCCCCGCTCTATGTCGACCTCAAGAAGGCCATCGCCGCGGGCGCCATCGGCACGATCTGCAGCATCGAGGCGTCCGAGCACCTGGCCCCTTATCACGGCGCCTTCTTCATGCGCGATTGGCGCCGGTATGAGCGCTATTCCGGCAATTTCATCTTGGAGAAATGCTGCCACGACCTCGACCTCTACCAGGGCGCGGTCGGCGCGAGGCCGATCCGCGTGGCGAGCTTCGGCGGGCGCAAGTCGTTCGTCCCTGAGAACGAGGTCCGGCACAATCTCGACGTCTACCACCGCAAGCCGAGCGGCTGGATGGGGACCGACAAGGTCTTCGACAGCGATGCCGATATCATCGATTACCAGACCGCGATCGTCGAATACCAGGGCGGCGCGGCGATGACCTTCCACACCAACATCAATGTTCCCGACGAATACCGCCATTTCTGCGTTATCGGGGCAAAGGGCATGGCGGAAGGCGATTTCGTGCGGAACTATTTCCGGCTGACCGATGCCCGCACCGGCGAGCGGCTGGAGGAGAAGAGCTATACCGGCACCGAGCTCTCGGCTCATTATGGCGCCGACGAGCAGATGGCGACGGATATCGCCGCCCATGTCCGCACGGGAGCGCCTCTTCCGGTTTCGGTCGAGGACGCGCTGGAGGCCGGCATCACGGCGATCAAGATCGACGAGGCGCGCAAGCTGAGGCAGGTGATCGACCTGACCGAGACCTGGAAGCGCTTCGATGCGGCACGGGCGGGCGAACTCCCGGCGATGGCCGGCTGATCGCGCAGCGTCCCGGCCCGGGCGGGATCAGACGTCCTTGAGGCCGATGCCGAACAGGTCGTCGTGCATATGACGGACCGCCACGCCGAGCCCGCCGATCAGGGCGGCGCGGCCGCCGAACTGGCTGATCTCCAGCCGGATCGGATAGGGCGTGCATCGCGGCAGCAGGCGGCGGATGGCATCGACCAGTTCCGGCCGGGATCCGATATTGCCCCCGAGGATCACGATCTCAGGGTCGAGGATGACCCCGATCGCGGCGATCGCCACCGCGATGAGACGCGCGGTCTCCTCGATCGTGGCTGTCGCGCTGGGCCCGCCGGCGGCGAAGGCGGAGAACAGGTCCTTGACGGTGCTGTCCTCCGGGCCGCCGAAACCGGCGTAGCGCCGGGCGATCGCCGCGCTGCCGACGGCGCTCTCGAGCGTGCCGAGCGTGAAGCTGCGCGGGTCGAAGGGATCCCCGCCGAGCGGCAGAAAGCAGATCTCGCCCGCCGCGCCGCGAGCGCCACGCACCAGCGCGCCATTGGCGACGATGCCCATGCCGATGCCGGTGCCGAGGGCGATGAAGGCGAAGTTCTTCTTGTCCGCGCCGTGGCCGCGCCACTGCTCCCCGAGGGCTGCAAGGTTGACGTCGTTCTCAATGAGCACGGGGATGCCGAGCCGCCCGCCGAGCAGCCGCCGCATGTCGATGGACTCCAGTCCCGGCACATTGGGGGCCGCTCGGATCTGGCCGGTCGCCGGATCGAAGACGCCCGGCGTTCCCAGCACGGCCAGCCTGAGATCGCCGATCCCGACATCGGCCTCGGCGGCGAGCGCATGAAGGCTCGCCTCGAACTGGTCGACCAGATGCCGGCCGCCGCGGGGATCGGTCGGAACCACGGTCTCGGCGATGATGGTCCCGAGCAGATCGCCGATGGCGACGGCAATCTTGGCTCCGCCGAGGTCGATCGAAGCGGCAAGCCCGGCTCGCGCGTTGAGCTCATAGGTGATGGCGCTGCGGCCCCGCTTGCCGTCGGTCCGGCCGCTGCTGCGCAGCCAACCCTCGTCGATGAGATCCTGCACGACCTCGGAAACCGTCTGCTTGGACAGGCCGGTCAGCTTGGCGATGTCGGCGCGCGAGATCGGTCCCTTGGCGAGAACCGTGCGGACCGCCGCATTCGTGGAAATCTTCCGGGCGATCGGCGTGGAGGATGTGGTCTGTGCAGCCATTGCCGGATTGCCGTTCTGGCTCAATTTGTCAGGGAGCCGGACTTAATATGGACGAAAAATGACATTGTTGCACGAAATGGGCAATGTCCGGTCGTCCTCTCCCGCAATGAGAGCGGGGTCTCCCAGGCTCTCGGTCAGATTTCGTCCGGCTCATTGACAAAAATACATTCGGACTCATAGTTTGAAGCCATGGCGGATCTGCGTATTCCGGAGGTCAGCGATGAAATCGGCTCGATCCGGAAGGATCCCGGCAGAGGTCCCGTCCCTGCGTCCGGCGGTGAGGGATCGTTCCGCTCGTTCTTTTTCGTCGCCTCCCGCGTGCGCGGACGATGGTGATGGACGATCGCGCCATGCGCTGCCCGTGCCGAGCGCGGGGGCCGTGCACGGCGGCGCGGACCGGCCGGTCTTCGGCCCCTTGAGCGCCAGCGGGGCTCGACGCCGGCCGTGTGGCCCATGAGCGAGGCGCCCAGGATGCGCCCCAACCGGGCCGGCGAGCTCGAAACGGCCCACCCGGTCCTGCTTCCGATCATGGCGCCTCGCCTCCAGGCGACCTGCTCTCCCCTAGGCTGGATCGACCTGGCGCTCTGGGGCGCGGGCAGCCTGGGGCGGGTGCGGTTTTCGCCACTGGCCGGCCCGTTTGTCTACGGTCCCAACCGCATCGCCACCGGCGAGGGGGGCGTGTTCGCGGCCCGGTCGGCGCCGGTCGTCCTCATCCGCGGGGCCCGTGTCGCCGGACTCTACCCCGCCAGGCGCTGCGCGTGGTGGCACAAGGTCCCCGACGATGCGCCGAAGCCGGCCATCACCATCGCGGGCCGACGCCGCACGGCGAGGCTCGGCTGGGGCGTCATCGCGCTTGCCGTCGAGGGTGGCGACATCCGCATCGCCGTCGGCGCCTCGTCGGCCGAAGCCGAAGAGGCGTTGACCCTCGCCGGTGACGCGATCCTTGCCGAGGCCACCGCCCATCAGGCGCAGTGCGACCGGATGCCCGAAGCCGATCCGTTGCTGCGCAGCATGGTCATGCAGGGTGTGCACGCCGCGCTGTCGAGCATCAGGCAGAATGCGGACGGCACGTTCGGCGGTCTGGCGGCCGGGCAGGACTACAGCGCGCCGGCGCGGACCTATTATCGCGACGGCTACTGGACGCTGCAGCCGCTGCTGACGCTGGCCCCCGATGTCGTGCGCGAGCAGATCCGCGTCCTGGCGAAGGGCGTCCAGCCCGACGGCGAGGCGCCGAGCGGCGTGCTCCTGACCGGGGCGGCCCAATCCGCCGCGTGGCAGGAATACCGCAGCCGACCGGTCGAGGACCGGCGCTTCCCCCACCACCACAATCGTCCGCAGGACTGGTGGAGCGATCATTTCGACAGTCCGCTGTTTTTCATCCTCGCTCTCGGGGACTATGTCCGGGCGACCGGCGACCGGGCAGAGGCGCGGCGGCACTGGCCGGCCGTCACGGCGATCATCACGCGCTATCTCGGCTTTGCCGGTCCCGGCAGCGTGCTGCCCCTGAAGCCGCGCAACGACCGCGACTGGGCGGACAATGTGTTCCGCGAGGGGCTGGTCGCCTACGATCTCGGCCTCTTCGTCGGCGCCCTCGACGTCGCTGCCGAGCTCGGCGCGGACGATGATCCGGCAACCGCCGAGACGGCCCGCCGGACGGCAGCCCGCGCCCGGGAGGAGATCGAGGCGCGCCTCCATGTCCCGGCGCGCAACGGATATGCGGACTATGCCGCCGATGACGGCTTCGTCGAGGATCATCTGACGCTCGACAGCCTGACGCTCGCCCGCTACGCGGCGATTTCCGACGAGCGGGCTCGCGGCCTGCTCGCAGCGGTCGCCGAGACCCTGGAGACGCGCCACAATGCGGAGCAGCCCTATGGCGACTGGGGCGTCATGTGCGCCTACCCGCCCTACAAGCGCGTCCGCGACCTGCGCGCCAAGACCGCCTTTGCCTTCCGCTACCACAACGGCTCGGACTGGCCCTATTGGGACGGCGCCTATGCCGAGGAACGGCTGCGCCGCGGTCTCGGCGGGGCGCGCTACGCCTTGACGCGGTGGTGGCAGACCTGCCTCGCCAACGGATGGGCCGGCGCCGTGGAATATTTCTCCCCGCCCTTCGGCCGCGGCTCGCTCCTGCAAGGCTGGAGCGCCATGCCGGCCGCGGTCGCGCTCAAGCACGGCCTCCCAGCGGTCAACGAGGAGCCGGGCTCATGAGGCGCGGTGCTGCGGACCAGAGGCTTCGTCCGGGGATCATTGAATCGTCACACAGCGTCGGCCCGAAACGGTCGGACGAGACGCAGCCATTGTCGATGAGCATGCAACGCTTGCCGCTCCCCTCCCCACCCATCTCGGGTGTTCGCGAGATGGGCTCATCAGTGAGCAAGTCGGAAACATCCGACTTGCGACGGGGAGGGGTAAGGGGCTGGGGGTCCACCAGAATTGAGCGCAGCGCGCGTTACAAGATGCTCTTTTTCAGGTCGATCCACCTCACTCCGCACGCCCCCCACCCCGTACCCCTCCCCGCCGATCTCGGGTGTTCCCGAGATCGGCCACCAGCATGGCAAGTCGGAAACATCCGACTTGCTTGGGGGAGGGGATTGGCCAGCGTCGCGTTCGACGCGGCTTTTCCCGGACGACGCCTAAGCAGAGTTTCGCAGACCGGAACTGTGTTCCTATCCGCGAAGCTCTGCCTAGGTGCGGCGAACCCGTCAGACATCGAGCCTCGTGGCGAAGATGACGTGCCCGTCGCGGCTGACGTCCTCGAAGCCGAGGTGGCGATAGAAGCCCTTGGCGCGCTCGTTCCTCGGGTCGAGCCAGAGATGCACGCCGGCGATGCCCGCCGCCGTCAAGGCCGCGAGCCCGGCCGCGATCATCCTGCGTCCCCAACCGGCGGACTGGGCGTCGGCGAGAATGTTGATGTGCATATGGGCGGGATAGTCCGCGAGGAGCCAGGCCGGCCACGGGTCCGGCCGGGCGATATGCTCGAGGATGGCGGCGTCGCCCGGGCGCGTCGGCACGAGCCCGGCGACATCGCGACGAACCCGCGGCCACCACGCCTGTTCGAGCCGTTCCGCAAAGGCCGCGGTATCGGGCGCGGCGAGGGTGTAGCCGAGCACCCGGCCGCCGCCGACGAGCACGAAGGCGAAGGCCGGCGCACATGTCAGGTAGGGCGCCGCCCAGACATAACCCGGCAATCTCGGATCGCTATAGAGCTCGCTGCCGTCGTCTCCGCCGTCGGCCGTTCTCAGGCAGATGTCGAAGAGTGCGCGTCTGTCTTCTTCAGTTGCCTGACGAATGTGGCGATCGGTGACAAGTTCGACCATCGTATATCCCGCCCGCTCAAGACCCGGTCTTGTCCTCCGAGTCGCTCAACTATAGAATACGCTGACATCTACAAATCCGCATCGTTACAAATCGCAGGGAATTCGTCCATACTGCTCTGAAAGCTCTAACAACAGCTGGCACCACGCAGCAAGGGGGAAGGTCAATGTCGAAGACGATTCTAGGTTTCGCTTCAGTCGCCACGCCGAAATGGGCGATCGCTGCCATGGCAGCCGCCGGACTGACGCTGTCGACCGCTGCGCACGCGCAATCGCTGGCAGTCTGGGATGACCTGACGTTCGAAGGTCAGAGCGCCGTCATCCAGCAGCTCAACAAGGAGTTCGAAGCGGCGCATCCGGGCGTCACGATCACGCGCACCGCGCGCACCTTCGACGACATGAAGCTGACGCTCAAGCTTGCGGTTTCGGCGGGCAACGGCCCCGTGGTGACCAAGGTCAACCAGGGCGCCGGCGACATGGGGGCGATGGTCAAGGAGGGGCTGCTCCTGCCGCTCGACGCCTATATCGCCAAGTACGGCTGGGACAAGCGGCAATCCGATTCGGTGCTGGCGCGGGACCGCTGGTCCGATACCGGCCAGTTCGGCCAGGGCAAGACCTATGGCATTTCCGGCCTGGGCGAGATGGTCGGCCTCTACTACAACAAGAAGATCCTCGACGATGCCGGCATTGCGGTGCCGAACACCTTCGACGACTTCGTCGCGGCTCTCGATGCCTTGAAGGCTAAGGGTGCCGTGCCCTTCATGATCGGCACCTCGAAGCAGCACCTGGCCCTCCACATGATCGCCGCGATCAGCCAGGCCCATATCGATGCCGGCAAACGGGCGACGCTCGATGACCTGATCTACGGCCGCGGCGGCACCTGGAAGACCGACGGCAACGTCGAATCGGCCAAGCTCGTGCAGCATTGGGCCAAGGACGGCTACTTCTTTCCGGGATTCCAGGGCATTTCATCCGACGATGCCGTGCAGCTCTTCGTATCCGGCCAGGGCGCCTTCCTGATCTCCGGCACCTGGTATTTCGGCGACATGCAGCACAATCCCGATATCCACTTCATGCCGGTGCCGGCGCCCAAGGGCATCTCCAAGCCGATGACCGTCGGCGGCGTCGATCTGGCCTGGGCCGTCACCAGTCTCGGCAAGGACCAGGCGACCCAGGATCTGGCCGGCGCCTATATCGACTACATGGTCTCGGAGAAGGCCGCGGCGACCTGGGCGAACGCGGGCTACTTCCCGGCCACCGCCCTCCCGGCGGATGCGAAGGTGACCCTGACGCCGCTCCTGAGCGAGGGCATCGCGATGTGGAAGACCATCAACGCCAATGATGCGCTCGGCCATTATCCCGACTGGGCGAGCCCGACGATGCTGAAGACGATCGACGACAACTCGCCGCATCTGCTTGCCGGCGACCAGACGCCCGAGGCCTTCGTCGATGCCTTGGATGGGGACTATCAGGCCTATCTCAAGGGCAAGAAATAGCAGCGCCTCTCACCAAGCCCACGGCCGCCCCTCGACGGACGGCCGTGGCGCGACAAGGCTTGCGAGAGGGCTGCATGAATCGCTCCGTGCTCGATGGTCCGGCCCGCGGCAACATCGTCTACGTTCTGCCTGCGCTCGCGGTCTATGCGGCTTTCGTGTTCGTCCCGATCCTTGCGGCGCTCGGGCTGAGCCTTGCCGATTGGAACGGCCTCAGCCTGCCGACCTGGGTCGGGCTCGACAACTACATCAAGCTGTTCTCGGACAGCCGTTTCTACATCTCGCTGCGCAACAACGCGGTCCTGATGCTGTTCTATTGCGTCGTGCCGCTCGCCGCCGGCATCATCCTCGCCGCCGCCGTATGGCCCCTGAGGCAGAGGGAGCAGCTCGCCCTGCGCACCTTCTTCTTCATGCCCTATATCATGCCGACCGCCGTCCTCGGCATCATCTGGGCCTGGCTCTACAATCCCGCCTTCGGTCCGATCGACCAGGTGCTGAGGCTGGTCGGCCTCGGGCGGTTCTCCCTGCCGTGGCTGGGCGATTTCACCTTCGTCCTGCCGGCGGTCGGCGTTGTGGCCAGCTGGTACTTCTTCGGCTTTTGCATGGTGATCTTCCTGACCGGCATGCAGCGCATCGATCCGGCGCTGTTCGATACCGCGCGGGTCGACGGGGCCAGGCCCTGGCAGACCTTCCTCTATGTCATCCTGCCGCTGCTCGTGCCCGAAATCCGGGTGGTCCTGCTGCTCACGGTCATCGCCTCGATCAAGAGCTTCGACCTCATCTTCACGATGACGCGGGGCGGGCCCGCCAACGCCACGCTGGTGCCGAACATCTACATGTATCAGCTCGGCTTCGAGCTCAGCCGGTTCGGCTATGCCGCGGCCGTCGCGATCATCGGCGCCATCCTCATCTTCATCGTCAACTACGCGATCCATCGCTTCGTCCGCGCGGCCGACGAAGGAGAGGCGCCGTGACGGCCTCCTCCGCCGGCACCAGCGGGTCGATGCTGCCGCTTCGCCTCATGCTCTGGCTGTTCGCCGTCCTGGCCGTCGTTCCCTTCGCGCTCCTGGTTCTGACCTCGCTCAAGAGCCAGCCCGACGTGCTCCGCGGCGCCTTCGCGCTGCCGGCCTACCCCCATGTCGAGAACTACGTGCATGCCTGGATCGACGGGCATTTCGGCGTCTATTTCTGGAACTCCATCATCGTGGTGATTCCGGTCGTCGTCATCAGCCTCGTCCTCGGCATCCTCAGCGGGTTCGCCTTCGCCTTCCTCAGCTTCCCCTTCCGGCGCACCGCCTTCGCGATCCTGACCATCGGCATGATGATGCCGACCGAGGCCTTCATCATCCCGCTCTACTACGAGATGCGCTATCTCGGCCTGATCAACACCTATGCGGCCATCATCGTGCCGCAGGTCGCGATGTCGATGCCGTTCGCGACGCTGTTCCTGGCCAATGCGATGCGGCTTCTTCCCAGGGAGATCCTGGAAGCGGCCTTGCTGGACGGCGCCAGGCGCCGGTACATTCTCCTGAGGGTCATTCTGCCGTTGATGATGCCCGCCCTGTCGACCCTGGCCCTGTTCCTGTTCATCTGGACCTGGAACGAGTTCCTGATCCCGCTGATCCTAGTCAACGACGACGCCTATCGCACCTTGCCGCTCGGCATGCTGTTCTTCCAGGGGCGGTATACGGTCAACACCCCGGTGCTGACCGCCGGTGCGGTCATCGTGATCTCGCCGCTCATCGTCACCTATCTGATCTTCCAGCGGAAGTTCATCGAAGGCCTGACGGCGGGCGCAGCGAAGTGATGCGGAGAGGCATCGGGGCATGATCCTGGAGGCTGCGGACGGGGACGCGACGGACCGCCTGCAGCGCGCGATCGACCGCGCCGGCGCCCTGGGCACCCGCCTGACGCTGGCCCCGGGCGTGCACGAGACGCGTGGCCTGACATTGCGCTCCGGCACGGACCTGCATCTGGCGGCCGGGGCGATCCTGAGGCCGGCCGGGGACTATGACGCCTATCGCGAGACCTGCGTCGACATCGTCGCCGAGGGCTCCGACCGGGCGATGCTGGTCGCGAGGCAGGCCGAGAGCGTCAGCATCTCCGGGCCGGGGATGATCGAGGCGCCGGGCGCGGCCTTCATCGCCGGCGATCTCGCCGACATGGGCACCCACGAGCCGGCTCGCTTTCGGCCGCGCGTGCTGGTCTTCGAGGGATGCCACGGCGTCCGCCTGAGCGGCCTCGTCATCCGGCAATCGCCGATGTGGACGCTGCACCTCGCTGGCTGCAGCGACGTCCGGATATCCGGCATGACCATCGACAATGACCGGCGCATGCCCAACACCGACGGGATCGTCATCGACTCCTGCGTCGACGTCGAGATCCGCGATGCTGTGATCGCGACCGCCGATGACGGCATCGTGCTGAAGACCAGCCGGCGCGCCAATGGCGTGCCGATCGGGCCGTGCCGCGATGTCAGGGTTTTCGGGTGCCGGATCGAAAGCCGGAGCTGCGCGCTGAAGATCGGCACCGAGACATACGCGGACATCGCGGACATCTCGTTCCGCGACTGCGCAGTGGTCGGGTCCAACCGCGCGCTCGGCCTGTTCTCGCGCGACGGGGGCGCGATCTCCCGGGTCGCCTTCCGGCGCATCGCGGTGGAGTGCTCGGAAACACCGGACGGCTTCTGGGGCTCGGGCGAGGCCATCACCGTCAACGTCCTCGACCGCGTTCCCGATCGGCCGGCCGGATCGATCTGCGACGTCGTGTTCGAAGACATTTCCGGCGTCATGGAAGGCGCGGTGACCCTGATCGCCGAACGCCGGGCGGGCATCTCCGGCGCCGTGCTGCGGCGTGTCGCGCTTGCGCAGCGGCCGGGCGCCCTCGGCACCGGCAGGCGCTATGATCTGAGGCCGACCCGGTTCGATGTGGCACCACCGCCGGGCGCGGAGGGCCGTGCCAATGCCTATGTCAAGGATGCCTCCGGAGAGGTCGTCGGCCTCATGCCGTATCCCGGCGGCCTGCCGGCGCTGTTCTCGTGCCATGTCACCGACCTGGTGATCGACCAGGTCCGCTTCGAGCGGCCCGCACCTCTCCCACAGGGGTGGACCCCACGGGACATGGCGATCGTCGCGGACGAGCCCGAGAAGCCGTGAGGCCCGCTGGACAACGCCGCCGATCCGGCAGCAATCCGGGCCGGAGGCCCTACCCCGCCGCCTGCGCCACCCGCCGGATCGCCGTCGCGGTCGTCGCGGGCCGGTCGTATTCGGGCGGGCGTAGGGCGCCGCCCATGAACACCGCCTCGTTGCGCCAGCGCATGGCACTGACGCCGGGCTCGAAGGCGGCGAAATGGATCTCGGCCGCCCCAGTCTCGGCCAGGATGCGGGCGGCGTTGCGCTGCGTGATGTCGCCGCCCGGCATGACGACGAGGCGGCCGGCGGCGCGCGCGATCAGGGCGCGGATCAGCGGCGCGCCTTCGAGCACGCCGGGCTCCTGGCCCGAGGTCAGCAACCGGTCGACGCCGAGGCCGATGAGGGCATCGAGGCCGGCGAAGGGATCGCGCGAGACGTCGAAGGCGCGATGGAAGGTGACGGACAGCGGCCGCGCCCGGGCGATCAGCGCGGCGCTGCGTTCCGTGTCGATGCCGCCCTCGGCGTCGAGCAGGCCGATGACGACGCCGTCGGCGCCGGCCGCCTTCACCGCCTCGACGTCGGCCAGCATGGCGGCGAACTCGGCCTCGTCGTAGAGGAAGTCGCCGCCGCGCGGGCGGATGATGACGTGCACCTTGACCCGGCCGGCCGCCGCGGCCACGGCCTGGCGCACCATGCCGATGGAGGGCGTGATGCCGCCCTCGATCAGCGCCGCGCAAAGCTCGACCCGGGCCGCGCCCGCCTCGACCGCGGCGGTGACGCCGGCGACGCTGTCGATGCAGATCTCGAGGAGGGGCATGATCATGTCCACGATGAAGACGACTGCGTCCGGGCATAGCGGAGAGAAGGCGCGTTGGCGAGCCGCGCTTTTCGATCTTCCAGACGATGCCAGCGACGACATCTGGCTCGTGGGTTGAAGCGCAACTCGGTTGGCGTTAGAAGTTGGCCATCGCCCTGCTTTAAATTAGCCGAGAGCGCACTTAAAATTAGCCAAATGTCTCACACTGCCTCCACGAGCCCTCCCCTGATACCGCGCCGCGTTCGGCCAAGGGTCGAGCTCGCCCTCTCAGATACTCGGGTCGTCCTCATCGCCGGCCCGCGCCAAGCCGGGAAGACCACGCTTGCCCGGCAGTTCGCCGGTCCGGATCGACCGTACCTCACGCTCGACGATGCCGCGACTCTCGGGGCGGCGCGCGCCGATCCCGTCGGGTTCATCCGTGGCGTCAAGCGCGCCGTGATCGACGAGGTGCAGCGCGCGCCCGAACTCATGCTGGCGATCAAGGAGAGCGTCGACCGCGACCAGGAACCAGGACGATTCCTGCTCACCGGATCAGCCAACCTCGTCGCACTGCCGACGATTGCCGACTCGCTGGCGGGGCGTATGGAGGTCATTTCACTCTTACCATTTGCGCAGACAGAACTCTTCCGGACGCCAGGACGTTTCCTGGAGCGCATTTTCCGCGAAGACATCGCGATCACCGGCGAGCCGGTCGTCGGCGACGACCTCGTTGAGATGGTGTTGCGCGGCGGCTATCCCGAGGCAATCCGACGAGCGACGGCGGCTCGCCGCCGAGCTTGGTTCGAGGACTATGCAGCGCTGATCCTCGATCGAGATGTCCGCGACATCGCCAATATCGACCAGCTCGATCGTCTGCCGCGACTGCTCACCATATTGGCCGAACACGCCGGACAACTGGTCAACCATTCCAGCTTCGGCGCTGCCCTGGCGCTTTCGAGTGTCACCGCGCAGAAATATGTCGCCATCCTTGAGCGAATGTTCCTCGTGCGGACGCTGCCGCCCTGGTCGACCAACCGCCTGAGCCGACTCGTCAAGACGCCGAAGCTGCATTTCCTGGACTCGGGCTTGCTGGCGACCCTACGCGAAACCGACGCCGACCAGGTTCGCGCCGACAGAACGCGCTTCGGACCCATCCTGGAGAGCTTCGTCATCTCGGAGATTGTCAAGCTGGCCGGCTGGTCGGAGCGGTCCCTGACGATGTCGCATTTCCGAACCCGGGCCCAGGACGAGGTCGACCTCGTGATCGAGGATCGCCGCGGCCGCGTCGTTGGCATTGAGGTCAAAGCGTCTGCAACCGTCAGACCACAGGACCTCAAAGGGTTGAGGCGATTGAAGGAAGCGACAGGCGAGCGGTTCGTGCGAGGCCTCGTCCTGCATGACCATGATCGGATCACACCTTTCGACGAAGACATTCACGCCATCCCCATCTCCTGCTTGTGGTCCATGTAACCTCTCTGCCGCGCCCGCCCTTCTAGACCTCCTCCGTCGCCGGCTCGCAGAAGCGGATGAGGTTGCCGTGGCAGTCGACCACGTCGAACTCGCGCATGCCCCAGGGCTTGGTCTGCAGCCGGCCGCGGCGATGGATGACGCCGAGCGGGGCGAAGAGATCGAACAGCGCGTCGATGCCGACCACGTCGATCCAGCAGCTCGTGCTCTGCGGCACCCGCCGGTTGCCGGTCAGCCAGAAATGCAGGCGCACGCCGTCGCGGGCCAGGCCCAGCAGGCCGAGGTCGCGGAACTGCACGGAAAAGCCGAGCCGTTCGTAGAAGGCGATGGTCTCGTCGAAGCTGAGGGAGGCCAGCGTCGGCACGGAGGCGGTCAGGCGCGGCGGCATGATCATGCGCGCCTCCCGCCCGGGCATCCCCCGGCCCTGGTGTCGCGGACTGCCGACGCCGGGCACCCGGCGCCGCCCCGGCGGCCTCTCGATCCTTCCATCACATGCCTCTCGTTGAGAATAGAATACTTCAAAACTGCGCCTGCGTAATGTTCGCAGATTGGAACTGAACAAAACTGCACATTCTAAAGCATTGTAATACTTTATAAATTCCTTGACTCGCGAGTTCTATTCGCCCAGACCCTCCGCTGTGTAGGCCTTTCGGGTGGTTTCGACAAGTTCAATTGCAAAATCACCGCAGTTTTGAATGGCTTTAAGCTGGGTTGGGGTCCCTCTTATGATATTCGCTAGCCGTTTGCGTGCATTTCATCTTGCCGCCGTCTCGATGACGGCTCTCCTGGTCGCCGGCACCGGACCGGTTCTGGCGCAGCAGGCTGCGCCGACGGCCGCCGCGGCAGAGACCGCCCAGCCCGACGGCTCGCAGATCATCCTCGACGCGGTGACGGTGACGGCGACCAAGACGGAGGAGAAGGCGATCGACGTGCTCGGCGGCGCCAGCGTGGTGACGGGCGAGAAGATCAGGCAGATCCAGCCGGGCAGCGTGTCGGAGATCCTGAAGGATATTCCGGGCGTCAGCTCGCAGAACGTGTCCAACGACCCGATGCAGTCCGTCAACATCCGCGGCCTGCAGGATTTCGGCCGCGTCAACGTGCTGGTCGACGGGGCCCGGCAGGACTACCAGATCTCCGGCCACAACCCGAACGGCTCGTTCTATCTCGACCCGGACTTCATCGGCCAGGCCGACGTGACCCGCGGCCCGATCGCCAACATCTACGGCTCCGGCGCCATCGGCGGCGTGGTGTCGCTCTCCACCAAGACGATCGACGACATCCTCACCGACGACGAGAATTACGGCGTGATGCAAAACATCGGCATCGGCACCAACGGCGCCGGCGTCGTCTCCAGCACCTCGGCGGCGGCGCGCTACGGCACGGTGGCGGATTTCTACGGCCAGTTCGTCTACCGCAACACCAACGCCTATGACAACGGCGCCGGCCAGAAGGTGGCAGATAGCGGCCAGGAGATCCTCGGCGGCCTATTCAAGGCGAACTTCCGCCCGGCCGAGGGCCAGACCATCAGCCTCAGCGCCCTGGTGCAGAACTTCGACTATACCAACAACGGCGCCAGCGGCGCGGGCTCGCGCATCCACAACGATGTCGACAGTTCCACCTATACCATCGGCTATCGCTTCCAGCGGCCGGAGATCTGGTGGCTCGACCTCAGCGCCAAGGCCTATTTCACCCAGACGAAGAACGTCCAGACCATGCTGGAGCCGAGCGCGACCTATATCGCGCTCGGCGTCCAGCCGGGCGACAAGCTGTCGGACCGGATCAACACCTACGGCTTCGACCTCTCCAACACCATGCGCTTCTCGACCTCGGTGCTGGACCACACCCTCACCTACGGCCTCGACGGCGCGAAGGACGAGGTCGAGGTCGTCGACAATGCCGGCGGCTATATCGGTGCCTTCACGCCCTCGGGCAATCGCACCCTGTTCGGCGGCTTCATCCAGGACGAGGTGCGCTACGGCGACTGGCTCCGGGTCCTGGGCGGCCTGCGCTATGACAGCTATTCGCTGAAGGGCGGCTCCTACAAGGCGGACGGCGACCGGCTCTCGCCCAAGATCACCGTCGGCATCACGCCGATCCAGGGCCTGGAATTCTACGGAACCTATGCCGAAGGCTACCGCGCCCCATCGGTGACCGAGACGCTGATCGGCGGCACGCACCCCTTCCCGGCCTTCCGGATCCTGCCCAACCTCGACCTGCGGCCGGAGGTCGGGCACAACCTCGAAGGCGGCGTCAACGCCAAGTACGACAACGTCCTGTTCGACGGCGACCGCTTCCGTGCCAAGGCGACGGTGTTCCAGAACAAGATCGACGACTTCATCGACATGGTCGGGGTGGGCGATCCCTATCTCGTGCCGTTCATCCCGGGCATGCCGGTGAGCGTGTGCGCGGTCAGGCCCTCTCTGTGCTTCCCGATCCAGTCGCAGCAATATGTCAACGTCGCCAAGGCCACCATTTCCGGCGTGGAATTGGAAGGCGCCTATGACTGGCAACGCGGCTTCGTCTCGATCGCAGCCACCCACACCAACGGCAAGAACGACGTCACGGGCGGCCCACTGCACTCGGTACCGCCGGACCGGATCTCGACGACGCTGGGCTTCCGCTTCCTCGACGACGCGCTGACGGTCGGCGGCCGCTGGACGCTGGTCGACTCCAGCTCCGGGGACCCCGCCGACCCCATCGCCTTCCCCCCCGCCGGTGGCTATGGCCTGGTCGATCTCTTCTCGACCTACCAGTACAACGAGTGGAGCTCGGCAGCGCTGAGCGTCAACAACCTCTTCGACCGCAAGTACAGGCAATATCTCGACGCTTCGACGTCCCCCGGCCTGACGGTCAAGTTCTCCCTGCAGGTCAAGCTGGCGGCGAAGTGATGACGAAGGCTTTGGATGAGAGGCTCGACGCCGGTCGATCCCCTCCCCCTTGCGGGGTGGGGGTCGGGCAGGATGAGGCACTCCCTGTGCCGTTGTGCCCGCATGCCGCTCCCATTCGGGCGGAGAGCTTGGCCAATGGCACAGCAACACCTGCACCACCCCCATCTCTTACCCTTCCCCGCAAGGGGGAAGGGAGCGGTTGGCGTCGCGCCTCGTCCCCCCTCTCGCGCCGCGCCGTCCTCGCCGGCGCGGCCGCCCTGTTCCTCGCCGGGCGCGGGGCCGCCCGTGCCGCCGTCCCCTCGCGCATCGTCTGCGCCGGATCCGATGTCACCGAGACCGTGGTGGCGCTGGCCGGGATCGAGGCCGTCAAGGGCGTCGACACCACTTCGCAGACGCCGGCCGCCGTGCGGGCGCTGCCCTCGATCGGCTATCTCCGCCAGATCTCGGTCGAGGGCGTGCTGTCGCTGCGCCCGGACCTCTTGATCTCCAACCGAGACCTCGGGCCGCAGCCGGCGGTCGAGCAGCTCCGCGGCACGGGCCTCAGGGTCGAGCTGGTCGAGGGCGACCTCGACGGCGAGGGCATCGCCGCCAAGGTCCGGCGCATCGGCGCCCTCATCGGCCGGCAAGCCGAAGCCGAGGCGTTGGCGCAGACGGTGTCGCGCAAGATGACGGCGCTGGCCGAGCGGCTGAAGGGCGTCGCCACCCGGCCGACGATCGTGTTCGTGCGCTCCGCCGACGGCGGGGTGCTGCTGGCGGCCGGCAAGCTCGACCTGGTCAATGCCGCCTTCGCGCTGGCGGGCGGCGTCAACCCGCTGGACTTCCCGGGATTCAAGCCGGTGTCGCGCGAGGTCCTGGCCGCCTCGCCGCCGGACTTCATCGTCACCGGCGCGGACGTCATCGCCAAGGCCGGCGGCGCGCAGGCCTTCCTGCAGGCGGGCGGGCTGGAGCAGGCCTTCGCCGGCAAGCCGGACCGGCTCGCCGCCGTCGACATGACGACGCTGTTCAGCTTCGGCCCGTCCACGGCCGACGAGATCGAGCGCCTGGCCCGGCGCATCCATCCCGAGCGTTTCGCGCCATGAGCGCCGCGGGCGAGACCGGGCTCCTGTCGTCCTCGCCGGGGGTCGGCGCGGCGCGCCCGCTTGACGTGGCGGTGCGGGAGAGGCTCGTCCTGGCGGTGCTGGTGCTTTCTCTTCCTGTCGCCATCCTCCTCGCCGCCGGCATCGGCAGCGTCGGCATCCCGGCGGCGTCCTGGCTGTCGATCCTGGAAGGCCGGCCGGACGGGCTCGGCTCGCTCGTCCTCACCATCCGGCTGCCGCGCGTGGCGATGGCCGGGCTGGTGGGCGCCGGGCTGGCGCTCGCCGGCGCCAGCCTGCAGGCAATGTTCCGCAACCCGCTCGCCGATCCCGGCCTCACCGGCCCCGCCTCGGGCGCGATGCTGGCCGCCGTCGCGGTGATCGTGCTGTGGCACCATGCGAGCGCCGGGGCGCTCGGCCTGCTCGGCGTCTACACGCTGCCGGTCGCCGCCTCGCTCGGCTGCGCCGCGACGACGGTGCTGGTCTACCGGCTGGCGCGGGAGGCGGACGGCCAGGTCTCGATCGGCCGGCTGTTGCTCGCCGGCATCGGCGTCAATGCCTTCGTGGCGGCGCTGGTCGGCGTGCTGATCACCATGTCCGACGACAACCAGCTCAGGTCGATCCAGTTCTGGATGATGGGCAGCCTCGGCGGCATCGGCTGGATCAACGCCCTGGCGGCAGGGCCGGTGGTGCTGGTCGCCGGCCTGGTCCTCGCCCGGTGCGGGCGAGCGCTCGACGCCTTCACCCTGGGCGAGGGCGATGCCTTCGCCGCCGGCGTCGACACCAGGCGGCTGAAGCGCGTGGTGATCGCGGCCGGGGCGTTCTGCACCGGCGCCTCGGTCGCCTTCACCGGGCTGATCGGCTTCGTCGGGCTGATCGCCCCGCATATCGTGCGCTTCCTCGGCGGTCACCGCCATCCCTTCGTGCTGCCGGCCTCGGCCCTGCTCGGCGCCATCCTGGTGATTCTGGCCGATGTGGTGGCGCGCATCCTCGTCGCACCGGCGGAGCTGCCGATCGGCATCGTCACCAGCCTGATCGGCGCGCCGTTCTTCCTGGCCCTGCTGCAGTCGCGGAGCGCGCGCGCATGAGCCTCGCCCTCGCCGACGTCACCGTCGAGCGCGCCGGCCGCAGGCTGGTCGACGGCGTCTCGTTCGCCGCCGCCCCCGGCCGCGTCCTCGCCGTGCTCGGCCCGAACGGCGCCGGCAAGACCACGCTGCTCGCCGCCATCGCCGGCATGATCGCCGCCCGCGGCAGCGTGGCCTTCGACGGGCTGTCCTGCCTCGGCGCGCCGCCCCGCGCGCTGGCCGAGCGCCGGGCCCTGATGGCTCAGCATTTCGACTGTCCCTTCGGCTATGGCGTGCGCGAGGTGGTGGCGCTCGGGCGCATCGCCCATGCCGGCACGCCGCGGGCCGTGAACGATGCCGAGGCGGTGGCGGCCGGCCTCGCGGCAGCCGGCATCGGCGCCCTGGCCGGCCGCAGCGTCCCGACCCTGTCGGGCGGCGAGCGCCAGCGCGTCGCCTTCGCCAAGGCCTTCGCCCAGCTCTTCGACCGGATCCGGGCGGGCGCGCCGCATCTCCTGCTGCTGGACGAGCCGACGGCGAGCCTCGACCCCGAGCACCAGCACCGGATCCTGGCCCAGGCCCGCGCCGTGGCCGCCGGCGGCGGCACGGTGGTGGTGACGCTGCACGACCTGGCGCTGGCCTCGATCTATGCCGACGAGGTGCTGGTGCTGGAGCGCGGGCGCTTGGCCGCGCACGGCCCGGTCGCGGCCACGCTCACCCCCGGCCTCGTCGCCCGCGTGTTCAAGGTCGTCGTCGGCACGGCCGGCGCGGGCGGGCGAGCCATCATCCATCCCCTGCCGCAGACCGAGGCCGCCTGATGCCCGTATTCCATCACCACCGACGCAATCCCCGGGCGCTGGGCCTGCCGGCCGCCTTCGCGGCCCTGGCGCTCGCCGCCGCCCCGGCCGCGGCCGCCGAGACGCTGACCCTCGACCTCAACAAGCTCGAGGCCAAGGACGGGGCCTGCCGCGTCACCATGGTGGTGACCAACGGCCACGCCGCCCGCGCCGAGACGCTGAAGGCCGACCTCGTCGTGTTCGGAGCCGACGGCGTGGTGGCGCGGCGGCTCGCCGTCGACCTCGGCCCGGTCGCGGCGTCCAAGACCATCGTCAAGATCTTCGACGTGCCCGCGCTCGGCTGCGAGGCCATCGGCAGCGTGCTGCTCAACGACATGCCCGCCTGCCATTTCGCCGGGGACGGCGCGCCGGCCGCCTGCCTGGAGACGGCGACCCTGACCTCGCGCGCCGGCCCGCGCTTCTTCAAGTGAGGCTCCCGATGGATCCCGTTCTCTCTCCCCACCTCTCGCCCACGGCCCTGCTGCTCGGCGCCGACCCGGTGGTCAAGGGCGTGATGCTGACGCTGGTGCTGTCCTCGGTGCTGTGCTGGGCGCTGGCCTTCGAGACCGCCCGGCGCCAGGGCGTGCTGCGCCGGGCCCTGCGCGCCACGGCCGGACGGGGCCTCGCCTCGCACGCCGCCTTCGCCGGCAGCATCGTCGCCCGCGCCCGCGAGACGGCGCGCGTCGAGATCCCGCGCGAGACCGGCGGCGAGTACCGCGCCCGCATCGAGCGGGCGATGCGCGAGGCCGGCAACGAGCTGCTGACCCGCGCCGATGCCGGCCTGTCGGTGCTGGCGACCATCGCCTCGGTGGCGCCGTTCATCGGCCTGTTCGGCACGGTCTGGGGCGTGATGAACAGCTTTGCCGCCATCGCCGGCGCCAACGACACCAGCCTCGCCACGGTGGCGCCCGGCATCGCCGAGGCGCTGTTCACCACGGCGCTCGGCCTGGTCGCCTCGATCCCGGCCGTCATCGCCTATAACCGGCTGGGCACGCGCATGACCGGCCTTGCCAGGGCCTTCGACGCGGCGATCCGCGACGAGGCGCAGGCCATCGCCGCGGCCCATGGCGTGCCGCCGCAGTTCCGGGCGGCCGCGGAATGAGCGGCCCCCTCCTCTCCTTCGACGACGCGGGCGAAGGCGGCCACCGCCCGGTGGCCGGCCACCATCCGGTGGCCGAGATCAACGTCACGCCCTTCGTCGACGTGATGCTGGTGCTCCTGATCGTGTTCATGGTCACCGCGCCGATGCTGGCGGCCGGCGTCAAGGTCGACCTGCCGAAGACGCAGGGCCTGCCGCCGGTCGAGCAGCGCCAGGAGCCGCTGATCGTCAGCGTGCGCAGCGACGGCACGGTCTATCTCGGCAGCGATGCGGTCGCACCCGAGGCCCTGGCCGCGGCGGTGCGGACCCGCGTCGCCGCCAGGCCGGACCTCACCGCCCATATCCGCGCCGACGCCAGCGTGCCCTACCAGCGCGTGCTCGACACCATGTCGGCGCTGAGCCAGGCCGGCGCGGCACATATCGCCTTCATCGGCCAGCCCGGGCAGGCCGCCGCCGGCCAGCCGGGGCAGCCCCCCCCTGGCGGCCCGCCGGCACAGGCGGGCGCCGCGCCGGCTCCGGCGCCGCAGCCGGCGGCGACATCGGCGCCATGAGCGGGAGCGGAACCTGGGCGCTGCGCGACGCCAGGCCCGTCGCGATCGTGGTCTCGGCGCTGGCGCATGCGGCGCTGGCCCTGACGCTGTCGGTCGTGCCGGCCGGCACCGAGACGCGCAACGACCGGCCGATCGAGGCTTCCCTCGCGCCGGTGCCGGAGGTCGCGCCGACGCCGGTCGATCCATCCCTCGAAAGCGTCGAGACTGCCAGCGTCGACGAGGCCCTGACCAGCAGCGAGACCAGCGAGGTCAAGCCGGTCGAGACCGAGGAAGCCGTGACAGCGCAGGCGGCGACGCAGACCCCGCCGACGGAGGTCGCGGCGGAAACGCCACCGACCAAGGCGGCGCCGGCTGAGACGGCCGAGCAGCCGCCGCCTCCCGAGACGACGCCGACCGAAATGGCGCAGGCGGTGGAGCAACAAGCGCCCGAGGAGGCGCCGACGGAGCTGCAGGCGCAGGCGGTGGCGCCGGTGGAGGTCGAGCCGGTGGTGACCACGACCGCCGAGACGGCGACCACCGTCGCAGCGGTGACGCCGCCGCCGGCGCGGCCGGTCGAGAGGCCGGCAAAACCGACGCCCAGGCCAAAGCCGCCCGCGGCCAAGCGCGAGCATGAGCCGGCCAAGCCGACCCTGGCAGCGCTGCGCCCCACGACGCGCTCGACCCGGGTGGTCGGCGGCGCGCCGTCGGACATCGGCAGCAGCACGACCGCCCGTGCCGCCGGGGCGACCCAGCAGGAATATGGCAGGCTCGTCCGTGCGAGAGCGCAGAGCCGGTTCCGCAGCGTCGGCACCGCCCGGCTGACGGCATTGATCGCCTTCCGCGTCGCCGCGGACGGCAGCGTGGTATCGAGCCGGGTCTCGCGCAGCTCCGGCGACCAGGTGTTCGACCAGCGGGCGGTCTCGACCATGCAGAGCCTTTCGCTCCCGCCACCGCCGGGCGGCACCTATGCCGCCGTCTTGCCGTTCGAACAGAAATTCCGCTAACTCGTCACAACCCCGGAAAGGACCCACCCCATGTTCATCGCCATGAACCGCTTCACCGTGAAGAAAGGCTGCGAAGCCGAGTTCGAGAGCGTCTGGCGCCAGCGCGAGGTGCATATCGACATTGTGCCCGGCTTCGTCGAGTTCCACCTGCTGCGCGGGCCGGAGCGCGAGGACCACACGCTCTATTCCTCGCATGTGATCTGGCGCAACAAGGCCGATTTCGAGGCCTGGACCAAGTCGGAAGCCTTCCGCCTCGCTCATCGCGACGCCGGCAAAGGCCCCTCGCTGACGACAGGGCATCCCGTGTTCGAGGGTTTCGAGGTGATCCAGACGACGCTGCCCCGGGTCCAGGACGCGGCCTGACGTCCCGCGCCCTCACCCCGGCGGGTCGTCCTCGCCGGGGTAATCGGCGACCGTGATCGGCCCGCCGGCCTCGGCGACGCGGCGGCTGTCGGCGGCCGGCAGGACGTCGCCGAAGATATCGATCCGCTTCCAGGCCGGGAACGGCTGGCATCCGCCCGCATCGGGAATGTGCGGCGACAGCCGGCTTCCGGCCGATCGGTGGATATAGCGCCCGCAATTGACGAAGACCTGCTCCGGATCGACCCGCACCAGCATCCGGGCGCCGGGATAGGAGGCCAGCAGCGGGTCGTCGCGGAGCAGGGCCGCCCGCCCCTGCAGGCGCAGCCGCCGGGGGCGCTCGAAATCGATGAACAGCATGCCGATCTCAGGATTGGCCGCGATGTTGCCGAGCGACAGGAACATGCCGTTGCCGTCATAGCTGGGGAATACGAGCCGGTTGTCGTCGAGGACGCGGACGAAGCCGGGCGCACCGCCCTTGTAGGACACGGTCGGCCGCCCGCGATGATCGACGGTCGAGAGGAAGACCATCGGCCGGCTCTCGATGAAAGCCCGCTCGTCCGGCGGGATCTCGACATGGGCCAGCGCCTCGAGCCGATCCGCCAGGCGCGTGGTGTCGTGCTCGTCCTGCAACCGGCGATGGCTCGGGCCGTAGAGATCGCTCATCGTCCCTCTCCCATGTCCGGGCCGGGCACCGGGGCTCACTCGGCACCGACCGCCGCCGGATCCGCGGCGCCGGCACGGCCGGGCGTCATCGCCGGCCTTGCCGCGACCGCGAACAGGGCATCGAGCCTCGCCTGCTCGTCGGCCGTGCGCGCCAGCAGCAGCCCGGCACCGACATAGACCGCGGCATTGACCACGAGCGCGACGGCGCCCGAGGTCAGCCCATAGGCCCAGGGAATGCCGATCGGCCAGAGGAACTGCAGCACGCCCACCACGGCAATCCCGGCGAGCATGGCGGCGATGGCGCCCTGCCGGTTGCCGAACTTGGTGAAGATGCCGAAATAGAGCGGCACCGACAGCTGCACCATGATCTGGAACGCCAGCAGCGCGATGCTGAACAGGCTGGGCAGCGGCAGGCAGGCGATCAGCGCCGCGGCAACGGTGATCGCCGCCATGGCGACCTGCGAGGTGAGGATCAGCGCGCGCTGGCCCATCCGGCGCCCGTCGCGGCCGAGGGCGCCCAGCACGTCGTTGGCGATCTGGGCCCCGCTCGACTGCACGGTCGCGTCGATATTGCCCATCGAGGCCGCGAACACGACGACACCCGCCAGGCCGAGCAGCCAGGGGCCGCCGGCCGCCTCGGCAAGCGTGAACCAGGCCGAGTCCGGCGCGGCGGCAATATCGGGACGCCCCGATGCCAGCAAGGCCATGAGATAGAGACCGACGAGGAAGACAAGGGCGATCGGCGCGCAATAGGCCGAGGAGCGCTTGACGCTGCCGACGCCCGAGCCGGTGTAGAGCCGGACGAAAAGGTCGGGCCAGCACAGGCTGCAGAGCAAGGGCAGCAGCCCGAGGGAGAAGAACAGCAGCGGCACCGGCGTCCCGGGCCCGGGCAGGTCGAAGTGCTCGGACGGAACCGACGACAGCGTGGTGCCCTGCAGGACCAGCCAGACGATCACGATCACCAGCAGCACGCTGCCCAGGCCATAGGCGACGATGCCCTGGAACAGGTCCGAGATGACGATGCCGCGCATGCCCATGCGGATGGTCCAGACCTGGCGCACCGTCATCACCACGACGCCCAGCATGACCGAGGTCGTGAAGCCGAGATGGCCCAGCGAGAGCGCGTGGAACACGGCGCCCAGCGACTGCATGCCGAGCACCATCCAGGGGAACAGCCCGGCGACGCCGATCAGCGCGGCGATGATCCGGATGGCGCGGGACTCGAAGCGCAGCGCCATGAGATCGGGCTGGGTCTTGAGATCGTAGGCCGCTCCCCAGGTCCAGACCCGATGCGCCATCAGGTACATCACCACCGGCGCGAGCATGATCGAGAAGATGCCGATGCCGAGCACGCCCTTGCCGACGACGAAGCCGACGATGCTGATGAAGACCGTGCCGGGCAGATAGGTGTTGAGGAAGGCCATCGCCTGGTAGAAGCCGCCGAACGAGCGGCCGGCGACGGTGAAGTCGCTGAAGTCGCGGTCCGCGACGTAGGAGCGCTGCAGGATCGCGACGACGACGGCGAAGAACGAGGCCAGGGCGCCATAGGTGATGACCATGCCCATGGCTCAGCGCCGCTCCCGATCCGCGGCCCGCATCGAGGGATCGCAGAGATAGGCCGTCACGACGCTCGCCGCGATGAAGGCGCTGGTGCCGAAGAGGTAGAGCAGCACCCTCGGCACGCCGAGCACCGGCGCGCTGCCGCTGAGCGCCCAGTGTAACGGTGGGGCCAGCGCGAGCAGGAGGTCGATCGCGAACCAGGCGTAGAGGACGGCGGGCAGGCGTGCGTGCATTCCCGGCGCTCCGGCTGGCGACCCTTCCGACCCTAGCGGCGGACGTGCGGCACTGCCTCGGCAAACTGCCCGCGGAGGGATGGGTGATTTGCCCGACGCGGTGTCCGGCTCAGGCCGGGCGAGGTCCCCAGAGGATCACCGCGGCGCCGGCCAGACAGATCGCAGCCCCGGCCATGTCCCAGCGGTCCGGCCTGACGCCCTCGACGCCCCAGAGCCAGAGCAGCGAGGCGATGATGTAGACGCCGCCATAGGCGGCATAGGCCCGCCCGGCCGCGGCGCTGTCGACCAGGGTCAGCAGGAACGCGAACAGCGCCAGCGAGGCGAGGCCCGGCGCCAGCCACCAGACGGATCTGCCCAGCCGCAGCCAAGCCCAGGCCGCGAAGCAGCCGCCGATCTCGGCCAGGGCGGCGGCCGCATAGATCAGCACCGTCCGCATCGGCTGCTCCCTCTCCGGCTCAGGCGCCCGCCGCCTTCGGCGCCGGTGCCGATTGGCGCGGGGCCGTCGCCTCCTCGAAATAGGCCTGATGCTCGCGGGCGACGCGGGCGGCGCGCTCGCTGTCGCCGCTGGCGATGGCATCGACGATCGGCTGGTGCGACAACGCCGCCTGCATCAGGTCGAGGTCCGGGTGCAGCAGCGTCAGCGTGGTGCGGGTCTCGATCTGCAGCGAGTTCCAGATCGAGGCCAGGAGCTGGTTGCCGCAGGCCTCGACGATCAGGCGGTGGAAGGCGACGCTGTGGTGCTTCAGCGCCTCGATGTCGCGGCGCGTGGCGGCATCGGCCATGGCGTCGACCTCGGCCTGCAGGGCGGCGATGTCGCCGAGCCGCCCGACCGCCAGGCGCGTCGCCGCCTCCTCCAGCGCGCCGCGCACGGTGTAGGCCTCGTCGACGCGGGCGGCAAAATCGCCGACCACGGCGCCCTTGTGCGGCTGGGAGAGGACGAGGCCGATCGTTTCGATCTCGCGGATCGCCTCGCGCACCGGCGCCTGGGACACGCCGAACTCGCGGGCGAGCTTCAGCTCGATCAGCCGCGTGCCCGGCGGATAGGTGCCGTCGACGATGCGGCGCATCAGCGTGTCCTTGACCTGCTCGCGGAAGGTGACGCGGACGACGCTCATCGACGAAATGCCTTTGGTTGCACGCCCTGTCATGACGCGATTCGCGGCGGGAATCGAAGGCTTTCCAGCGCCGCGGAGCCCACGTTGACAGGTCGCAAAAATTATCGATAATCGATGATCAATCAGAAGTCCAACAGGACTCGATTCGGAGGGAACCCATGCTGGAGGCTGTGGCGCGCCCGCAGTCCGCCAGGCTTGCGCTGCCGTCGCTGAAGGGCCGGCAGGTCGCGATCCTCGCGGGGGGCACGTTGATCATCCCGGCGGTCAATGCCGGCACCAGCGGCCTGAGGACGCTCGTCAGCCTCGACCGCTCCGGACTTTCGGCCATCCGGATCGGCAAGGACCGCGTGACGCTGGGCGCCATGGTGCGGCTCGCGGCGATCGGGCGCGAGCCGGCGCTGGCGGCGCTGCATCCGGTGATCTCAGCCATCGGCCACCCGACCCTGCGCAACTCGGCCACGGTCGGCGGCAACCTGTTCGCGCCCGCCCCCTATGGCGACCTCGCGGTGGCGCTGCTGGCGCTCGACGCCAGCGTCACGACCGAAGGCCCCGCCGGATCGGCGACCCGCAGGCTGGAGGCCTGGCTCGCCGAGCGGCACGAGGGCGAGATCGTCACCCATCTGCGCTTCACCCTGCCGGCACCCGGGGCCCTGCGCTTCCGCAAGGCGATGCGGCGCACCCACAACTCGGCGGCGATCGTCACCGTCGCGGCGCTGCTCGACATCCAGGACGGCACGGTGAGGGCGAGCCGCATCGCCCTCGGCGGCGTCGGGCCGCGGCCGCTGCGCGCGCCCTCGGCCGAGGCGGCGCTCGCCGGCAGGCCGCTGACCGAGGCGGCGCTCGCCGGCAGGCCGCTGACCGAGGCGGCGCTCGCCGGCAGGCCGCTGACCGAGGCGACGGTCCGGGCGGCCGGCGAAGCGGCGCGGGCCGATATCCGCCCGGTCGACGACGCCTATGCCAGCGCCTGGTACCGGCGGCAGGTGCTGCCGGTGCATGTGCGTCGCGCCCTGCTCGGCGAAACCTCGGGGAGCCCGGAATGAAGTCCCAGCCCGTCGCCATCATCGTCAACGGCCAGGTCCAGGAGATCCTGGTCAGGCCCGGCACCACCCTGCTGCGCACGCTGCGCGATGCTCTCGATCTCACCGGCGCCAAGGCCGGCTGCGAGGGCGGCACTTGCGGCACCTGCACCGTGCATATCGACGGCACGCCCGTCCTCGCCTGCTGCACCCTGACCGAGCTCGTCGACGGCGGCGCGATCACCACCATCGAAGGGCTGGCGGACGGGGAGGTGCTGCACCCGATCCAGGCGGCCTTCTACGAGGGCTTCGCCACCCAGTGCGGCTTCTGCAATGCCGGCATGATCATGGCGGCCAAGGGCCTGCTGGACCGCACGCTCTCGCCCTCGCGCGAGGAGGCGATGGCGGCGATCTCGGGCAATGTCTGCCGCTGTACCGGCTACGAGGCGATCGTCGACGCGGTGCTCGACGCCGCCGCGCGGCTGCGCGCCCTCGACCGCCGGGCGGCGTGAGGGCGCCGCCATGGAGCATATCGACAAGAGCTTCTTCGCCGGCGAGCGCGACGATGCGGTCGCCGTGGTCGGCACCTCGCACCAGCGCGTCGACACCCGCGCCCATGTCCAGGGCCGGACCGCCTATTACGAGGACCGGCGCTTCCCCGGCATGCTGCACCTGAAGATGGTGCGCAGCCCGCATCACCATGCCCTCATCCGCAGCGTCGACGTCGCCCCGGCCCTGACCGTCCCCGGCGTGGTGCGCGTGCTCACCCACCAGGACGTGCCGAGCAACTGGTACACGATCCTGCGCCTGATCGGCGTCGGCCCGAACGACGAGCCGGTGCTGCCGGAGGACCGGGTGCTCTACAGGGGCGAGCAGGTCGTGGCCGTGCTCGCCGACAGCCCGCAGGCGGCGGCCGAGGGCGCGGCCAAGGTCAAGGTTGCCTACGAGCGGCTGCCGGCCGTCTTCGACGTCGAGGAGGCGCTGAAGCCGGGCGCGCCGGTCATCAAGCCGCATGGCACCAATTATTTCGTCTACGAGGGCCATCATTGCCGGCGCGTGCGCTTCGGCGATGTCGACAAGGCCTTCGCCCGGGCCGACTTCATCCTGGAGGAGCGCTACCAGTCGTCGCCGATCGAGCATGCGCCGACCGAGACCACCGGCTGCATCGTCGTGCCCGAGGGCAATGGCCGCCTCACCATCCATTCCGACACCCAGGCCTGCTTCTTCACCCTCGACAATGCGGCGCTGATCCTCGACGTGCCGTTCGGCAAGCTGCGGGTGGTCGGCGGCACGGTCGGCGGCGGCTTCGGCGGCAAGGTCGACGTCATGGTCGAGCCGATCGCCGCCATCGGCGCCATGCTGACGGGGCGGCCTGTGAAGTTCGCCTATACCAGGGCGGAGGAGATGCAGGTCTCCTCGCCCCGGGCGGCCGAGCGCATCATCGTCAAGGATGGCGTCGCCGCGGACGGGCGCATCATCGCCCGCAAGGTGACGCTCTATGTCGATGCCGGCGCCTATTCCAGGCACAGCCCCTACGGCACCACCAAGGCGGCGGCGCATATGCCGGGGCCCTATTCGATCCCGAACGTCTGGGTCGACGCGCATTGCGTCTACACCAACCGCACGCCCTCCTCGGCCATGCGCGGCTTCGGCGTCACCATCGGCGACTTCGCCCTGGAATGCCAGATGGACAAGATCGCCCGGCGGCTCGGCCTGCATCCCCTGGAGCTGCGCATGCTCAACGCCTATCGCGACGGCGACATGAAAGCCCACCAGAAAAAGGTCGAGGGCGCGGCGCTGGTGGAGGTGATGCAGGTTGCGGCGAAGGCGGCGGGCGTCGAGCTGGGCGAGCGTTTCCGGGCGATGTCGTCGCTGCACCGGGGAGGCTTGTGATGGCGATCCTGAGGGGCCGCGGCTTTGCCGCCGTCAACTATCCCACCGGCATGAACCTCGGCGGCGATCCCTCCCAGGCGCTGATCCATGCCACCACGACAGGCTCCTTCGTGGTGACGCTGTCGAGCGTCGATCTCGGCCAGGGCCTGAAGAGCGTGATCTCGCAGATCGCGGCCGAGACGCTCGGCGTGCCCTACCAGGCGATCATGGTCGACACCGCCGACACCGACACCGGCCCGCACTGCATGGGCACCTTCGCCAGCCGCGGCACCCACCGCATCGGCAATGCCGTGATCGCGGCGGCCAAGGAGGCGAGGCAGGTGATGATGGAGGTCGCGGCGCTGGAGCTTGAGGTCGACGCCGAAGACCTCGAGCCCGACCACAAGGGCAAGATCCAGGTCAAGGGCGCGCCGGCAAAGGCGATCGGCCTGGTCGACCTCGCCCTTGCCGCGCATTTCAAGCACGCGCGTACCATTTCCGGCCGCGGCATGTGGATGAAGGAGCGCAGCTTCCCCGATCCCGAGACCGGCAAGATGGACCCGGACTCCTGCCAGGCCCATGCCTGCACCATCGCCGATGTCGAGGTCGACGACGAGACCGGCATCGTCCGGGTGGTGTCGCTGATCAACGCCTACGAGGTCGGCCGGGCGCTGAACCCGGCCATGGTGCACCAGCAGATCAGCGGCGGCGCCTGGATGGGGGTGAGCCACGCGCTCTACGAGACCACCGAGCCCTATTACCCCGACCGCAAATGCGGCCCGCTCGACTTCCAGGACTACCTGATGCCGGGGCCGGCCGACACGCCCGCCATGACCAGCGTCATCATCGAGCGCCCGGCCTCGAATGGCCCCTACGGCGCCAAGGGCATCGGCGAGATGACCGCCAACTCGCCGATCCCGGCCATCGCCAATGCCATCTTCGACGCCTGCGGCGCCCGCATGGACGAGATGCCGTTCACGCCCGAGCGGGTGTTGCGCGGCATCCTGGCCAAGCGGAAGGCCGCGTGACGCCCCTCTTCACTCTGGAAAAACCCGACAGGAGCCTCCGATGCTGAAAGTGATTTCGCTGCTCAAGCGCAAGGACGAGACCTCGCCCGAGGCCTTCGCCGACTGGCTGCTGAACCATCACGCGCCGCTGGCCCGCAGGATTCCGGGCCTGCGCCGCTACACCATCAACGTGCTGGCGTCCGGGGCGGACCGGATGGGCGCCGATGCGGTCAACGAGATGTGGTACGACAGCGACGAGGCGCGCCTCGCCGGCATGGGCAGCCCGGAGGGCAAGGCCGCGGGCGCCGACGCCGCGGCCAATTGCGCCTCGCGCTTCCACGTCCTCACCGTCGAGCATCCGCAGTTCTGAACCGGCGAGCCGGGAGGCCGGAGCATGTCCCCCTCCTTCGCCGAGCTGGTCGAGGGCCTCGCTACCGCCGGCTACATCGCCGACGAGGGCACGGCCACGGCCGTGCAGCTGGCGCTCGCCCTCGACAAGCCGCTGCTGGTCGAGGGCGCGCCGGGCGTCGGCAAGACCTCGATCGCGCAGGCGCTGGCAGCCATGCTCGGCCGCCGGCTGATCCGCCTGCAATGCCACGATGGCATCGATGCCGGCCAGGCGCTCTACGAATGGAACCATGCCCGCCAGCTCCTGGCGATCCGCGCCCACCAGGCCGGGCCGCTGGAGGCGCTCTATGGCGACGACTACCTGATCGAGCGCCCGCTCCTGGCCGCGCTGCGCGCCGGTGCCCAATGCGTGCTGCTGATCGACGAGATCGACCGCGCCGACGACGCCTTCGAGGCCTTCCTCCTGGAATTCCTGGGCGAGGGCCAGATCACCATCCCCGAACGCGGCACGCTGAAAGCGACGACGCGGCCGCTGGCCGTGCTGACCTCCAACCGCACGCGCGAGCTGCACGAGGCGCTGAGACGGCGCTGTCTCTACCACTGGATCGACTATCCCGCGCCCGAGCGGGAGGCGGCGATCGTCCGCCTGCACAATCCGTCCCTGCCCGAGCGTGCTGCGACCAGCCTGGTGGCGGCAGTCGGCGGGGCGCGCCGCCTGCCGCTGCTGAAGAAGCCAGGCGTCTCCGAGAGCATCGACTGGTCGCGCGGGGCGGCAGCGCTCGCCGCAAACGGCACGGCCTGGCCGGAGGCGCTGCGCCGCTCGCTCGGACTCCTGGTGAAGGACCAGGAGGATTTCGACCTGATGCTGCGCGAGGCGACGCGGATCCTGGAGGAGGCCGGGGTGTGATGGGAACGGGCGCCACCTGTCCGCGCGTCCGGAGGATGCCGGAGCCGCGACATGAAAGCCTTCTCCGCGCAGCGGGGAAGGTGGCCTTGCGAAGCAAGGTCGGATGGGGTGTGGCGGGCGGGTCTGGGATTGTGTTCGGCTTGCACGACAGTCATGCAGAGCCTTCAAAGCGTGCAGCTCTGCCCGCCACACCCCATCCGACCCGACTTCGTCGGGCCACCTTCCCCACTGCGTGGAGAAGGCAGGTCGCGCCAAACCGCTCCATCCCTGTTCCACCTCCAAAAGTCGCGGGCGGCCTATGAACTGCTCCGCCACCGCCGTTCTCGACGACCTGCCCCGGCGCCTGCGCTCCGCCGGGCTGCCGGTCACCCCCGACATGATCCAGGATTTCCTCGCCGCCCTCGCGACGATCCCGTTCGATGCGCCGGGCGAGCTCTACTGGATCGCCCGGACGGTCTTCCTGAAAAGCCCCGAGGCCCTGCCCTGCTTCGACCAGGCCTTTCGCGGCTGGCTGCACGGCCTGGCGCCGCCGGCGCTGGAGCGGCCGGGCGAGGCCGGCGAGGACGAGCAGCGCCTCGATCAGCGCGGCTCGGTCCGGTCCGCTATCCGGATCGAAACCGGCGAAGGCGGCGGCCTGGAGGCGGCGGATGCCGACGGGACCGGCGCCAGGCGGACCCGGCCCCTGCCCTCCTCCCTGCGGGCGCGGGCCGCGGCCGAGGCGAGCCGCGCCGCCATGCCCCGAAGGCTCTCGCGCCGGCTTGTGCCGGCCCGCCGCGGCGCCATCGACCTGGCCAAGACCCTGCGTCAGGACCGTACCCTTGCCGGCGCCTTCAAGCCGGTGCCGCGCCGCGGCCGCCCGCACATGCCGCGGCGGCTCCTGATGCTGGTCGATGTGTCCGGCTCGATGAAGTCCGTCTCGCCGGACGCCCTGGCCGTGGCGCATGCCCTGGTCCGCGCCTTGCCGGCGACCGAGGTGTTCTGCTTCGGCACCCGCCTGACGCGGGTGACGCGCCTGCTCGCCCGCGCCGATCTCGACGTCGCCATGGCACGGCTGGCGGACATCCTGACGGACTGGGACGGCGGCACACGCATCGGCGACAGCCTCGCGGCCTTCCTTGAGCGCTCCCACCATGCCACCCTGGTGCGCGGCGCCGTGGTTGCGATCGTCTCCGACGGGTTCGAGCGCGGCGATCCCGCGCGAATGGTCCAGGCGACGGCCCGGCTCGCGCGCCTGGCGCATCGCCTGATCTGGGCGAGCCCGATGCTGGCCGACCCGCGCTACCAGCCGCAGACGCGGGCGATGCAGGCCGTGCTGGCCTCGATCGACCGGATGGCGGACGCCGCCTCGATCGCGGCGTGGATGGGTTTCCCCGCGGCCCTCGCCGCGGCGCAGGCCCGCCCGCGCGGCTCGGCCGCGACGCAGTTTCGACTGGGAGGTTCGGCATGACCGGCATCATCGACGCCCATCACCATATCTGGCGGCAGGCGGACCTGCCCTGGCTCTCGGGACCGATGCTGCCGCGCATCTTCGGCCCCTATGAGTCGATCCGCCGCGACTATCCTCCGGAGGAATACATCGCCGACGCCGCGCCGCATGGCGTCACCGGCAGCGTCTACGTCCAGGCCAACTGGGCACCGGCGCGGGGCCTCGACGAGGCGCGCTGGGTCCAGGGCGAGCACGAGCGCACGGGCTGGCCGACGGCGCAGGTTGCCTATGCCGACCTCGCCGGCCCCGATGTCGCGGCAGAGCTGCGAGCGCTGGCGGCTATCCCGACCGTGCGGGGCATCCGCCAGCAGCTCCACTGGCACGAGACGCCGCTCTACCGCTTCGCCGCCCGGCCCGACCTGATGAACGACCCGGCCTGGCGGCGCGGCTTCGCCCTGCTCGGCGAGCACGGCCTGCTGTTCGAGCTGCAGATCTTCACCGCGCAATTCGCCGACGGCGCCCGGCTCGCCGCCGATTTCCCCGGCACGCCCTTCGTGCTGATGCATTGCGGCATGCCGGAGGACCTCTTGGAGGCTGGTTTCGCCGCCTGGCGCGAGGGGCTGAAGCGCCTCGCGGAGCGGCCCAACATGCACGTCAAGCTCTCCGGCCTCGGCACCTTCGTCCGCTGCAACGACCCCGCCCACATCGCCAGGATCGTGCACGAGACCGTCGCGGCGTTCGGGCCGGCGCGCTGCGTCTTCGGCAGCAACTTTCCGATCGAGAAGCTATGGTGCGGCTATGGCGAGCTGATCGGTGCCTTCAGGGATGCCCTGGCTGACCATCAGCCGGCGGACCGGGAGGCGATGCTCGCCGGCAATGCGCGGCGGCTCTACCGGTTGTGATCGCCACGGGGGACGAACGGCCTTTCGTTCCCGCATCCGCCATGCACTATACGCTCACCAACAACGGCACCGGCCGAACGGACCGGACAAGCCACGGGAGGATGTCATGGAACGCGCCGGTGCAAGCACGGAGCATGCGGGCGGCCTGCCCTTCGATGGGGGCAAGCTTGACGCCCTGATGGAGGCGGCGGGCCTCGACGCCCTCATCCTCACATCGAAGCACAACATCCAGTATCTCCTCGGCGGCTACCGGTTCTTCTTCTTCGACGCGATGGACGCGCTCGGCCTCAGCCGCTACCTGCCGGTGCTGGTCTATGCCAGGGGCCGCGCCCCGGACGCCGCCTATATCGGCAACCCGATGGAATCCTACGAGCGCGAGCTCGGCCGCTTCTGGGTGCCGACGGTCATCGCCAAGAGCTGGGGCACGCTCGATGCGGCCGAGCTCGCAGCCGAGCAGATCACGAAGCTCGGCCTCGCGGACAAGCGGATCGGCGTGGAGATGGCGTTCCTGCCCGCCGACGCCTTCCTGCGGCTGAGGGAAAAGCTGCCGAACGCGACCTTCGCGGAAGCGATCGTGCCGTTGGAGCGGCTGCGCGCCGTCAAGACACCGGCCGAGCTGGAGCTGCTGCGCCTCGCCTCGGAGAAGGTGGTGGACTCCATGCAGACCGTGATCGCCGGCCACGGCCCGGGCGCGACCAAGCGCCAGCTCGCCGAGGCCCTGAAGCGCGAGGAAGTGGCGCGCGGCCTCACCTTCGAATATTGCCTGATCACCGCCGGCAAGAGCCACAACCGCGCCCCCTCCGACCAGGTCTGGGGCGAGGGCGACGTGCTGACGCTCGATTCCGGCGGCAATTACCGCGGCTATATCGGCGACGTCTGCCGCATGGCGATCCAGGGGGAGCCGGATGCCGAGCTCGTCGACCTGCTCGGCGAGGTCGACGCGATCCAGATGGCCGCGCGCGGTCCGGTGAAGGCCGGTGCGCGCGGCGGCGACGTGTTCACCCCGGCGCTGGCGCTGCTGGAGCGCTCGAAGCACAAGGGCTATACCCATTTCACCGCCCACGGCATGGGCATGATCGCCCACGAGGCGCCGCGGCTGACCGGCAAGGGCTTCGTGCCCTATCCCGGCTATGACGAGGACCGGCCGCTGGAAGCCGGCATGGTGCTCTCGATCGAGACGACCATGCTCCATCCCAGCCGCGGCTACATCAAGCTGGAGGACACGGTGGCGGTGACGGACATCGGCTGGATCGGCTTCGGCGACACGGCGCGGGGATGGAATCGCGGGGGGACGGGGGTTTAGGCACCGCCCCGGGGCAGGGCAGTTCGTTCGAAGGCGGAGCCGTCAGAGCCCTCCCCCTTGCGGAGGATCGGATCGGTTTGCGTGCAACGGGGGGCTTGGATGCGTTGTCGGTCGGGACTGCGTCGCGTCGATGTGGATCGCTGATCGCGCCGGAAGATGCATCGGGCATGGTTGATCGCGAATTGCGCTTTCGATCACGAGTACAGCCGACCAACCCCATGCCAACGGTTGGAACTGCCGCCGGTACGTCGATCAGCAACAACAAACAAATCCCTATTGCGAAAATGCACGATTGGTGAAAATGCTTCAAACATGCAGATGATTTATTTCAATAGACAGAGAAGAGATATCATTTTAGGAGGACTATCCAACGTCATCCTGTATACTTCGAGGGGATCTGCGGAAACTCTTTCTTTGAAGATCGAAGGCCAGCCGAATCAAGTCTCCTTGTTCAACCGCCCCGAGACTCTCGCGAAAGCTAAAAAGATCGGTACACCGATTCCAGTGCTTGTATTGCTGCGTTCATCCCCCCGGGTCAGCGTGATTGGTTCGCAGTCTCCCAGCTTTGCACTTTACGAAGACAATAGACTCATATACTGGGCCGATCAACGCTACAAATCCGTCGAACTTTCGGAGAATGAGCGGAGCAATCTTCTTCAGACGTTGAACTTTTCCAGCTTAGCAAATTTGAATGGCGGATATGCAGGTTCTGACAGCACCGATCAACCAGAAACAACAATTCTTGTCTATGGATGGAAGAATCCATTCTTTATTTCAATATATGGATCTCTCGACTCCCGATCGGTGCGCTCCAAAATCCCCGATGCCGTCATCAATGCTTATGATACACTCCTCTCCTTCTCACATCCCAGAGCAGAAGAATGGCTGCCTGCCGACATCGAGGTCATGATCTGGCCCTATGAGTATGCGCCGGAGCCATCGATTGAGTGGCCGAGTCACTGGCCAGGGCTCGATGATCGCAATACTGTCAAACGCGGTGATGGCTATAGCATTTTTATGCCATCGGCAGAACTTCAAGCTTTACAGATCTTTCTTGGCTCACAGCGTCCCAGGGGAGCAGTTGAAATTGGCAAGAAGAAATGGTCTGTCGGCGTTCGTATTCCCTTCCCACATGAGAATCTCTGGATGGGCCGGAGCACAGACTAAGTTATTCAATTAACCTTTCTTGCGATTGACCGCACCTACCCCTGCAGCCGGATCCGCACCTGGTCCAACCCCACCGCCAGCAGCAGCACGGCGCCGCGGGTGACGTCCTGCCAGAAGCTGGAGACGTCGAGCAGGGTCAGGCCGTTGCCGAGCGTGCCGAGGATCAGGACGGCGAGCAGCGTGCCCCAGACGCTGCCGCGGCCGCCGAACAGGCTGGTGCCGCCGAGGATGATGGCGGCGATGATGGTGAGCAGGTGCTGGCCGGCGGCGTTGGGCGCGGCGGCGCCGAGCATCGAGGCGAGCAGGATGCCGGCGAGCGCGCCGGAGACGCCGGAGGCGACGTAGAGCACGAGCTGGGTGCGCTCCACCGGGACGCCGAGCAGGCGGCTCGCGTCGGGATTGCCGCCGACGGCATAGATATGGCGGCCGAACAGCGTGCGCGCCATCACGAACCAGGCGAGCGCGAACACCGCCAGCATCAGGATCAGCGGGAACGGCACGCGGGCGATGCGTCCGGAGCCCAGCCAGTTGAAGTCGGGCTGCAGCAGCGGCTGGGTCAGGCCGCCGGTCATCACCATGGAGAGGCCGGTGACGATGCTCATGGTCGCCAGGGTGACGATGAACGGGTTGAGGCCGAGGCGCGTGGTGATCAGGCCGTTGGCGAAGCCGATGGCGCCGCCGAGCAGCAGGGCGACGAGGCAGGCGCCCCAGATGTCGAGGCCGTGGGCGTTGAGCATGGCGACGGCGATGCCGGCCATGCCCGCCACGGCCGCGACCGAGAGGTCGAGGCCGCCGGCGATGATCAGCGGCGTGCCGGCGGCGGCCATCAGGCCGATGAAGGCCATGTTGGAGCCGATCTGGGTGAGGTTGCTGAAGCGCAGGAAGTAGGGCGACAGCGTCGAGAAGGCCAGGAGCAGCCCGACGAAGAAGATCAGCAGGATGGCGACGCCGGCCCAGGGGCGGGCCATCAGGTCGGCGGCCCGGGCGGGCTTTCGGGCCTTGGTCGCGGCGTCTGTCATGGTCATGCTGCGTTCCGTCGGTTGAATCAGGCCGCCGATTTCTGAGAACCGCCAGCGTTGCCGGCGGCCTCCAGAAGATCGGCGGCGGTGGCGCCGGCGGGCAGGACCGCGGCGGTGCGCCCGTCGCGCAGCACCAGCGTGCGGTCGGCGAGGCCGGCGACCTCCTCGGCGTCGGAGGAGACCAGCAGCACGCCGAGCCCGCCGGCGGCCAGCGCCCGGATCTGCCCGTAGATCTCACGCCGGGCGCCGAGGTCGACGCCGCGCGTCGGCTCCTCCAGCACCAGGAGGCGGATATCGCCGAGGAGCCAGCGGGCGAGGCAGATCTTCTGCTGGTTGCCGCCGGAGAGCAGGCGGATCTCCTGCTCGGGGCCGCGGGTGCGCACCCCGAGCGCCTCGATCCAATGGCGGGTCTTCGCGCCCTCGCGCGCCCGGTCGACCAGGCCGAAGCGGGTGAAGCCCGGCAGGAAGGGCAAGGTGGTGTTCTCGCGCACGGTGAGGATGCCGATCAGGCCCTCGCGCTTGCGCTCGGCGGCGACGAAGCCGATGCCGGCCCGCACGCTGTCGCGCGGGGCCTGCGGGCGATAGGGCGCGCCGTTCAGGCGCGCCTGCGCCACGCGGGCGCGCGGCTCGGCGCCGAACACGGCGCGGCCGAGCTTCTCGATGCCGGAGCCGACCAGGCCGAACACGCCGAGGATCTCGCCGGCGCCGACCTCGAGCGAGACGTCCTCCAGCCAGCCGGGCAGGCCGAGGCCCTCGATCTGCAGGACCGGCATGCCGGCCGCCTCCCCCCGCTTCGGGGGGTAGAGGTCGCCGAGCGCGCCGCCGAGCATGGCCTGCAGCACCGCCTCGTGCGAGATGGAAGCGGCGGCGAAGGTGCCGGCGACGCCGCCGTCGCGCAGCACCAGGATGCGGTCGCTGAGGCGGAACACCTCGTCGAGATAGTGCGAGATGTAGATCACCGTGACGCCTTCGCGCTTCAGCGCGCCGATCACCGCGAACAGGCTCTCGGCCTCGGCATCGGAGAGGGCGGCGGTCGGCTCGTCCATGATCAGGATGCGGGCCTCGCCGGCCAGCGCCCGGGCGATCTCGACCACGCGCTGCTGCGACAGGGAGAGCGAGCCCATGCGGGCCTCGGGCGAGACGTCGGCGAGGCCGAGGCGGGCCAGGAGATCGGCGGCCTTGGCGCGCATGGCGCGGCGGTCGACCAGAGGGATGCCGAGCGCGCGCCGGACCGGCATGGCGGCGAGGCAGATGTTCTCGGCGACGGTGAGGTCGGGATGGGCCGAGAGCTCCTGCGGCATCAGGCGGATGCCGGCGCGGATGGCGTCCTGCGGGCCGGCGATCGCGACCGGCCGGCCGTCGACGCGGATCTCGCCGGCGTCGCTGGCGTAGACGCCGGCGAGGATCTTCATCAGCGTCGACTTGCCGGCGCCGTTGGCGCCGAGCAGGGCGATCACCTCGCCCGGCCAGGCGGACAGGGCGACGTCGCGCAGCACGGCAACGCCGGAGAAGCTCTTGGCGATGCCGGCCATCTCCAGGCGAGGCGTGTCGCGCGCCGTCTCGACCGTCATGTCGCGCCTCTCACTTCGTCGGGATCAGCGTCTTGTAGGCCTCCAGCGTCGGGTCGCCGCGCAGCGAGGCGAGATAGGCCTCGAACTCGGCCTGCGGGAACTTGTAGTCGACCACGGCGCCCTTCGGGTCGCATTTGAAGCTGGGATAATAGTCGCAGACATTCGCCTTGCTGATCATGACGTGGTTGACCAGCACCGAGGGCGGCACCTCCTTGCCGGCGAGATGCATCAGGGCGATCGGCAGGAGGTAGTTGCCGTAGCGCTCGGGGAAATAGCCGACCGAGGCGACGAAGCGCGGCTCGTTGACCAGGGTCTCGGTCTCGTCGGCGCCCATGCCGACGGCGACGACGTCGTCCTCGCGCCCGGCCTGCTTGGCGGCCCGCAGCATGCCGGAGGCCGACTGGTCGTTGATCGCCGTCACCATGATCGGCACGCCGGGCGGAATGCGCGGCAGGATGTTGGTCATCTGCGCGAAGCTTTCCTGCAGCGTGTTCTTGGTGTCGATCTTGATCACCTGGCCCGGCGGGAAGTCCTTGACGGTGGCCAGGAACCCGGCGGCCTCGCCATTGGTGCGCATCATCGGGATGGCACCCGATTGCGGCAGCTCGCCGACGACGAGATAGCCCTTGCGGACCGTGTCCAGGCCCTTCAGCGCGATGGCGGCCTGGGCGAGATAGGAGCCGCCCATGAAGCCGGAGCGCGGATTGTTGGCGCCGAAGAAGGTGGCCCCGCCCATCGGAATGTCGATGGCCGTGACCTTGGTCTCGGCATCGTCGAAGGCCTTCATGATGATCGGGCCGAAATTGGCGTCGGTCTGGAACTCGATGGCGGCATCGACGCCGCGCTGGATGAAGCTCTGGGCGTTGGAGAGCGCCGTGGCGCCGTCGAGACGGTTGTCCGAGACCAGCAGATCGACGCCGGCCAGCGCGGCGTTGTCGAGCAGGCCCTTCTCCACCCGCTGGCAGAAGACGATGTCGCGCTGCAGGTTGGCGAAGCCGATGGTGAGCTTGGCGCCGTTGCGCGGGGGATGGGCGGCGACCGCCTCGGCCACCATGGCCTTGAGCTGCTCGGCGCTCAGCGGCGCGCCGGAGAAGCTCTCGGGGTCGAAGCCGTGGAAATCGGCGGCATGGGCGGCGGTGGCGAGCAGGGCGCCGACCACGACGCCCGGACCGAACATGCGTGCGAGAATCCTCACTGTCGTCCTCCCTGTTCGCGGGCTTGCGGCCCCGCGCCACTGACCGCCTCCTTCGCCGGCGGACCGCGATGCGGGCGCCGGCCGGGGCATTTGAGAAATATGTCTCATTGCCAAACTTGTAAGTCAAGATACTATGTCGCGAAGCAACGATCGGTTCGTCAGGACCGCAGAGCCGGGGGAGCAGGCATGGCGAGGACAGGCAGGCCCAAGCCGCGGATCGGTGTCCTGGCGCTCGGCCTGGCGGCATACTGGCCGCAATTCCCGGGCATGAGGGACGGGCTTCTCGGCCATTACCGGACCCTCCTCGGCAAGCTCGGCGATGCCGAGCTGGTGGATGCCGGCTTCGCCGACAGCATCGAGGCGGCCCGTGCGGCGAGCGCGGCCTTTGCCGGCGGCGATGTCGACCTGGTGGTCTGCCACCTCACCACCTACGCGACGTCGGAGCCTCTGCTGATCGCGGTGCACGGGCTCGACGTGCCGGTCGTGCTGATGAACGTCCAGTCCGTGCCGGCGCTCGACATGGACGGGGTGCACGGCATCGCGGATTGGCTGGGCGTCGCCTGCACCTGTGCCGGGCTGCCCGAGATGACGGCCGTGCTGATCCGCGGCGGCAAGCGCTTCGACGTGATCACCGGCCATCTCGACGGCGACGCCGAGGTCGATGACGGCCTGCGGGACTGGTGCGCCGCCGCCTCGATCCGCCGGACGCTGCGGACACGCAGCTTCGGCCTGCTCGGACGGCCCTATCCCGGCATGACCGACCTCCATGTCGACGAGACCGCGTTCTTCCAGCGCTTCGGCGCCTATGTCAGGCATCTCGACTGGGACGACATCGTCACGCAGAGCCATGCGGTCACGCCGCCGGAGCGCGCGGCGCGGGTCGAGACGCTGACGGCCGCCTTCGACCTGCCGGAGGGCGAGGCCCTGGACGCGGTGGCGAGCGTCCTCGCCGGCCTCGACCGGCTGGTCGAGACCCATCGCCTCTGCGCCATCCCCAACCACTACGAGGGCATGGTGCGCGAGGAGCACGCCGGCATCCTCGCCGCCTCCAACCCGGCCTTCGCCGTGCTGATGACCGAGGGCGTCGCCTGCCCGGTCGAGGCCGACATCAAGACCGCGCTGGCGATGCTGATGCTGAAGCACGTCGCCGGCAGCGCCACGCTGGCGGAGCTCTATTCGATGGATTTTCACCGCGACGAATGCATCATCGGCCATAGCGGCGCGGCCGATCTCGCGGTGTCGTCGCAAAGGCCGACGCTGCAGCGCTCGGCGGTGTTCCACGGCAAATCCGGCGCGGGATATCTGACGCAGGCCTATCCGAAGCTGGGGCCCGTCACGCTGCTGTCCCTCACCCAGGGCCGGGGCGGCGCCTTCCGCCTCGTGGCGGCCGAAGGCGAGGCGGTGGCGGGACCCGGCCTTCGCCTGGGCGACACCAATTGCCGCGTGCGGTTCTCCTGCGGCCTCAGGGCGTTCGTCAACGGCTGGGCCTCGTTCGGCCCGACCCATCACGGCGTTCTGGCGATCGGACGCCAGATCGACCGCCTGCGGCGCGTGGCGACATTGTTCGACCTGCCGCTCGAAATCGTGTGCCGGTAGATGCGATCGATGCGGTGTCGTCAGCGGATCAGCGCATGAGCTATCTCGACAAGATCGTGCCGATCTCCCGCAAGCCGGCGGCCGAGCGCGTCGCCAGCCAGCTCCTGGAGCTGATCCGCTCGGGCAACATCAAGCCGGGCGAGGTGTTCCCGACCGAAGGGGAGCTCGCCGAGGCGCTGCATGTCAGCCGCCCCGTGGTGCGCGAGGCGCTGCGCGGGCTGCAGATCCTCGGCGTGGTCGAGAGCCGGCAGGGCGGGCGCTGCTCGGTCACGGACCTGGAAATCTCGCGGCTGCTGGCGCCGCTGCAATTCGTCATCGGGCTGAACGAATCGAACCTCGACGCGCTCTACCAGGCGCGCCTCGTCAACGAATGCGGGCTGATCCGGCTTTGCGCCGCGCGCGTCACCGAGGCGGAGCTGGCGCAGCTGCGCGACCTCGTCGCGGCCGGATACCGGTCGGCGTCCGACCCGACGGCGTTCCGGGTGGTCGACCAGGCCTTCCACCACCTCCTGATGCGCATCGGCGCCAACCCGTTCATGGAATCGGTGGCGAAGGGCCTCTACGAGCTCGGCATGGACTATCGGCGGGTCGCCTCGGAGACGGCGGGCGTGATCGAGCGCAGCGCCGAGGAGCACGCGGCCATCGTCGAGGCCTTGGCCCGGCACGATGGCGACGCTGCCGCCGAGGCGATGCGGGTGCATCTGGCCTCGATCAACCGCACCACGCTGGAGGCGATGCGCCGCATCGACGGCGCCCCGACGCAGGGGGACTGAGGCAGGCCCCTGCCCTCCTGCGCCGGGACGGATGCTTCAGGCCACGCTCAGCCGCACGTCGACATTGCCGCGCGTCGCGTTGGAATACGGGCAGACCTGGTGCGCCTTGGCGACCAGCGCCTCGGCCTCGGCGTGCTCGACGCCCGGCAGGGCGACGGCGAGCGCGATGTCGAGGCCGAAGCCGCCTTCCGAGCGCGGCCCGATGCCGACGGTGGCGGTGACGGTGGCGTCGGCCGGCACCTTCGGGCCGCCCTGGGAGGCGACGAACTTCATAGCGCCGAGGAAGCAGGCGGCGTAGCCGGCGGCAAAGAGCTGCTCGGGATTGTTGCCCTCGCCGCCAGCGCCCCCGAGCTCCTTGGGCGTGGCGAGGCGGACCTCCAGGCTGCCGTCCGTCGTGGCGGAGCGACCGTCGCGACCGCCGATGGCGCGGGCCGAAGTGCGGTAGAGGACGTTCACGGACATGGGGAGCTCCTGTCTTCCGTTGGGCGGAGGCCGGACATCGGCTCTCCGCAGGTCGGGCACGGTTTAAATCGTACACGATCAAATCGCACACAATCAATAGAAGGGTGCAGGGTCGGCGTCAAGCGCTTGCGATAAGATCGCGCACGATATAAATCCGAATCATGTCTTCGAGGAGAACCATGCCCGCCACCACGCCCGACGAGGCCATGAAGCTCGGCGAGCAGCTGTGCTTTGCCATCTATGCCGCCGGCCACAGCTTCAACCGGGTCTACAAGCCGCTCCTGGAGCCGCTCGGCCTGACCTATCCGCAATATCTCGTCATGCTGACGCTGTGGGAGCAGGACGACCAGACCGTCGGCAGCCTCGGCGAGAAGCTGGCGCTGGAGTCGAGCACGCTGACGCCCCTGCTCAAGCGCCTGGAGGCGATGGGCCATGTCGACCGCCGACGCGACCCCGTCGACGAGCGGCAGGTGCGGGTGCGCCTCACCGGCCAGGGACGGGCGCTGCAGGCCGGAGCGCGGGACATCCCGGGCTGCCTGCTTGCCGTCTCGGGCCTGCGGCTCGAGGAGGTGCAGCGGCTGCGCGCCGAGATCGCCGCGCTCCGGACCGCCCTCGATCACGCCGCCTCCGGCGACCCGGCGAACGCTCTGCGTCCGGCGGCGGCATAGCTCTCCCCGCGAGCCCGGCGAGCTCTCGCCGGTGTCGGGCGTCACCGCGATGCGCGGTCGGCCGGCAACGCCAGGCGCCGCTCGAGCCAGAGGCTGTAGCGCGAGGCACCGAAGCTGAGGACGAAGTAGACCAGCGCCGCGAAAGCATAGGCCTCGGTGTAGAAGCCGAGCCATTGCGGGTCGACGGCGGCGGTCTTGGCGGTGTTGAGCAGATCGAACAGGCCGATGACGATCACCAGCGTGGTGTCGAGGAAGAGGCCGATGCCGAGGGTGACGAAGGCGGGAATGACCGCCCGCAGCGCCTGGGGCAGCACGATGAGGCGCATCGCCTGCCATCGGCCGAGGCCGAGGGCCCGCGCCGCCTCGTCCTGGCCGGCCGGCACCGCCTGCATGCCGGCCCGGACGATCTCGGCCATGTAGGCGGCGACGAACAGCGTCACCGCGGTCCCGGCCCGCAGCAGCTTGTCGACCGAGGCGCCGGCGGGCAGCATCAGCGGGAAGAGCAGCGTGGAGACATAGAGCACCGCGATCATCGGCACGCCGCGCATCACCTCGATGAAGGCGACGGCGATGAGGCGGACGAGCCGGAGCTTCGAGCGGCGCCCGAGCGCCAGCGCCACGCCGATCGGGAAGGCGGCGGCGAAGGCCGTCGTCGCCAGCAGCAGGGTCAATGGCAGGCCGCCCCAGACCTGGGTCGGGACGGGTTGGCCGGTGGGGACGCCCGCCATCACAGCCACGGCGGCGGCGATGGCGAGCGGCCAGGCGAGGACGAGGCGCGCGCGCCAGAAGCGCGGCAGGGCGGTGACGACGATGAGGCCGGCGACCAGCAGCGTCGCGAGAGCCGCCTGCCAGTGCAGCGGCCGGGGATAGAGGCCGAACAGGATGAAGCGCAGCTTTTCGCCGATGAAGGCCCAGCAGGCCCCGCCGCGCGCGGCGCAGTCCTGCGCCGTGCCGGTCCAGGTGGCGTCGAGCAGCGCCCAGCGCAGGAGCGGCGGCAGCACCAGCGCGGCGAGGCCGGCGAAGGCGAGCGTGATCGCCGCGTTGAGACGCGAGCCGAACAGGCCCTTGCGCCAGGCGGCGGCCGGAGCCGGAAGGCGCGGTGCCGGCAGGCTGACGAGCGCCATCTCAGCGCTCCCGCAGCGCCAGGCGCGCATGGTAGCGGTTCATCAGCCAGGACACGGTGAAGCTCATCGCGAGATAGACGGCCATCATGATCAGGAGGCTCTCCAGCACCTGGCCGGTCTGGTTGGCGGCGGTGTTGGCGATGCTGACCAGGTCGGGATAGCCGATGGCCACCGCCAGGCTCGAATTCTTGGCCAGGCTGAGATAGCTCGAGGTCATCAGCGGCACGATCACCCGCAGCGCCTGCGGCAGCACCACCAGGCGCAGGGTCTGGCCCTTGTGCAGGCCGACGGCGCCGGCCGCTTCCCATTGGCCGGCCGGCACCGCCTCGATGCCGCTGCGCACGATCTCGGCAATGCCGGCGGCGGCGTTGACGGTGAGGCCGATCAGCAGGGCGGAGAACTCCGTGGTCAGCGACAGGCCGCCGGCGATGTTGAAGCCCTTCTGCTGCGGCACCTCGATGGTGACGCCGAGGAGCATGGCCGCGGCGGCCAGGGTGGCGAGCAGGGCCAGGATCAGGACCGAGCGGGCCCGGCGCCGCCGCGCCGGCCGCTCGCCGAGCCGACGGCCGACGGCGACCCACGCCATGGCGAAGACGGCGGCGAGGCCGAGGGCGACCAGCCACCAGCGCTCGTCCTCGAAGCGCAGCACCGGCAGGAAGACGCCGCGGTTGGAGAGGAGGATGCCGGGGAGCGGCTGCAACGCCTGCCGCGCCGAGGGCAGCGCATGCAGCACGGCGCTCCAGAAGAACAGCTGCAGCAGAAGCGGCGTGTTGCGGACCGCCTCGACATAGGCGCGCGCCGATCCGGCGAGCAGCGGGTTGGTGGACAGGCGCGCGATGCCGAGCGCCGCGCCGAGGAGGGTGGCGAGGAGGCAGCCGGCAGCCGAGGCGGCCAGGGTGTTGAGCACGCCGACGAGGAAGGCCCGCGCGTAGCTCATCTCGGCGGAATAGGCGATCAGGCTCTCGCCGATCTCGAAATTGGCCGGCCGCTGGAGGAAGGCGAAGCCCGGCACGATGCCGACCCGGGCCATGTTCTCGGCGAGGTTGCGGCCGAGGAAGGCGATGAGGGCCGTCAGACCAACGAACAGGGCGATCTGCGTCAGCGGCCGCTCGCCCAGCCGGTCCCGGAACAGCCGAAGGCCGGGCGCATCGGCGCCCGGCGGGATCGTGGTCGTGGACATCCCGGCCCGGCCGCTCAGCGGAACGGCGGGGAATAGAGCAGGCCGCCCTTGGTCCAGGGCTGGTTGTAGCCGCGCTCGAAGCCGGCAGGGGTGGCCTTGCCGATGTTGCGCTCGAAGATCTCGCCGTAATTGCCGAGGGTCTTGACGATGGTGTAGGCGAATTTCGGGTCGAGGCCGATGGCTTCGCCGAGCGAGGGATCGGTGCCGAGGAAGCGCTTGATCGCCGGATCGTCGCTGGTCAGGAAGCTGTCGATGTTCTGGCTGGTGATGCCGAGCTCCTCGGCCTGGATGGTGGCGTAGACCGTCCAGTTGACGATCTCCAGCCAGCGGTCGTCGCCGCCGGCGATGGCGGGCGCGAGCGGCTCCTTCGACAGGCGCTCGGGCAGGAGCACGTAGTCGTCGGGCTTGGAGAGCTGGGTCCGCTTCAGGGCGAGGTCGGTGGAATCCTGCGTCAGCGCGTCGACGCGGCCGCTGTCGAGCGCCCGCACGAACTCGCCGGTGTCCTCGATCACCACCGGCTTGAAGCTCTTGCCGTTCTTGCGGAAGAAGTCGGCGATGTTGAGCTCGCCCGTGGTGCCGCTCTGCACGCCGATGCTGGCGCCGTCGAGATCGCTGCCCTTGGTGACGCCGAGCGACTTCTTCACCAGGAGGCCCTGGCCGTCATAGAAGACCACCGGCCCGAAATGGAAGCCGAGCTTGAACGAGCGGGTGATGGTCTGCGTCACCCCCGAGAGCAGGATGTCGAACTCGCCGGCCTGCAGCGCCGGCAGGCGCTGCTGCGGCGAGGAGGAGGTGAACTCCACCTTGTTCGGATCGTTGAACACGGCGATGGCCAGCGCCCGGCCGAAATCGACGAAGAAGCCCTGCCATTTGCCGTTGCTGTCGGGGGCGAAGAAGCCGGGCAGCGTGCCGACGCCGACCTTGATCACGCCGCGCTCCTTGATCCTGTCCAGCGTCGGGCCTGCCGCGGCCGGCGCCGTCAGGCCGGCCAGGCCCAGGGCCAGGACCGCTGCCCCCAGCGCCCCGGCGACTGCGTGCTTCACCACCCCGATCATCGCTCTGTCCTTTCGTCGTCCGATCCGCGGAGCCGGGGGCGCCCTCGCCCGCATGCCGGCTCCGCGGATCGCGACACTACGATGGACTCGCGATATTTGTCTATTTTGTATATCTAAATTATAGATATAAAATCTTCCTCACTGAAGCCGATCGGCAGCACGGCCGTTCGCCGGGCGATACCGGCGACCGGCCTGCCGCGGCCATATCCGGGAAGCCCCGGTGTATGAAATATGTTGAACTCTCCGACCCCGGCCTTGCGGCGGGCGGCCGGATCCACACATTCGTTTCACGCGGTTCTCGACGAGGTTCCCTTGGCCCAGAAACGGCAGTTGCGGCTCGGCGCCTTCATGCGGCCGACCACCATCCATACCGGCGCCTGGCGCTATCCCGGCGCCTATCCCGACGCCAACTTCAACCTCGGCCATCTCAGGCGCTTCGCGCAGACGCTGGAGCGCGGCAAGTTCGACGCCTTCTTCATGGCCGACCACCTGGCGGTGCTCAACATGCCGCTGGAGGCGCTGAAGCGCAGCCACACCGTCACCTCCTTCGACCCGCTGACGCTGCTGCCGGTGCTGGCCGTGGACACCAGGCATCTCGGCCTGATCGCCACCGCCTCGACCACGTTCGAGCAGCCCTATCTCATCGCCCGCCGCTTCGCCTCGCTCGACCATATCAGCGGTGGCCGCGCCGGCTGGAACATCGTCACCACCTCCAATCCCGATGCCGCGCTCAATTTCGGGCTGGAGGAGCACATGGAGCACGACGAGCGCTACCGCCGCGCCCGCGAGTTCCACGACGTGGTGACGGGCCTGTGGGACAGCTGGGCGGACGACGCCTTCGTGCGCGACGTGGAGAGCGGCGTCTATTTCGATCCCGAAAAGCTGCATGTCCTCGACCACAAGGGCCCCTATCTCTCGGTGCGCGGGCCGCTCAACATCGCCCGCCCGGTGCAGGGCTGGCCGGTGATCGTCCAGGCCGGCGCTTCCGAGTCCGGCCGCCAGCTCGCCGCCGAGACCGCCGAGGTGATCTTCGGCGCCTCCCCGCGCCTCGCCGACGGCCAGGCCTTCTACAAGGACGTCAAGGGCCGGATGGCGGCGCTCGGCCGCGAGCCCGACCACCTCAAGATCCTGCCGGGCGCCTTCGTCGTGGTCGGCGAGACGGTGGATCAGGCGCGCGAGAAGCGCGCCCGGCTCGACAGCTTGGTCCATGACGAGAGCGCCATCGCCTCGCTGTCGATCGCCCTCGGCCACGACGCCTCGACCTTCGACCCCGATGCGCCGCTGCCCGAGGTGCCCGAGACCAATGCCAGTCGCAGCGGGCGCGAGCGGGTGATCGCCCTCGCCCGGCGCGAGGCCCTCACCGTGCGCCAGCTGGCCCAGCGCCTCGGCGGCTATTCCGGCCTCGCCTTCGTCGGCACGCCGCAGACCATCGCCGACGAGATGGAGGAATGGCTGACGGGCGAGGGCTCGGACGGCTTCAACGTGATGTTCCCCTATCTCCCGGAAGGGCTGGACGACTTCGTCGACAAGGTCGTGCCGGAGCTGCAGCGCCGCGGCATCTTCCGGCGGGAGTACGAGGGCACGACGCTGCGCGAGAACCTCGGCCTGCCGCGGCCGGAGAACCGGTTCTTCCGGGGATAGGCGGAATCGCGCCCGTCAGAGTACCGAGGCCGGCGCCGGCTGATCCTGTGCCGAGGCCGGAGAGCCGGCCTCCTCGTCGCCGAGGCCGGAAAGCACCACCGGCTCTCGGCCCTCGAACTGGACGACGAGATCGAGGCGGCCGCCCATGGCCTCGACATAGCTGCGCAGCGTCGAGAGCAGCATGTCGCTGCGCTTCTCGAGCTGCGAGATCGAAACCTGGTCCTTGTGCAGGATCCGGGCGAGTTGGACCTGTGTCAGGTCCCTTGCCTTCCGCAGCTGCTGAAGGGTCAAATATCGGGCCGCCATGCGTTCAGCGCGCCGCTCCGATTCGGCGCGCTCCGCCGGCGTCATCGTCTTGCGAAGCACTTCGTCCGCTGGAATCGCCATCACACGCCTCCTCTGTTCAGCGCGTCCAGATGTTCGTCGAACCTCCGGTCGGCCGTCTCGATGAGCTGCCTGTAGAACCGCTTTTCCGACCCGCCGGACTTGTCGCCCGCCACCAGCAGGATCGCCGCCCGCTGCGGATCGAAGGCAAAAGCCACCCGCCAGACGCCGTCGGCCGCCTTCAGGCGAAGCTCCTTCATGTTCGAATGCCTCGAACCTTTCAGGGTATCGACATGCGGCCTGCCGAGCTGAGGGCCGAAGCGCTGCAGCAACGCTATGCCCACAGCGATCTCGATCCGGACATCCGCATCCAACCCGGCGAATTCCTCGGCGAACGCCTCGTCGAAAAGCACGGTCCACGGCATGAGTCAATATAGGCCCGAAGCACTATAACTTCAAGACTATACTGGTTGTGGCATGCCCTCACCCGCCCGGCCATGGCATGGGGCCCGCCACCAGCCCGGCCACCTCGCGGCGGAACGGCAGGGCGCTCTCGTCGCGGACCTCGTCAAGCTCCTCGGCATAGCGCCGGCCGGCGAACACCGCCGCGGCGATGGTGCCGGGCGCCAGGGCATCGCCGATCGTCGTGGCCGAGCGCAGCCCGGCCTCGGCCCAGGCGTCGCGGCGCGCGCCGAGCTCGGCCGCCAGCGCAGTGGCGGGCAGGCGGGCGGTGACCAGCACCACCGCCCCGGCTTCGATCGCGGTCCGGCGATCGGTGAAGACGCAGGCCGCCTCGACGCCGCCACGGCCGATCGCCGTCAGGCCGTGATGGGCGAGGATGCGCACGCCGAGCTCGAGGAGCCTGGCCTGCACCCGGTGCTGCTCCATGGTCATGTGCATCCAGTTGGAGACGTCGGCCGCCGGCGTCAGCAGCGTGACGGCGAAGCCCTCGCGGACGAGCAGCTCGGCCAGGACGCCGCCCATGTAATAGTGGTCGTCGTCGTAGATCGCGACGGTGCGGCCGGCGGGACGGACGCCGTCCATCACGTCGTCCGGCGTCAGCACCACGGCGCCCGCCTCGCACGGCACGGGCCGGAGCAGGCGGCGGCCGATGCCGTCCGCCCGCCAGCGCGAGCCGGTGGCGAGGACGACATGCTCGAAGCCGAAGTCGAGGATGTCCTCCGCCGTCAGATCGCTCTCGCGATAGACCTCGACATGGCTCATGCCGGCGAGCTGGCCGGTGCGGTAATCGGCGACGCGGCCCCAGGCGGAGAGGCCCGGGAGCAGGCGCTCCCGCGCCACGCGGCCGCCGAGCGTCCTGGTCTTCTCGGCAAGTGCCACCTCATAGCCACGCCGGCCGAGCATCATCGCCGCCTCCAGGCCGGCCGGGCCGGCGCCGACCACCAGCACCCGCTGGGGCGAGGCCGCGGCGCGGATGCGCTCGGGATGCCAGCCGCGCCGCCATTCCTCGCCCATGGACGGGTTCTGGGTGCAGCGGATCGGCGTCATGGTATGGTCGCCGGAGACGCAGATGTTGCAGCCGATGCACTCGCGGATGTCCTCCAGCCGCCCCTCCTCCACCTTCTTCGGCAGGAAGGGATCGGCGATCGAGGGGCGCGCGGCGCCGATGAGGTCGAGCACGCCGGAGCGGATCTGGCGCACCATCAGGTCGGGCGAGGTGAAGCGGCCGACGCCGACCACCGGCTTGGTCGTCAGCGCCTTGATGCCGGTGACGAAAGGCTCCTGGAACCCTTCCTCGGCGAACCGCGAGGTCTGGCTGTCATTGTCCCAGGAGGAAAGCGTCAGGTCCCACAGGTCCGGCAGCTCGGCGAGATGGGCGATGATGTCGCGGGCCTCGGCGGCGTGCAGACCTTCCTCGCCGATGAGCTCGTCCACCGAGATCCGGCAGGCGACGCCGCAGGTGTCGCCGACCGCGTCCTTGGTGTCCTCGATCAGCTCCTTCAGCAGGCGGGCCCGGTTCTCCAGGTTGCCGCCGTATTCGTCGGTGCGGGTGTTGTAGCGGCGGGAGAGGAAGAACATCGCCCCGCCGAACAGCTTGCCCGCGTAGACATAGACGATGTCGTAGCCGGCGCGCTTGGCGCGCAGCGCGGCGTCGCGATGCCAGCGGCGCAGGTCCCGGAAATCGGCCTTGTCCATGGCACGCGCCTGGACCGGATCGTTGTAGATCGAGAACACCGGCAGGTCGACCGGCCCGAACGGGATCTCGCGGGAATAGAGGTTCGGCGCGTTCATGCCGTTATGGGCGAGCTGCAGCCCGGCGAGCGCGCCATGGGCATGGACGGCGTCGGCGATGCGGGCCAGCATCGGCACGTCCTGCTCGTCCCAGTTGCGCAGCTCGATGAAGGGGGCGATGTCGCCGGTGGGGTGGATCTCGACCTGCTCGGTGCAGACCACGCCCCAGCCGCCCTCCGCCTTGACCGCGCGCATGGTCGCCAGCGCGGTCGGGTCGCGATAGCCCATGCCGTTGCAGTGCGGCACCTGATAGAATCGGTTCCTGGTGGTGACCGGGCCGATGCGCACCGGCTCGAACAGGATGTCGTATCGCGGATCGCGCGCCATCGCTCAGTCCCCTCGCGACGCTCGCCGGTTCACCGCGGCGTCGCCGGCGACGCTAGCGGGGCCTCCCCGCCCGAAACATTCGAAATTCGCGATCCACTGGTTCAATCAACCTTAAGCAGGATCAAGGAGACTGGGGACCCTCGGCTTCTCCACGGGATCTCCTGCCAGTGAACGTCAAATCGGACACGGTCTCCGCTTCATCCGCCGTCGGCGCCCTGTGCTGCCCGCACATCTTCCGGGACCTGCGGAAAGTCCTGCTGGTGGACCGCCGGGACGGCGACTGGCAGTTCCTGTGCGGCGAGAGCGACCATGGCGCGACGGATCTGCCGCATTTCGTCCACCTCGGCCACATGCTCCGGAAGGACCCGACGCTGTCCGCCCTCGGGGACCTGCCGGCGGACTGGGAAGCCGAGCGCGCACGGCCGGACCAGGCCTGGGCGAGACGCCCCTGCGAGCCCTAAGCAGGTTCTCCCGAACCTGCTTAGACTTCAGTAGCCTGAGCAGCATTGATTTTGCATGGAGAATGCAAAATCAATTCGTGGCTTAAGCCACGAGAAGCTGCTTAGCAACCTGCTGCCCCCGAGCCTTCCGACCGCCGGCGCCGCGATCACCCGCTCCGGCGGATGCGGCATGGCGGTTGACCCGGCGCGCCGGACCGTCTTCCCTCGCCCGGCACCGCGGACGTCCGGACCGCGGATTCTGCGACGACGAGGAAAGACCATGGACAGCGTCGGGCTCCTGGAGCGTCTGGTCGGCTTTCCCACGGTGAGCGCCCGCTCGAACCTGGCGCTGATCGGCTTCGTGCGAGACGTCCTGGCCGAGCGCGGCATCGAGGCGCGGCTGCTGCCGGACGCGACCGGCGAGAAGGCATCCCTCTTCGTCACGATCGGTCCGCGGGAAACGCCCGGCATCATGCTCTCCGGCCATACCGACGTGGTGCCGACGGAGGGCCAGGCCTGGACCGCGGATCCCTTCGTCCTCGCCGAGCGCGACGGACGCCTCTACGGGCGCGGCACCGCCGACATGAAGGGTTTTCTCGCCTGCGCGCTGCGGGCGGCCGATCTGGCGTCGCGAAAGCCGCTCGCGACCCCGCTGCACCTCGCCCTGTCCTATGACGAGGAGATCGGCTGCGTCGGCGTGCGCCCGATGCTGGACATGCTGGCGGCGGCGCCGCGCCCGCGCCTCGTCATCGTCGGCGAGCCGACCTCGCTCGCCCTCGCCCTCGGCCACAAGGGCAAGGTCGCGGCCCGCGCCACCTGCTGCGGCATCGCCGCCCATTCGGCGCTGGCGCCGCACGGGCTCAACGCCATCCACCTCGCCGCCGACTTCGTCGCGGCCCTGCGCCGCCGCCAGGCCGCGCTCGCCGCGGAGGGCGCGCGGGACGAGGCCTATGACGTGCCCTACACCACCGTCCATGCCGGCCTGATCCGCGGCGGCACGGCCCTCAACATCGTGCCCGACCGCGCCGAGGTCGACTTCGAGATCCGCAACCTCGCCGCGGACGATGCGACCGCCATCCTGTCGGCGATCACCGAGGATGCGGCGGCCATCGCCGCGCCGCACCGCCGGCGCTTTCCCGCCGCCGCGGTCTGCGTCGAGGTTGTGAACGACTATCCCGGCCTCGACGAGGCGGCGGAAAGCGAGGCCGCCGCCTTCATGCGCGGCCTGCTCGACGCGCCCGCGATCACCAAGGTCGCCTTCGGCACAGAAGGCGGCCTGTTCCGCGAGCGCCTCGGCGTGCCGGTGGTGGTCTGCGGCCCCGGCTCGATGGACCAGGGCCACAAGCCCGACGAGTTCGTCTCCCGCGCCCAGATCGAGGCCTGCGACGGGATGATGGACCGGCTGGTCGAGCGGCTGGCTCGCTGACCCCCTCGCCCGATGGCAGAGGGGATTTTCGCCGCCCCTGCTTCCCAAATTCCAAACCAAGGCAGCAGAAACGACTATTTTGCTTGCGCCACCGATCACGCGATCATGCCCCGCACATGGTGACCGGGTCCGCCGCCCGGCCGCAGACGCGAGGAGCGAGCATGATCCGCACGGGCGCACAATACCGGGACTCGATCCGCGACGGCCGCGAGGTCCATGTCGCCGGCGAGCGGGTGAAGGACGTCACCACGCACCCGATGTTCAAGCCGCTGGTCGACATCCGGGCGCGCTTCTACGACATGCAGCACGAGCCGGCGACCCGCCACATCATGAGCTTCGAGCAGGACGGCGAGGTCAACGCCGTCGCCAACAAGCTGCCCTTCACGCAGAGCGACTGGTGGGACAAGCGCCGGGCCACCGACACGCTCCTGGAGGAGATCGGCGGCGTCGTCACCCGCGTCGGCGACGAGACCGTCGGCGAGATGTGGTCGCTGTTCGACGGCCAGGACGTGCTCAACGAGGTCGACCCGCAATTCTCCAAGAACATCCGCGACCATATCGCGCGGGTGCTGCACACCGACCCCTTCCACGTCTCGGCCAACACCGACCCGAAGGGCGACCGCTCCAAGCCGCCGCAGGAGCAGGACCCCGACATGCTGCTGCACGTGGTCAAGGAGACCGATGCCGGCATCGTCGTGCGCGGCGCCAAGTATGAGACGGCGGCGGCCTATGCCAACCAGGCCTTCACCAAGCCGACCATCGCCAACTGGGGCAATGCCGCCTATTCCGACTATGCCGTCGGCTTCATCTGCGACCTCGGCTCGCCGAACCTGAAGTTCATCTGCCGCACCGGCTTCGCCGGCCGGGCGCCGGCCGAGGACTATCCGCTGGCCAACCGCTTCGACGAGGTCGACACCCTCGTCATCTTCGACAATGTGCTGATCCCCTGGGAGAACGTGCTGTTCTACCGGCACACCAAGGCGGCGAGCTTCATCCGCGCCACGCTGCACCGCTATTCCGCCTTCGCCTTCGTGCAGCGCAACCTGAAGCTCGCCGACATGATGATCGGCGCGGCGCTGTTCAACGCCCGCCAGACCGGCCTCGACAAGCAGCAGGCGGTGCAGGAGAAGCTCTCCCAGCTCGCGGTCTACCGTGAGGGCATCAACGCCCACCTCACCGCCGCCATCGCCCTGGCCGAGCGCAGCCCGGGCGGACTGATGATGCCGAACCAGTCGCTGCTCTACACCGGCCGGGTGCTCGCCTGCTCGCAGCTGCACGAGATGATGCATATCGCCCGCGAGCTTTGCGGCGGCCAGATCTGCGTCACGCCGGACAAGGCGGCCTTCGAGGCGCCGGAGACCAAGCCCTGGCTCGACAAGTTCTACACGGTCAACGAGGACTGGGTGGCCGAGGACCGGCGCAAGCTGCTGGCCTTCGCCCGCGACATGCTGAACTCGGACTATGCCGGCCATCGCCTGACCTTCCAGCTCTTCGCCCAGTCGCCGCCCTTCGCGCATCTGGCCGCGGTCTACCGCAATTTCGACTGGGACGGCCCGCTGGACTTCGTCAAGAAGGCGGCCGGCCTCTCCGACAAGGTGCTCGGCGAGATCCGCCGCCAGCCCGGCGACAGCGCGGTCAACAGCTGGTTCGCCGCCGGGCAGGCCAAGGTCGCCGCGGAGTAGCACGGGAGGACGCGATGAGCGCCACGACGGCCCAAGCCTTCGACCCGGACCTGCGCCAGCGCTTCCTCGCCGGCATGAGCAGCGCCGCCTGCACCGTCAACGTGGTCACGACGGACGGCCCGGCCGGGCGGTTCGGCGTCACCGTCTCGGCCATGGCCTCGGTCAGCGCCGACACGCCGAGGCCGACGCTGCTGGTGTGCGTCCACGAGCGCAGCGCCGCGGCACGAGCGATCATCGCCAACGGCGTGTTCTGCGTGAACGTGCTGCGCGACGACCAGGCGCACATCTCCGACTGCTTCGCCGGCCGCTGGAAGACCGCCGACGGCGACAAGTTCTCCTGCGCAGACTGGACGGCGGACGCGACCGGCGCCCCTCGCGTGGTCGACCCGCTGGTCGCCTTCGGCTGCCGGCTGACGGCGATGCAGCAGGTCGGCACCCATCACGTGCTGTTCGGCGCGGTGGAGGACATCTTCACCGCGGGCGAAGGCGCCCCCCTTATCTACGCCAACCGCGCCTATGGTCGGCCGGCCCGCCTTGCGGCGCCGGCAGCGGCCTGCGCCTGACCGCTCCCTCCCGAGATACCGCCATGGTCCATACCCGCATCCGCAAGTTCAACACCAAGGACACCTATCCCGAGCAGAAGCTGGACAACGACCTCTGCCAGACCGTCGTCGCCCGCGGCACCATGGTGTTCGTGCGCGGCCAGATCGGCCAGGACCTCGACACGCGCGAGAGCGTCGCCATCGGCGATGCCGCCGGCCAGGCCGAGAAGGCGATGGCCAACATCAAGATGCTGCTGGAGGAAGCCGGCTCGAAGCTGGAGCACATCTGCAAGATCACCATCTACATCATCGATCCGCGCTACCGCGAGCCGGTCTACCGCACCGTCGGCCAATGGCTGAAGGGCGTCTATCCCGTCTCCACCGGCATCGTCGTCTCCGGCCTGGCGCGTCCGGAATGGCTGGTCGAGATCGACGCCACCGCTGTAATTCCCGACACTGCGCAAGCCGTGGCGCCGGACGAAGCCGCATGACCTTCTCCATTGCGGCACGCTGCCCGGCGACGGGCATGTTCGGCCTGGCGATCTCCTCCTCCTCGCCGGCGGTGGCGGCGCGCTGCGCCCATGCCCGCGCCGGCGTCGGGGCGGTGGCGACGCAGAACGTCACCGATCCTTCCCTCGGGCCGCTCGGCCTCGACCTGATGGCGCAGGGCGCCAGCGCCGAGGCGGCGCGCGACGCGCTGGTCGCGGGCCGCCCGCATATCGACTATCGCCAGCTCACCCTGATCGACGCCGCCGGCCGCACCGCCGTGTTCTCCGGCGGCCGCACGCTCGGCCTCAACGCCGTGGCGCAGGGCGAGGGCGCGGTCGCTGCCGGCAACCTTCTCGCCGATACCGGCGTGCCGCAGGCTATGGTCGAGGCCTTCCTGGCTTCGCAGGGATCGCTCGGCGGACGCCTGCTCGGCGCCATGCGGGCGGGCGTGGCGGCCGGCGGCGAAGCCGGGCCGGTGCACTCGGCCGGGCTCCTCCTGGTGCGCGACGTCTCCTGGCCGGTGGCGGATCTGCGGGTCGACTGGGCCGACGAGGACCCGATCGGCGCCCTCGGCCGGCTCTGGGCCCTCTACGAGCCGCAGCTCGAAGCCTATGTCGCCCGCGCCCTCGATCCGACCGAGGCGCCGAGCTACGGCGTGCCGGGCGACGCGTGAGCCCATCGGCTCCGGTCTTCGACCGGGGCCGAGCAGGTGACGCCCAGGCGCTCGCCAGCCATCGGCACGAGCCGCTACTTGGCCTTGCCCATCAGCTTCTCCGCCGCATCGCTGACCGGCTCCTTGGGATTGGCGGCGCAGTACTGCACCAGCGCATTGCCCATCTTGTTGACCCGGTCGAAGTCGATGACCGCGTCGTCATCCTCGCCCATGTAATAGCCGCTCAACCACAGCGACACGTTCGTCAGGCTCTGGCTGTCGGACTTGGCGAAGTCGCCGCAGGTGACCTTGCGGAGGTCGAGCGTCGCCGCCCCGGCCGCAGAGGCCGCCAGGATCGCGGCGCCGGCCAGGAGGATGGTCTTCATCGTCATGTCGCATGTCCATTCCCGGCGGGTGTGCCTGCGCCGCACCTGCGCCTCGGCCCGGTTCTGCCCGGGTTCGCGCGCAGCGGCAAGAGCCGTGGCGCCAGTGCCGGAGACGATGCGGGCCGACGAGGCACCGGCTGGCGCCCTCTGCCGGCCTTGGGGGCTCCACCAGCCGTGGCGCGGCGCCGATCGCGGAGCCATTGACGCCGGACGCCAATGCGGTCATGGTGATGAGACAGACCTGTCTCATCACCATGACCGCGACACCATCCCATTCCGGCAAGCGCCAGCAGATCGTCGACACCGCCTATGCGCTGTTCAAGCGCGAGGGCTATCACGCCACCGGCATCGATCGGATCATCGCCGAGGCAGCGGTGGCCAAGATGACGATGTACCGGAACTTCCCCAGCAAGGACGACCTGATCGTCGAGGTGCTGGACGACCGGGCCCGGCGGTTCGCGCGGCGGCTGGACCGCCTGGCGCAGGCGGCCGCCACGCCCGGGCAGAAGATCGCCACCATCTTCGACTGGTACGCGCGCTGGTTCCGGCGCCCGGACTTTCACGGCTGCCTCTTCGCCCATGCCCTGGCCGAGTTCGGCGATCCCGGCCACCCCGCCTTCGGAAGGGCCGTCGCCCAGAAGGACGACCTCAGGCGGCGCATGCGCCTGATCCTCGAAGAGGCGATGCCGGCCGATCGGGCCGAAAGCGCCGCTGCAGCGCTGCTGATGCTGATCGAGGGCGCAACCCTGATGGCCGAGATGGGCCAGGGGGATGCGGCCATGGGCGCGGCACGCCAGGCTGCCGCTCGCATCATCGCCCCGGAGGCGCTGCCATGAGGATGCTCCAGTGAGCCCGGCCGTCATCGGCCTGGCGCTGTTCGCGGCCATCCTCCACGCAGCCTGGAACGCCTTCCTGCGCTCGGGCGCCGACCGGCTCTGGACCGTCACGGTGATGAGCATCTCGGCGACCGCCGTCGCCATCCCCCTCGCGCTGGTCTCCCCGCTGCCGGCCTCGCCCTTCGTCATCGCCTCGGCCTGCCTCCAGGTCGGCTACAGCCTGTTCCTGGTCGCCGCCTATCGCCATGGCGAGCTCGGCCAGGTCTACCCCATCGTCCGCGGCAGCGTGCCCCTCCTGGTGACGCTCGGCAGCGTCCTCACGGCCGGCGACCGGCCGACCGCCTCCCAGGCTGCGGGCGTAGCCCTCGTCGCGCTCGGGATCATGAGCCTCTCCCTCGGCAAGGGGCGGGCCTCGGCGTCGTCCATCCTCTATGCGCTCGCCACGGGCGCGATCATCGCCGCCTATGCCACGGTCGATGCGATCGGGGTCCGGGCGGCCGGCCATTCCGGCGCCTACACCGCCTGGGTTCTGGTGCTCTACGGCGTGCTGCTGCCGGCGACCTTCCTTCTCCTCCGCGGCCGCCTCACCATCGACATCCGTGCGCCGGAGACCCGGACGGCCCTCGCCGGCGGCCTGGTCGCGCTGGCCGCCTATGGCGCCGTGGTCGCGGCCTTCGCCCTCGGGCCGGCCGGCCCGATCACCGCCATCCGCGAGACCAGCGTCGTCTTCGCCGCCCTGATCGGACGGCTGTGCCTCCAGGAGACGCTGACGCCCCGGCGGATCGCCGCCTGCGCCGTGGTGGCGCTCGGGGCTGTGTGCCTCGGCTGGCGATCTTGACCGGATCCCCGCCCTTCCTCGTCCGCCTCCACCCGGGGGCCGATGGCGGAGTGGTTCACCCCGCCCGGAGCCAGCTCTTCGCCGAGGCCGCCACCGCTGCCGCCGAGATGCCGTAGCGCTCGTGCAGGGTCGGCAGGGCTCCGGCATCGAGGAAGGCGTCGGGCAGCGCGATCTGGCGGAAGGCCGGCGGCCTGACGCCGCTGCGCATCAACAGGCCGGCCACCGCCTCGCCGAGCCCGCCGACGATGGAATGGTTCTCGGCGACGATCACCATCCGGCCGCTGCGCGCCGCCGCCTTCAGGATCGCGCCCTCGTCGAGCGGCTTGATGGTCGGGACATGCAGCACCGCGGCGCCGATGCGGTCGGCCTCGAGCAGCCGGGCGGCCTCGAGGGCGCGCATGGTCATCAGGCCCGAGGAGACGAACAGGACGTCCGCCCCGTCACGCAGCAGCGCGGCGCGGCCGAGCTCGAAGCGGTAGCCGTATTCGTCGAGCACGGCCGGCACGTTGCCGCGCAGCAGGCGCATGTAGACCGGTCCGTCATGGGCGGCGATCGCGTGGGTCGCCTGCTCGATGTCGAGCGCATCGCAGGGGTCGACGACGGTCAGGTTCGGCATGGCGCGGAAGATGGCGAGGTCGTCGGTCGCCTGGTGGCTCGGTCCGTAGCCCGTCGTCAGGCCCGGCAGGGCGCAGACGATCTTCACGTTCAGCGCCTCCTCGGCGATGGCCATGCAGATGAAGTCATAGGCCCGGCGCGCGGCGAAGACGGCATAGGTGGTGACGAAGGGCAGGAAGCCTTCGCGCGCCAGGCCTGCCGCCGCCGCCATCAGGAGCTGCTCGGCCATGCCCATCTGGTAGAAGCGGTCGGGATGGGCCTTCGCGAAGACATGGAGGTCGGTGTACTTGGCGAGGTCCGCGGTCAGGCCGACAATGTCCGCCCGTTGCTGCGCCAGCTCGACGAGCGCATGGCCGAAGGGCGCCGGCCGCGTCGCCTGGCCTGGGCCGGCGATCGAGGCGATCATCGCCGAGGTGGTCAGGCGCGGCGCGCCAGGCTCCGGCGCGTCGAGATGGGCCGGCCGCTGATATTTCGATCGCCTCATGCCGCCCTCCCCGCGTCGAGCGCTTCGAGCGCCTCGGTCCACTCATGCGCCTCGACGCGCAGGAAATGGTTGCGCTCGCGCTGTTCGAGGAAGGGCACGCCCTTGGCCATCCGGGTGTCGCAGATGATCAGGCGGGGCCGAGGCTCGGCCAACCCCCGCGCGGCGTCGAACGCCGCGACCAGGGCGCCAATATCGTTGCCGTCGACCCGCTGCACATGCCAGCCGAAGGCCTCGAATTTCGGCGCCAGCGGCTCGAAGTCCATCACCAGGCGCGAGGGGCCGTCGGCCTGCATGTTGTTGACGTCGACGATGCCGATCAGGTTGCCCAGGCGGTGGCTGGCAGCCGACATCGCCGCCTCCCAGGTCGCGCCCTCGTCGAGCTCACCGTCGGAGAACAGGGTGTAGACGAAGGCGCCGGAGCCCTTGCGCCGGAGGCCGAGGCCCATGCCGACGGCAATGCCGAGGCCATGGCCGAGCGAGCCGCCTGTCATTTCCATGCCCGGGGTGTAGGCAGCCATGCCGGACATCGGCAGGCGGCTGTCGTCGGCCCCGTAGGTCCCGAGCTCGTCCTCGGGCAGCACGCCGGCCTCGATCAGCGCGGCGTAGAGGGCGATGGCGTAATGGCCGATCGACAGGAGGAAGCGGTCGCGGCCCTCCCACTCCGGCTCCTGCGGACGGAAGGCCAGGGCATGGAAATAGGACACGGCCAGGACGTCGGCGATGCCGAGGGCCTGGGCGATGTAGCCCTGGCCCTGCACCGCGCCCATGCGCAGGGCATTGCGGCGGATGCGCCAGGCGCGTTCGGCAAGGCTGGTGTTGGACAGGCGCGGGCGCGGGTCCGGCGGCGGTGGAGGCGAGGTCATCGGCTTCCCGTTCAGTGGATCAGCATGCCGCCGTTGACGTCGATGACGGCGCCGGTGACGTAGGCGGAGAGATCCGAGGCCAGGAACAGGTAGATCCGGGCGACGTCCTCGGCCGTGCCCAGCCGGCATAGGGGAATGCCCTTGATGATCTCGGCCTTCATCGTCTCGGTCAGCTTGCCGCCGGTGATGTCGGTCTGGATCAGGCCCGGGGTGACGCAGTTGACGCGGATGCCGTCCGGTCCAAGCTCGCGCGCCATGGCCTTGGCGAGGCCGAGCACGCCGGCCTTGGCGGCGGAATAATGCGGGCCGCCGAAGATGCCGCCGCCGCGCTGGGCCGAGACCGACGACATGCAGGCGATCGATCCGGCGCCGCGCTCGCGCATATGCGGCACGAAGGCCTGGCTGAGCGAGAACACCCCGCGCAGATTGACGTCGATCAGGCGCTCCCAATCGGCCGCGCCGATCTCCATGAGCTTCAAGGGCTGGGTGATGCCGGCATTGTTGACGAGCACGTCGACCTGGCCGAAGGCGGCGAGGACCCGGCCTGCCGCCTCGTCGCAGGCGGCACGGTCGACGACGTCGCAGCCGATGCCGAGATGCCCGTCGCCGATCGCAGCGGCGGCCTCCCGGGCCGCGGCGCCGTCGATGTCGAGGATGGCGACGCGCGCGCCCTCGGCCGCGAACAGGCGCGCGGTCGCCAGGCCGATGCCGCGCCGGCTGGCCGCCCCCGAGATCACGGCCGTCTTGCCGCTGAGCAGCATGGTCTCCTCCCTGGCGTCTTGTCGGCGGCAGGATCGGCCGGGCGGTGCGGCGAGTTCAAACGCGAACTTTACACCGACCGGTGAACCTGCTTCACCTGAGCCATGCTGAAGGATGTCTCGCTCTCCTCCGTCCGCGCCTTCGAGGCGGCGGCCCGCAACGGCTCGTTCCGGGCCGCCGCCAGCGAGCTCAACCTCTCCCCCAGCGCCATCAGCCACGCCATCGTCAAGCTGGAGCAGGCGCTGGGAACCAATCTGTTCGAGCGCGAGGGGCGGCTGGTGCGGCTCACCAGCGACGGCGAGATGCTGATGCGCCATGTCGGCACCGCCTTCGACGAATTGCGGCGCGGCATGGAGGCGGTCTCGACCCGCGGACCGCAATTGCTGCGCCTGCATTCGGCGCCGAGCTTCGCGGCGCAATGGCTGTCGCCGCGCCTCGCCCGCTTCTTCGCCCTCCATCCCGACATCGAGGTGCGCCTGGCGGCGAGCACCGACTATGCCCGCTTCACCACGGATGAGTTCGACGCCGACATCGTCTACGGCCCGCCGCGCAGCGACGGCGTGCTGGTGGTGCCGCTCGGCGAGGAGGTGGTGACGCCGCTCTGCGCCCCGGCGCTGGCGGCATCGATCCGCACCGCGGCCGACCTCGCCGGCAAGGTGCTGATCCAGAGCGACTCCAAGCTGGTGCGCTGGCCGGCCTGGTTCGAGGCCAACGGCATGACCGCGCCGGCGCCGCACGGCACCCGCTTCGACCGCAGCTTCCTCGCCATCGCGGCCGCGGTCGACGGCCTCGGCGTGGCCCTGGAATCGACGCGCCTGGCCGAGCGCGAGATCGCCGCCGGCCGGCTGGTGGCGCCGCTCGCCGGCAAGGCCGAGGACGTGCGCTATGTCGGCCATCGCCTGGTCTATCCGCGCGCCGGCCGCCAGCGGCGCGCGGTACGCCTGTTCGCGGCCTGGCTCCTCGGCGAGCTCGGCCTGGCGGCCGACGGCGTGGCCTGAGCCCACCAGCGTCGCTTTCAGGTGAATCGCATTCATCTCCCCTTGCATAAAATACGTTTGCGCCGGACCGGCGTTGCGGGAAGCATCCGGAACAGCTGAACGGGCCATCGCCCGCAAGAACGACGCATCGGAGGAGAGGTCCATGGCTTGCGCCTGCGCGCAGGGAGCGGCGTGCTGCGCCCTTCACCGGCTGGACCGGGCGCCATGAGCGATCGCCCCGCCGACCGGCCGCCTCCGATCCTCGCGGCGCTCGCCATCGAGAAGCGCTTCGGCCCGACACCGGTGCTGAAGCAGGCCGACCTCAGCATCGCCCGGGGTGAGATCCATGCGCTGCTCGGGGGCAACGGCGCCGGCAAGTCGACGCTGATCCGCATCGTCTCCGGCTCCATCCGCCGCGACGGCGGCAGCATCCGCGTCGACGGCGCCGAGCGCTTCGATCCCGCCGCCATCGCCGTGGTGTTCCAGGAGCTGGCCCTGTTCCCGCATCTCACGGTGGCCGAGAACATCGACCTGCCGCATCGCAAGCGCGCCTTCGGGCTCGTCCGGCACGATCGCCGGGCACGCGAGGCGGCCGCCGCCCTGGCGATGATCGACGAGGACCTCGCCCGGGAGGCGTTGGACCGGCCGGCGGCCGAGCTCGACCTGCACCAGCGCCAGCTCGTCGAGATCGCCCGGGCGCTGAGCTCGGGGGCGCGGCTGCTCCTGCTCGACGAGCCGACCGCCAACCTGACCTTCGCGGAGGCCGAGCGCCTGTTCCGGATCCTGCGACGGCTGGCGGCGCGGGGCATCGCCACGCTGATCGTCTCGCACCGGATGCACGAGATCCGGGCCGTCGCCGATGTCTGCACCGTGCTGCGCGACGGCCGCACGGTGATCGACCGCCAGCCGCTCCGGGACCTGCGCGACGAGGCGATCGTCGAGGCCATGGGTCAGGGCCAGGGCCGGGCGCCGCGCCAGGCCGGCCCGCCGCCAGCGCAGACGACGGCCGCCGGCGCCACCATCGATCTCCAGGCCGGGGACCTGGCGCTGCGCCTTGCCCCCGGCAGCGTGCTCGGCCTCGCCGGCGCCCCCTCCGGTCCCGCCGACCTGATCGACGGCCTGATCGGCGTGCGCCCCTCGCTGGCCTGGCGGATCATGATCGACGGGCGGCCGATGCGCTTTGCCACGCCGGCTCATGCCATCAGGGGCGGCGTCGGCTATGTCTCGGGCGACCGCGCCGAGAAGGGCCTGCTGGCAACGCTGCCGATCCTCGACAATGTGGTGGCGGCGGCGCGGGTGGCCGGCCGGCGCTGGTTCACCGCGGCGCGCGAAGCCGCGGCCGCCGAGGACGCCCTCGACCGCCTCTCGATCAAGGCGCCGTCCATCGATGCCCTGCCGCAGACGCTGAGCGGCGGCACCCAGCAGAAGCTGCTTCTCGCCCGCTGGCTCGAGCGGGCCCCCCGCCTGCTCGTGCTCGAGGAGCCGACGCGCGGCGTCGACATCGGCACCAAGCAGGAGATCTACGCCGTCATCCGCCGCGCCGCCGCGGCGGGCACGGTGGTCGTCTGGTGGTCCACCGAATTCTCCGAGCTGGCGCAGATCTGCGACCGCGTCGTCGCCTTCGACCTCGCGGGACGGCCAAGCGGGCTCCTCGCGGGCAGCGGGATCACCGACGTCGCCATGGCACGCGCCACGGGCATGGCGGCCTGAGGTGAGGCGCGGCATGGCGGCGGACAGTTCGAGGGATGGGAGCGGGAAGACCGACATGACGGAGATCGCAGCCTCGCCGACGACCACGCAATCCCCGGCAACGCGCCGCGCGGGGCCGGCGGCGCGGCTGCTGCGCGGCTACAGGACCGAGATCGCCATCGCCGTCGCCATCGTGCTGATCGAGATCGTCGTCAGCTTCTGGTCGCCGCAGGTGCTCTCGGCCGGCAATGTCGCCAACATCGCCCAGGCCTCCGCGCCGCTGATCCTGATGGCGCTCGGCGTGCTGCTCGTCATCGTCACCAGCGGCATCGACCTCTCCGTCGGCTCGACCTTCTCGCTCACCGGCATGGTCGCGGGCCTGGCGCTGTCGGCCGGCCTGCCCTGGCCGCTCGCCTGCCTGGTCAGCCTCGGCGTCGGCTGCGCCGTCGGCGCGTTGAACGGCGGCCTCGTGACCTTCGTCGGCCTGGCGCCGTTCGTGGTGACGCTGATCACCTATGCCGTCGGCGCGAGCCTGGCCTTCGTCATCACCGATGGCCATTCCATCGCCATCCTCGATCCCGACCTCTGGCTGCTCAACGGCGGCACGCTCGTTCCCGGCATCGTCAACTACGTGCTGTTCTGCGCCGTCGGCGTCGCCGCGGTCGAGTTCGCCCTGCGCCGGCTCGTCCTGGGGCGCTGGGTCTATGCCATCGGCAGCAACGACAAGGCCGCCCGCCTGCTCGGCATTCCCGCCGGCGCGGTGCGCTTCGCCGTCTATGTCGCCTCCGGCCTGTTCGCCTCCTTCGCCAGCCTCATCAGCCTGTCCTATATCAGCAACTCGGAGGCGACCTCCGGCGCCAACATGATGCTGCAGGCGATCGCCGCCTGCGTCATCGGCGGCGCCAGCCTGTTCGGCGGCACCGGCTCGGCGGTCGGAGCGATGCTGGGCGCTGTCATGATCACCGTGATCCAGAACGGCGTGAACCTCATCGGCATCAACAGCTTCTGGCAAGGCTCGGTCACCGGCCTGGTCATCCTGGTGGCGGTCCTGATCGACCGGCTCGCCAAGATGCGCGCGTGACGCCGCGGGCAAGCCGCCGCGAGACAGCGGCGGGATCGGCAACCAAGACAAAAGGGGAGGAAACCATGTCCATGATCAACGGGCCGGCCGGGCTGAGGATGGCGCTGGCGGCGGCCGCAGCGGCCCTGGCGCTCACCGCCGCGCCGGCGGCGCAGGCCAAGAAGCTGACCATCGCCTATATCGCGCCCTCGCTCGACATCTCCTACTGGCAATGGGTGGCCTACGGCGCCAAGACCAAGGCGGCCGAGCTCGGCATGGACTATATCGAGATGGACTCCCACAACTCGCCGGCCGACCAGATGACCAATGTCCGCACCGCCATCACGCGCGGCGTCGACGCCATCGTCATGGGGCCGGTCAGCTCGACCTCGACGCCGCCGGTGCTGCGCTTCCTCAAGGAGAAGGCCATCCCGATCGCCTTCACCGGCATCGGGCCCCAGCCCGGCGAGACCGACTACACCTCGGCCGTGACCGCCAACAATTACGAATCCGGCAAGCAGGAGGGCCAGTTCGTCTGCGCCCTGGCCAAGGAGCGCGGCGGCACCAAGGTCGGCATGCTGTCGCTGCCGCAGGACCGCGAGAATGCCCAGAAATATCTCAAGGGCGCCAAGGAATCCTTCACGGCCGACGGCTGCGACCTGGTGCAGGTGCTGCAGACCAAGGGCCTGACCGTGCGCGAGGCGGTCGACCAGGCCAACGACCTCCTCACCGCGCACCCCGACATCAAGGCGATCTACGGCATGTATGACGAGGCGGCGACCGGCGCGGCCAAGGTGCTGCAGACGCGCAATCTCGTCGGCAAGATCGGCGTCGTCACCGCCGACGGCAGCCCGACCACGGTCAAGCTGCTGCGCGACGGCGTCATCCAGGCGTTGTTCCTGCAGGAGGCGGGCGGCCAGGGCATCGACGCCACCCAGCAGGTCTACAACGCCCTCACCGGCGCGCCCGTGACCAAGGAGCTGGCGCTGCCGGAATCGCTGGTCACCGCCAAGGACATCGACAGCCCGCAGGCGCAGGCCAAGCTCAAGCGCGTCTACCCGCCCTCGGCCGGCCAGTACTAAGTGCTCGCGCGCGAATAACCGCGTCAAACGCGACATTCGGAAACCCCTCTCCCATGCGGGAGAGGGGCAGGGGTGAGGGTCTAAACCTATTCCACCATAGCGCCGTCCAAACAACTCGGCACAAACGGCGATGCCTTTTCTGGCAACCTCCAGCCCCTCACCCCTGCCCCTCTCCCGGCCGGGAGAGGGGTTCCCCGCGTTACTTCGATTCAGCCGCTCGAGAACGAGCCCCAACGGAGAAACCCCTCCAGCAATCCCACGGGTGAGCCATGGACGACTTTCCCATCATCGACGCCCACCACCATCTCTACGACCTGGAGCGGCATCGCTATCCCTGGCTGCAGGACGGCGTGAAGCCGATGGTGTTCGGCGACTATTCGGCGATCTGCCGATCCTATCGCCTGGAGGACTTCCTGTCGGACTGCCGCAACCAGAACGTGGTCAAGTCGGTGCATCTCGATGTCGGCTTCGACCCGGCCGATCCCGTCGGCGAGACGCGCTGGCTGCAGGCGGTGGCTGACATCAACGGCTTCCCGCACGGCATCGTCGGCTATGCCGACCTGTCGCGCCGGGATGTCGGGGCGGTGCTTGAGCGCCATCTTGGCTTCGCCAATTTCCGCGGCATCCGCCAGTCGCTCAATTACCACCCGGACCCGGTCAAGACCTATCTCTCCCGGCCGGGCGTCAGCCGGGAGGCCGACTGGCGGCGCGGCTTCGCGCTGCTGCGGGGCCTCGGCCTCTCCTTCGACCTGCAGATCTACCCTCCCCAGATGGAGGAGGCCTACGACCTCGCCAGGGCGTTTCCGGATACGCAGATCGTCCTCGACCATACCGGCATGCAGGTCGACGGGCCGGAGCATTTCCAGGCCTGGAAGGCCGGCATGGCGCGCCTCGCCCAGGCGCCCAACGTCGCCTGCAAGATTTCGGGCCTGGGCATGGGCGACTGGACCTGGAGCGTCGACAGCATCCGGCCCTACGTCCTCGGCGCCATCGAGGCCTTCGGGGTGGAGCGCTGCATGGTCGCCAGCAATTTCCCGGTCGACAAGCTGTTCAGCAGCTACGACGCCATCTTCGACGCCTTCAAGGCGATCACCCGGGACTTCTCCGCCGGCGAGCGCCGCAAGCTCTTCCACGACAATGCCGAGCGCTTCTACCGGATCTGACCTCGCGATCCACCGCCGCCCGCGATAGATCAGGGGCAGCGGCGCATGGTGCCGCCTGCGAGGGGAGACGATGATGCGCGCGGCCCGGCTCTACGGCATCGGCGATATCCGGGTGGAGGAGGTCGAGGCGCCGCCCCCTCCGCCGGCCGGCTCGGTACGGGTCAAGGTCGCGGCGGCGGGCATCTGCGGCTCGGACCTGCACAATTTCCGCACGGGACAATGGATCAGCCGCGTGCCCTCCGTTCCCGGCCACGAGGTGGCGGGCACGGTCGCCGCGCTGGGCGAGGGCGTCACCGGCCTCGTGCCCGGCGACGTCGTCGTGGCGGATTCGCGGGTGTGGTGCGGCACCTGCCCGGCCTGCCGGGCAGGCCGGCGCAACCTCTGCGCCTCGCTCGGCTATGTCGGCGAGGTCTGCGACGGCGGCTTCGCCGAGGAGATGGTGCTGCCGGCGCGCCTGCTGCATCGGGTCGAGGGACGCGTCGACCCGGGGGTCGCCGCCATGGCCGAGCCGCTCGCCGTGGCCCTGCACGCGGTCGCCAAGGCGGCGGCCGTGCCGGAGAAGCCGGCGTTGGTGGTCGGCTGCGGCCCGATCGGCGGGCTCGCGGCGCTGGTCCTCGCCCGCCGGGGATGTCGCGACCTGCTCATCGCCGACCGCAACGCCGCGCGGCGCGACCTCGTCGCCGCAGTTACCGGCGGGCGCGGCGTCACGCTCGAGCCGGCGGCGGTGGCGGCGGCGCTGGACGGCGCGCCGCTGGAGCACGCCGTCGAGGCGACCGGCAGCGTGGCGGCGCTCGAAGCCCTGCTCGACGTCGTCTCCAACGGTTCGACCGTGGCGCTGGTGGGCATCGCCCATGGCAGCCTCGCCCTCGATCCCAACCGCCTGGTCGAGCGCGAGGTGACCCTGGCGGGCTGCAGCGCCTTCGCCGACGAGCTGCCGCAGGCCGTGGCCCTGCTGCCCGAGCTCGCCCCGCAGCTCGCGCGGCTGATCGACGCCGAGATCGGCCTTGCCGGGGTGCCCGAGGCCTATCGGCGCCTCGTCGCCGGCGAGGTCACCGGGCTCAAGGTCGTCGTGCGGCCGGATCGCGGGTAGCCCCGCACCATCTGCTTGGAGACTGGACGCGGCTGCGGCATTGTTGCCGCAGCGTCGCGCGTCGAGGGGGGAAACATCATGCAATGGCCGGCTCGCTATCGCGCGGCGGGGGCGCTCTGCATCGCCCTGGGCCTCGCCTTCGCCGCTCTTCCCGCGGCCGCGGCCGGGCCGGTGCCGCCGGAGAGGGTCGCCACCGCCTTGCCCAAGCTGGAGGACCTCGCCCGCCGGGCGATCGAGACCGGCGAGGTGCCTGGCCTCGCCATCGCCGTGGTGCAGGACGATGCCGTGGTCTACCTCAAGGGCTTCGGCGTCCGCCAGGCCGGCAAGCCGGAGACGGTGGACGGCGACACGGTGTTCCAGCTCGCCTCGCTGTCGAAGCCGATCTCGGCCACCATCGTCGCCGCCCTGGTCGGCGATGGCGTGGTCGGCTGGGATTCGCGCATCCGCGACCTCGATCCCGGCTTCCGGCTGCACGATGCCTATCCCAGCGCCGAGCTGACCATCCGCGACCTCTTCGCCCATCGCAGCGGCCTGCCCGGCAATGCCGGCAACGATCTGGAGGACATCGGCTATGGCCGCGACGAGGTGCTGCGGCGCCTGCGTCTGGTGCCGGCCGCCTCCAGCTTCCGCTCGACCTATTCCTACAGCAATGCCGGCCTGACCGAGGGGGCGGTGGCGGCGGCAAGGCCCACCGGCAAGAGCTGGGAGGCGGTCGCCGAAGACAAGCTCTACCGGCCACTCGGCATGACCGCGACCAGCTCGCGCCACGCCGATTTCCTCGCCCGGCCCAACCGGGCGGTGCTGCATGTCAAGGTCGGCGGCCGCTGGGCGGCGGAGCTGGAGCGCGATCCCGACATGCAGGCGCCCGCCGGCGGCGTCAGCTCGAGCGCCCGGGACCTGGCGCAATGGATGCGCCTGGAGCTCGGCGCCGGCGCCATCGGCGGGCGCCGGCTGGTCGACGAGGAGGCGCTGGAGCAGACCAAGGTGCCGCTGATGGCGCGCGGCAACAACCCGGTCAGCGGCGCCGCTTCCTTCTACGGGCTCGGCTGGAACGTCGAATATGGCCGCCACGGCCTGAGCTGGAGCCATGCCGGCGCCTTCAGCGTCGGCGCCCGCACCCTGGCGGTGCTCTATCCCGAGCAGCACCTCGGCATCGTGGTCCTCACCAACGCCTTCCCCTCCGGCGCGCCGGAGGGGCTCGCCGACAGCTTCTTCGACCTCGTCTTCGACGGCACGGTCTCCAAGGACTGGATGGCGGAATGGGACCGCACCTTCGACGGCCTGCTCGGGCCGGCGGTGGCCGCCGCCAAGGCGACCTATGCCACGCCGCCCGCCCGGCCTTCGCCGGCGCTGCCGCTCGCCGCCTATGCCGGCCGCTACGCCAACGACTATGCCGGCACGGCGCTGGTGAGCGCGGCCGGGGGCACCCTGACCCTCGCGGTCGGCCCGAGCGGGGCCCGCAGCTACCCGCTGAAGCATTTCGACCGCGACCTCTTCCTCGCCTTCCCCGACCCGGAGACGCCGGACAAGCCGTCCGCCGTGCGCTTTGCCATCGGACCGAACGGCCGCGCCGACGCGGTGACGATCGAGTCCCTGGACGAGTTCGGCCTGGGCACGCTGCGGCGGGTGGGGGAGTGAGGGATAGAAGGCACCGCCGCCCGCAACCCCATCGCGCGCCCCGCCCCGTAGCGCCCCCTTCGCCGCCGCTGTAACGTGGCGGTCCCGAGTCGACCCTGCAGGAGAACGCGGCCATGGCGGATACCCAGCGGCTGAGCTTCACCACCCCGCGCGACGGCGACCTCGGCCTGCAGCGCATCGCCAACGGCGCCGGGCTTTCCGCCGCGGTGCTGCCGAACGGCGCGCTCTTCGCCATCGAGCACGAGCAGGACAAGCGTCGGATCCTGATCAACCAGGTGCTGGGCTCGCCGCTGCAGGGCGGCATCGGCCGGCTGCTGCTGCGCCTCGGCGGGCCGTCGCCTGACGTGATCGACCTCACCGCCGCGGCGACCGAGGTCGGCGTCGGCCAGGATCGCATCGTCTGGGCCGGCGAGAGCGGCGGCGTCCGCCACCGGGCGACGCTCTGGCTGCACCCGACCCTGCCGGTCTGGCTGTGGCGGGTCGAGGCGAGCGGCGCCGGGGACCTGCCCTGCGACGCCGTGCTGCTGCAGGACATCGGCCTCGGCGATCGCGGCTTCCTGATGAACAACGAGGCCTTCGGCTCGCAATATTGCGACCATCACGTCGCGGTCAGCCCTGAGATCGGCCCGGTGGTGATGAGCCGGCAAAATCTCGTCCAGGGCGCCGGCCATCCCTGGCTGGCGCATGGCTGCCTGGAGGGCGCGGCGAGCTACGCCACCGATGCGCTGCAGCTCTTCGGCCCGGCCTTCCGCGACGCGGCCGACATCGCCCTGCCCTTCGGCACCGACCTGCCGGGCACGCGCCTCCAGCACGAGGTGGCCTGCGCCGCGATCCAGTCGCGGCCGGCCAGCCTGGCCGGCGCCGCCGCCTGGACCTTCTTCGCCCTGTTCGAGCCCGACCATCCCGCCGCCTCCGGCGACGGCGACCTCGACCGCCTCGACACGGTGCGGCGGGCCCTGGCCGACTTCGCGCCGGCCGAGCCGGCGATGCGGCCGGCGGCGCGCAGCCTGCTCGAGGATGCGGCGCCGGTCCTCGCCCGCAGCCTCGACGACGCGGCGCTCGCCGCGCTGTTCCCCGAACGCCGCCACGAGGAGCGCCGGGACGGCCGGCTCCTCTCCTTCTTCACGCCGGACGGCGCGCACAACCGCCACGTGGTGCTGCGCGACAAGGAGCATCTGGTGCCCCGCCGCCACGGCACGCTGCTGCGCAGCGGCCAGGCCATGCTGCTCGACGAGGCCACGCTCTGCGCCACCGCCTGGATGCACGGCGTCTTCGCCGCGCAGCTCACCATCGGCAACACCTCGTTCCACAAGCTGTTCTCGGTGTCGCGCGATCCCTACAACATCACCCGCGCCAGCGGCCTGCGCATCCTGATCGAGATCGACGGCCGCTGGCGCCTGCTCGCCGTGCCCTCCGCCTTCGACATCGGCCTCAGCGACTGCCGCTGGATCTACGCGCTCGACGACCGCACCGTCACGGTCGGGGCGACCGCCGCCGGCGAGCATGCGGCGATGCAATGGCAGGTCGAGGTCGACGGCCCGCCCTGCCGCTTCCTGGTGCTCGGCCATCTCGTGCTCGGCGAGCGCGAGCTCGACCATGCCAGCCCGGTCGCGGTCGACCCGGCGGCCAAGCGCATCAGCATGCGGCCCGATCCGGCCTGGCTCTGGGGCCAGCGCTACCCCGAGGCCGTCTACCACCTCGTCACCGGCACGCCGGACGAAATCGAGGCCGTCGGCGGCGCCGAGCTGGTGCAGGCGGCAGGCGCGCCCTTCGTCGGCAGCCATGTCGCCCTGCGCACCCGCGCCACGGCAGCTTTCTCCGTCGCAGTGGTCGGCTCGATGACCGACGCGGCCGAGGCCGAGCGCCTGGCCGCCCTCTACGAGGGCGGGGTGGCGGCCGCGGCGATGCTGGCGCCGGCGGCGCGGCACTGGGAGCACGTGACGCGCGGCCTGAAGCTGAAGGCGAGCGGCAGCGGCCGGGCCGCCGCCGAGACGGCCGAGATCGAAACCCTGTTCCCCTGGCTCGCCCACAACATGACGATGCACCTCACGGTGCCGCACGGGCTGGAGCAATATACCGGCGCGGCCTGGGGCACGCGCGACGTCTGCCAGGGGCCGATCGAGTTCCTGCTGGCGCTCGAGCACGACGCGCCGGTCAAGGACATCCTGCGCATCCTCTTTGCCCAGCAATACGAGACGCTCGGCAGCTGGCCGCAATGGTTCATGCTGGAGCCCTATTCCTTCATCCAGGACAGGCACGCCCATGGCGACGTCATCGTCTGGCCGCTGAAGGCGCTGTGCGACTATGTCGAGGCGACCAACGACCTCGCCTTCCTCGACGAGCCGGTGGCCTGGCGGCGCGAGGACGACCTGACGAAGACCGAGCGCCGCGACAGCGTCGAGACCCATCTCGACAAGCTCGTCGACACCGTGACCGCGAGCTTCATCCCCGGCACCCATCTGGTGCGCTACGGCGAGGGCGACTGGAACGACAGCCTGCAGCCGGCCGACGCCGCCATGCGCGACTGGATGGTGAGCAGCTGGACGGTGGCGCTGCTGTTCCACCAATTGAAGCGTTACGCCGAGGTGCTGCGCCGGGCCGGCCGCGCCGCCAAGGCCGCGGCGATCGAGACGCTCGCCGCCGCCATGGCGGCCGACTTCCACCGCCACCTCATGCGCGACGGCGTGGTGGCGGGCTACGGCATCTTCGGCTCGGACGGCGGCACGCCCGAGCTGATGCTGCACCCGAGCGACCGGCGCACGGGCTTGCGCTATTCGCTGCTGCCGATGAGCCGCGCCATCCTCGCCGGCCTGTTCTCGCCGGAGGAGGCACGGCGCCACTTCGCCATCGTCGCCGAGCATCTGCGCTTCCCCGACGGCGTCAGGCTGATGGACCGGCCGGTCGCCTATTACGGCGGCCTGGAGACCTTCTTCCGCCGCGCCGAATCCTCGTCCTTCTTCGGGCGAGAGATCGGTCTGATGTATGTGCACGCCCATCTCTGGCACGTCGAGGCCGCGGCGGCGCTCGGCGAAGCCGAGGAGGCCTGGGCGGCGCTCGGCCTGGTCAACGCGATCACCGTGACCGAGCGGCTGGCCCATGCGGCGCCGCGCCAGCGCAACTGCTATTTCTCCTCCAGCGACGCCGCCTTCGCCGACCGCTATGCCGCCAGCCGCGACTGGGACCTGGTGCGCAGCGGCGGCATCGCGGCCGAGGGCGGCTGGCGCATCTATTCCAGCGGCCCCGGCCTGTTCGCCAACGCGCTGATCCGTCACATTCTGGGCATCCGCCGCCACTACGGTGAGCGCATCGTCGCGCCGGTGCTGCCGGCCGACATCGCCGAGCTGTCGGTCGACCTCACCGTCGACGGCCATCGGCGCGCCTGGGACCTGGCGGGCAAGGCGAGCTGAGGGCCCGCATGCGGGGGCGGCGACGCCGTCCGGCGGCTTCCGGCCGATCCTGGAGCCACGCCAACCGGCTCGCATCCGGATGCGGCTCGTGGCGTCGCTCCGCCTCTCGCCCGCCGCGATTGCCCCTTCGTTCTTGCAACTGACGTTACGTCAGGCTAGGGTCCGAACCGGGGCGTCCACGATGCACGGGGATGGGGCGATGAGGTTTGTGAGCGTGCTGGCGCTTGCCGCGGCAGCATGGCCGGCGATTGCGCCGGCAGCGACGGCGCAGGAGAACGCCATCGAGCAGGTCGAGCGCCTGCCCTGGCTGTCCCCGCCGGCGAACGGCCAGATCGCCGGCGTCGCCTCCATATCCCTATCGGGCGATCTGCGTTTTCTGGGCCCCGGCGACAGCAAGACCTTCCTGCAGCTGGAAGGCAATCCGCCGCGGGAAAACCAGCACACGCTGGCGCCCAAGAGCCTGCACTGGTTCGCGGTCTTCGATTATGACCGTTCCGGATATGTCAGGGATGACGAGACGATCGATCCCGATGCCCTGCTGGCGACGCTCAAGCAGCAGAACGAAGCGGGGAAGGCGGAACGCCGCAGCCTCAAGCTCGAGGTGCTGACGCTCGAGGGCTGGGCCGTGCCCCCGCACTACGATGCGGCGACGAGGCGGCTGGAATGGGGAACCCGCCTGCGCGGGGAGACCGGCGATACGGTTGCGAACTACACGGTCCGCCTGCTCGGCCGCGAAGGCGTCGTGGAGGTCATCCTCGTCTCCGACATGGAGGAGCTCGACGAGAACGTCCGCAGCTTCAAAGGGTCCCTTGCCGGCTTCAGCTTCAACGCCGGACAGAAATACGAGGAGTTCCGCGCGGGCGACCGCACGGCCGAATACGGGCTCGCGGCGCTGATCATCGGCGGAGCGGCTGCGGCCGCAGCCAAGTCCGGAGGCTTTGCCGCGCTGAAAGGGCTCGGAAAGCTGCTCGGCGTCGCAGTCCTGGGCGGCGTTGCGGCGCTCTTCGCCTTCCTGAAAAGCCTGTTTCGTCGTCGGGGTCCCAACGCCTGACGATGTATATCGGGTCGGTCCATGTGCCCGAGCAGGGCTTCTGGGTGCTCTGCTATGGCTTCTATGTCTTCGACAATATTCGCGCGACGAAAGTCGGAACCTTCTTCATGTCCCGCAACGGGCGGGGAGGATGGCGGCTCGTCGTTCCGGCGTACCGCTTCGAGCTGCGCGACAAGGCCTATGCTCTCCTGAGCCTCGTCACCCCGTGGAAAGCGACCTGTCGCCTCGACTGGCCTTCAGGGGGCGTCCGCGACACGTCGGCGCGCGCCCTGCAAGCGCTGGACCTGAGGATTTCCGCGCTGACGGCGCTGCGCATCGTCTCCTGCTGCTGCTTTGCACTCTACTTCGCCTGCGCGCCCGTCCTGACGGCCCTGATCGGCCTCCCCGCGACGTTGGGAGCGGTTCTCACGCTGCACGTGACCGGTACCGTGGCGACCGCTCTCGCCCTTGCCCGGGCACGGCGCCATCTGCAGGCGGGCAGGCTTCAGATCGCGAAGCTGATCTTCGAATGCTTCCTCTGCCCCGGTGTGCAGGCGAACGCGTTCCGCAGGGCCTATCTCGACCTCGGATCGGTCCGGGGCGACGCGCTGGGGGTCGCGCTCGCAGGCTGCGATCCGCGGCAGGCCGCAGATCTGGCGCACGGCCTGGAGACCTATCTCGACCATCTCGCCGAACGCGGCGAGTTGACGGGCGAGGCTGCCCGAGCCGGTGCGAGATGCGTCGGCAAGCTTCGCGAGAAGGGCCGCCCGGACCTGCAGGCCATGCCGGAAGACCTGCCATAGCAAGGCCCCTCCCCCGCGCCGGTCCCGACCAGCACACCCAGCCGGACCGGGCGGGACCCGCTGGATCGACCCGCCCGTCATTTCCAGACGATTTCAGACATAGCAACTACGGAACTTTTGGAACAGATCCGTCATAACGCGCATATCGACTGATATTCATCAGTTCTCGTACGGAATCTCGTAGTTGGTCGCGGGCCGATGATGAAACTAATCCTTTCAACAACCACGATTCCGACACATTATCTTTGTCCCCTCGGTCCTGCCCTTCACCTCGATGGGGATTGCCCATGCCCGACGCCCTGATCCCCCGCCGCATCCTGTTCGACAATCCTGTGGCCTTCGACGCCCGGATATCGCCGGACGGCGCCTGGTATTCCTGGATCGCGCCGGTCGACGGCGTCCTCAATCTCTGGATCGCGCCGTGCGGGCATATCGACGAGGGCCGGCCGCTCACCCGCCAGACCGTACGCCCGATCACCTGGCACAGTTGGAGCAATGACAGCCGCCACCTCCTCTACTTCAACGATCGCAACGGCGACGAGAACATCCATCTCTACGCGGTCGATCCCGCCGGCGGCGCGGTGCGTGACCTGACGCCGCTCGACGGCATCGCGGCCCGCTGGTTCATCGGCTCGCCCGACCGGCCGGGCGAGTTCGTCATCGGCCTCAACGACCGCGATCCCCGCTGGCACGACGCCTGGCGCCTCGACCTGGCGACCGGCGAGCGCACGCTGCTCTGGGAGAACACCCAGAACCTCGGCACCATCGGCTTCGACTGGACGCACAGGCCGCGCTGGGCCCGCAGCGAGACGCCGGACGGCGCCTCACGCCTGTGGCGGATCGAGGACGGCGAGCTCCATCCCTGGCGCGATATCGGCTATGAGGACAGCCTGGCGACCCGGCCGCTGTTCTTCAACCGCGCCAACACGCATCTCCACATGCTGTCGTCGCTCGACCGCGACACGGCGGCGCTCCTGCGCATCGACTGGGCTTCCGGCGAGGAGAGCGTGGTCGCCGAGCACCCCGATGCCGATGTCGCCGACATCCTCTGGGATGCCGGGACCTTCGAGGCCAATGCGGTCGCCGCCGAGGTCCTGAAGGCCGAGTGGTTCCACCGCGCGCCCGCGGTCGCCGCCGACCTCGCCCATCTCGAAGGCGCGCTGCCGGGCTTCGAATTCGCCGTCGCCGAGCAAAGCCGCGACGACCGGCACTGGATCGTCATGGCGCACCGGCCCGAGCAGGCGGCGACCTATCTGCATTTCGACCGCGAGGCGCGCAGCCTCGTCGAAATCTGCCGGGCCCGGCCGGCGCTCGACGCCTACCACCTGGCGCCGATGCGCCCGGTCGAAGGCCGCTCGCGCGACGGCTTGCAGCTCGTCTCCTATCTGACCCTGCCCGCCTCGGTCGCCGGCGACCGGCCGGAGCGGCCGCTGCCCATGGTGCTGGTCGTCCATGGCGGCCCCTGGGGCCGCGACGCATACGGCTATCGCGGCGACCACCAGTTCCTGGCCGACCGCGGCTATGCCGTGCTCTCGGTGAACTATCGCGGCTCGACCGGCTTCGGCAAAGCCTTCGTCGCCGCCAGCATCCACGAGCACGGCGCCAAGATGCACGACGACCTCCTCGACATGGTGGCCTGGGCCGTCGCCGAGGGCATTGCCGACCGCGACAAGGTCGCGATCTTCGGCGCAAGCTATGGCGGCTACGCCTCCTTCCTCGGCGCCACCTTCACCCCGGAGGTGTTCTGCTGCGCGCTGCCCCTGGTCGGCATCACCAACCTGCAGACGCTGCTGGAAAGCATTCCGCCCTACTGGGCCGGCTTCGCCGAGTTCATGTATCGCAGCTACGGCGATCCGCGCACGGAGGAGGGACGCCGGCTCCTGGCCGAGCGCTCGCCGATCCACCGGGTCGATGCCATCACCAAGCCGATGCTGATCGCCCACGGGCAGAACGACGTGCGCTGCAAGGTGGCCGAGAGCGACACCATCGTCGCCGCCATGCAGGCGCGCGGCATTCCCGTGACCTATATCGTCTATCCCGACGAGGGGCACGGCCTCACCCTGCCGGCCAACCGGCTCGCCTACTGGGCAATCATGGAAGCCTTCCTCGCCCGGCATCTCGGCGGGGCCTGCGAGCCCGTCGGCCACGACCTCGAGGGCTCCAGCCACGAGATCAGGGCGGGCCGGGAAGACCTGGCGGGGCTGGGGATCGTCGGGGCCGGGTAAGCCGGACGGCACGCCCGAGCCGTGCGCCGCCGCCCGGCGAAGCGGAGGCGGCCTCGGCGACGCTCAGCCTGGCAACTCGATCACCGCGACCGAGCTCCCGGAACATACGGCGCCGCCTTCGCCGACTGCTGCCGTCAACCGTCACTGACACTTGGAGCGCAGCGGTGTCGTGTCTAAGGGCGGCCGGTTCGCCAACGCCTTGGTCCGTCACATTCTGCCATCACCAATCCGTCGCTCAACCTCACACCGACCACCATCGTCGTATCTGAGATCTGGCGGGCCGGGCGATCTGTTTCTTAGAGCTATGGGTTGCTATGGCAGGCGGCTCGCACCAAAGATCATTGTTAAAACATCATCGCACGGCGGATTGGGTGCGTAGAATGGAACGTTTCTTCGAATAAGTTCATGAGTGAGCGCGTGAAATGGTGCCCCTCGTTCTTCAACTTACGGAAAATTATATTTTCGTGATCACCAGGTTTGATAACTTTGAGTTCTTCTCGAACTTTCGATTTCTCTAGATTTTCGAGAAACAAATCATAGCTCTCAAGAACTCTTTTTGCCCGAGAGGCCCCACAGATATCAATCATGCGATCAATCACAGGGAGGTCAAACAAATTCTCAAGAATATCAACCTTCGCTTCCTCGCTACGATTGGCTGTCATTCCCACACTGAAAACGCCGCTTGCATAAAGTAGTTTTCGGGAAAAAGTCAGCTTTATGTTACGGATTGCCCAAGGTTTTTGATCTTCTGTTGTTTTATACATATAGTCTACTGTCATTGTTCTCCAGTAACGTATTATATCGTTCAAAAGGAAAAGTGCAAGCTGATGGTCTCTACGAGTCGCCTTCACGTAGATCTTAATAATCTCCCGGCGCAATAATTTAAATTCAGCAGGATTTACGAGCCACTCCCCTTCCAACAGAAGAAGAAGCCGTCGCGTCAATGTATGATTTGTATCGTTTTCCCCGCCTAAGTTTTTTAACATATCTGATCGCATAACGTGTTTTGCGAAAGCACCACTCGGAGAAGGCTCGATAGGCACGATTCCCGCTATCGTCTTTTCGACCGCTTCCGTGTAGCCAAGCTCTTGGCTCTCTCCTTCGTTTGCAATCACGATGTAGTCAATGTCGGACTCTGCCGACGCTTCACGGCGAGCATATGAGCCGAAGGTGACCGCGATCGCACTTTTAGGAACGACGGCCGCGAGGGCGCATCGGAGTGCCTGAAGCCTTTCGTCCGAATGTTGTCTGGCGCGCCCGTACGCTTCCCCCATGGAACAGATCCCACTCTTCTTCATCTATTGCGCTTGACATCGAAGCAGGAGCACTCAGCAAGCGATCCTGCTTATTCTGTCTGTAGCGCCTCTCGTCATCCCACGCAAAGAAATCAGCATGCGTATCTACATAAAAATGACGCGCCTTATAGGCCACTGGCCTCGAAAGCGCTTCGCGACTCGCCGAACGCAAACGAGAAATTGCCAACACTAATCGTAACTCTGGTATCTTTCTGAACAAATATCTTTCAGTTGAAAGGAAGTCTCGTCTTGATAATTTTTCCAAATTACCCCTCATTACATATTGACACAAATGATCAACCAAGGCCCCATCCCTAGACTTGATTACAAAATTATATACATCATCTTTGCATTTCCAAAACGAATCTACAATCTGACGATCAATTTCCGTTTTCCTTTGAATAGCAGCATTCACTACGTCAATCGGAGTCGGCCCGACCGTATTGGACATAACATATCGCCGCGAACGCAGAATGCCTTCGATTGTATCGAAATTGATCGGTCCCGAGAAGAATCCCTGAAATGGGTCCGCTTCACCGGCCAATATTGCTATAATTTGGTCGGGATCAATCCCAAAACGACGCAGCGTTTGATACACGCCTTGGCCTATCTTGACTCGACCCGCAATGATATCTTCCGTGGCAATATGGTGGTTTAGCCCAAACTCCGCCTCGAAAATGGGCTCCAAAGAGTGCGAAAGAGGAGCATGTCCAATATCGTGTAGAAGAGCCGCGACGTAAGCCAAGCGGCGATTCTGATTCGACAAACCTGTCAAATTCGCATAATGTAATGCTAGCCGCGCAACGCCAAGGCTATGTTGGTAGCGCGTATAACGGACATTACTACTAGCGCCATTTGGAGCCGGCACGAGCAAATAATCAATACCTCCCAGGAATCTAATACCTCGAAGGCGGCGAAACGCAGCTGTTTGCACAAGATCCACAAAAAGATACTCTGTGGCAACCTCCTCAAAATCTATCGGAGCCGCATAATTGTAAATGGATTGCTCTGATTGGTCTATGAGTTCGATCAAAGGATTATGCCTGCTACATTCATCTCTTCCGAACGGATGACGGGACGCACTATCCACACGTCTAGGCGGCTTGTCATTACCTTGGACCAGACGATAGCATATCCAGTGAATGGATGCGCCCTCCTCTCTCCCTCGCCGCCATAGCCGGGAGACTGTTGCTCGATCTCGCTAGCCGCTGGGAGAGCGTACCAAGTGTCTTCCTGGTCCTAAAGGTGCTGTCGCGGGACCGTGGCTGCAACGGCTGGCGTAGGCCAGAGCGCCGCAAGCATCGAGCCGCCGCCTCACTCCGGAATCATCGCCGCGACGGCCTGGTCGCGCGGGTCCTCGCTGGCGGCGAGGCCGGCCGCGACGCCGGCCCGGTCCTCGGCGCTGCGGTTCTGGCTCATCTTGCGCTTGGCCTCCAGCCGGGCGATCGGCAGGCGCAGGCCGACGATGCCGCGCAGCTGCGCCTCGACGAAGGCGGCGGGCGCGTCGCTCACGGCCCAGGGCGCGGCGCGCGAGCCCTCGTGCAGCGCGGTCAGCCGCGTCACGACATCGAGCAGGCGGGCGGCGTCCTCGAAGAACTCGACCGGGCCATAGGCGTGCACGGCGACATAGTTCCAGGTCGGCACGACCTTGCCGGTCTCTTGCTTGGTCGCATACCAGGACGGGGTGACATAGGCGTCGGGGCCCGTGAACAGGGCCATGGCCTCGCCGACGGGCGCGGTGCGCCATTGCGGGTTGGCCTTGGCCACATGCCCGTAGAGCACGCCGTGCGGCCCCTCGGCGTCGTGGAGAATCAGCGGCAGCGGCGTCGCCATCAGCCCGTCCGCCGTGGCGGTGACCAGGGTGGCGAGACGCGCCGCCCGCATGGTGGCGCGGATGCCGGCGACGTCGTCGTCCCGGAAGGCAGGCGGAATGTACACGGGGCAAGCTCCTTGAGAGGGCGCCAGCATGCGGCTGATCCGGCCCAGTTGAAACGACCAGTTTCGACAAGAAATGATGGACCAATCCACGCTCGCCACGCCGGCGCGAGGGCGGAATGCTCGAGCGGCTCGGAGGCGAATCGCGGACGATGCGCTCGGGCTGCTGCGCCGACCGGCCGAGGCCGCCGACTGACTTCGCAACGCCGGGATCTCGGGCTTCGGACTGGACAGGCTGCCGCAGAGTTGATCAATATGCACGCCGCTGGTTGTCGGCGATCGGGCCCTCCGCCGGGTTCGCTTTCAAAGCCGAGCCGGTGCGGACGAGGGATGCACCATGGACGATCGCATCGAGTACCGCCCGACGCTCCTCGTCGGCGTCGGCGGAACCGGCGGGCAGATCATCGAGCGGGTCTATCGCCGGGCCCTTGCCACCGGGCTCGCCGAGCGCGGCCGGATCGCGACGCTCTGCTTCGACACCGACGTCAACGACATCTCGCAGCGGCGCGGGTTGGAGGATCGGTCGATCGTCCAGACCAGCAGCCTCAAGACCGTGCATGACATCCTGCGCGACAATCCGCAGGCGGAAGCCGGCTTTTCGCTGGCGCGTTCGGAGCTGCCGGACAAGATCCTGAACATGCGCCTGATCGACGGCGCCGGCCAGATCCGGATGCTGTCGCAGCTCGCGCTCTACGATCGCCTGACCAATCAGCGCGAAAGCTTCAACGCCATCGTCGGCAACATCATCTCGGGCGTCGCCCGGCACGACAGCCGCTCGGTGTTCGAGGGCGCCCTGCAGGTGATCATCACCGGATCCCTCGCCGGCGCCACCGGCTCGGGCATGTTCCTGCAGACGAGCCTGCTGCTGCGCCGGATCGCGCAGGCCGTCGGCATCCAGGCGATCGAGCCCTACGGCCTGTTCCTGATGCCCGACGTGTTCGTGCGCGGGGCCAACATCCAGGCCCAGCAGATCGACAACGTCCTGGTCAACGGCTATGCCGCGCTGCGCGAATTGAGCGCGGTGATCAACCGCGCGGAAGGCCACCCCAGCGCGCGCCAGTTCCAGTTCGAGTTCGCCCCCGGCCTGTTCCAGAACGAGCTCGAAGCGCCGTTCAAGGCCGTCACGCTGATCGACTACGAGAACGTCAAGGGCGGCAATCTGGGGCCCAGCCTCGACCATTACATCGAGCTCGCCACCCGGGCCGTCTTCCTCCAGACCTTCACCACCGTCGGCAAGAAGACGCTGAGCGGCATGGTCAACGATGCGCTGGCGGCCAATGCGGCGGCGGCGCGCGGGGTGAGCAACTCCTTCGCCGGCATCGGCGTGGCCGCGGTCGTCTACCCCGTGGACGCGATTGCGGCCTATCTCAGCCAGCGCTTCGCCCAGGAGGTCCTGACCGGCGACTGGCTGCGCCTCGACCGGCTCTATCGGGACGCCGTGCGGCGCTACGAGGAGCTTCGCGCCGCCGGCAACCTCGCGGCCCGCCCGCCGGACATCGGCGCGACCTTCCTGGAGAACCTCGACCAGTTCGCCCTCACCGACAAGATCGCCTTCTTCGCCGAGATCCGCGAAGGCCTGATGCCGACGCTGGTCGATCCGGAGACGCGGGAGGCCCGGGTCGAGCCGCAGCACGAAGCCTATCTCGACGCGTTCCTGACGCACATGGTCGAGAGCTTCTGGCAGCGCGAGGACCTGGAGACCATCCGGCGGCGCGCCCGGCTCGATCCGACGGCATTCCGCAACAAGAGCAAGATCGAAACCATCGTCCGCCAGTGCGAGAGCATTCTCGACCTCGACTTCCAGGCGATCGAGACCGCCCTGCTGCAGCGCCCCGACCAGCAGTTCCAGAACACGATCACCTATGCCGACGACCTTTCGATCGCGGAACTGAAGCCCTACCACCTGCAATCCTATGTGGTGGCGAAGGGGCCGCACCCCGTGCAGGTGCGAGCCTTCCTCTATTCGGTGCTGCGCGAGATCCGCCAGCGCCGCAGCGCCATCGACGTTGCGGCGCTGCGGCGCGCCGTCCTCAACGAGGCGCAATCCTTCAGCCGCGACGAGGCCCAGCGCCCGCCGCAGGACCAGCGCTCCAACCCGGCCGTGTTCGAGAGTGCCCGTCAGGCGGCCAATCCCGGCCTCATGGGCCGGGTCTGGGGCTCCAGCCGCAGCTTCGGCGAGGACTATGCCCGCTACTACGACGAAAGCCTCGCCAAGATGCGCCGCTATGCCGAGGGCGCGACCAAGGCCAAGATCCTCGACCTGCTCGTCGCCGAGGTGGAGGCGCTCTCGACGGTCTACGAGGGCCTGTTCGCCGAGGTCGGCCGGGTCGTCGGCGGCATCGAGGAGAACGTCCGCAAGGAGGAGGTTCGCCACCAGTCCGGGCCGAACGCCTTCGACGGCAATGTCTACATCCACGCCGATCCGGCTTCCAAGCAGGCGGCATGGGAGGAGCTGAAGCTGCGGACGGTCGGCGCACGCCAGACCGCGGCCGTCAACGAGACGCTCGACGCCGCGCTGTACAAGAAGTTCCGCGCCGACCGGAAGGCCCGGCGCGCGACCGCGTTCGACGACCTCCGCCGCCTGTTCGAGAAGGCGGTGATCGAGGATTTCGCGCTGGCCGAAGTGCGCAGGAACCATGGCAGCGTCTGGGACATCTCGGTGTTCGAGGCGGCGCGGCGCGAGGCGGATCGTCTCGGCATCGACTGGAAGGAACGGCTGCGCCGGGCGGTCGACGTGGCCAAGGGCCAGGCCGAGCCGTTCCTCCGGCTCGAGGACGCCTCGAACGGACAGGCGGTGATCCACTGGGCGATGAACCCGTCGCTGAAGCAGGATTACGGCAACGCCGACGAGTTCGAGCGCCTGTTCAAGTTCGACCAGGGCGAAAGCGCCCTGCTCGCCGACGATTTCACCCATTACGAATTGCTGTGCGTGAACTCCAGGCTGAACCTCGAGCTCAGCCACCTCGCCAAGCTGGCCTCCGGCGACGGCGCGGGGAGCGAGACCCTGAAGGGCCGCTACTACAAGGCCTATTCCGACCGGCTCGAGCGCCTGATCCGGGACGAGATCGAGATCCGCAAGATCGGGTCGAGGCAGCAGCGGACATCCGTGCTGACCCCGCACATCCACAAGGCCTGGCACCGCGGCTCGGTGCTGCCGGAAGTGTCGCTCGAAACCCAGAGGCGCATCGACCTCGACGCCGGCCGTGCCGCCGTGGCGGCGCTGGGCCTGCGCCTCGTGCAGAAGGAGATCGAGTTCGGACGCGCCGTCACCTATTTCTCCACCGTGGGCCGCCCGAGCGTCGACACCATGCGCATCGCCATCGCCGAGACGGACGATGTCTGGCAGCAGTACCTGGCGCTGCAGGAGAAGGCCGAGCTGAAGCGCATGGCCCTCGACGTCTGGGGCTCCGAGCTGGCGACGCTCTCCCCGGCGGCGAAGTTCGCGGCGCACCCCATCGCCCTGCAGATCGGCGGGGCCGACATCACGCAGCGCATCCTCGACCTCGCGGCCCCCCGCGACAAGGCCTTCGAGGCACGCGAGCAGGCGGCGCAGGGCCTGTTCACCGCCCAGCGCGTCCTGCTCGGCGAGCTCGCCGCGGTGCTGCTGCCGCATCTGGAGAGCATCGGCCGCGACCAGATCGTCGATGCCTTCCTGGGCGAGTCGGAGCAGGAGGCGTTCGGGGCCTTCTCGGCCCGCGAGGGCATCGTCAAGTCGACGGTGGACCGCCTGCGCGCCGTCCGCGAGGCGGGGCTGAGGCAGGCCCGCAGCGCCAGGGCATGACGTCATGGCCGTGGAGCAAGCCGCGCCGGCCAGGAGGCACCGCCTCGTGGTCGTCAATTTCGATGGCGCCTGGCAGTTCCCGCGCCTGGTGCGCCAGCTCGCGCTCGATCTGAAGGGGCGCGAGGACGGGCCGGAGGTGCTGTTCCGCACCATCCATGCCGAGGACGGCGACGACGGCACCCTGGCCCGCCGCCAGGCGGTCTGGGGCGTCGCGTTTCCGGTGGCGTATGGCGGCGACGTCGAGAGCCTGGTGGCCGATCTCACCGAGGACGTCGAGGCCCTGGAGCGCCGGCGCGTCGACCATCTCGCCCTGATCTATGTCGGTCCCGATCCGGCGCAGGATCCGGAGGGCGCCGCGCAGTTGCGCACCGTGGCGACGCGCATGCGCGAGGTGCTCAACGGCATGTCGATCGTGGCGGGCGACGTGCTCAGCATCGCCTGCCTGCGCGAGTTCGCCAGGGGCAGCGAGGTCGCGCCGCAGACCCTGGCCTTCCTGCGCGAGCTTCGCCGCGACCCGGCTCGGGCCGGGCGCGAGATTCTCGATTTCGGCTTCGTGCTGCGGCCCTCGCGCACCCGGACGGCGGATGTCGAGACCGAGCAATATCGCCAGTTCGTGTTGCTGCGCGGCGTGATCGTGCTGGCCCTGGCCCGGCGGGAGGGGCGCCAGGACGCGCCCCTGGCCCAGCAGTCCTCGCCCCTCGCTCAGTTCCTGCGCGCCACGACCGGCGAAGCCTTCCTGCTCCAGATCGACGGCGAATACGCCGCCCTGGCGAGCGAGCGCATCGCCATGCTGATCGGCAATTATCGCGAGCGGGCCACCGGCCAGACCATCGGGCGGCGTGAGGACGAGCCCGGAGGGGACGGGCCGGACAGGACCGGCGAGGCGGTGAATGCGGTCATGCGCCAGATCACCGATGCCATGCTGGTCCGCGAGACCGTCGGCATGGATCTCGGCGGCATCGTGCTCGGCGCCGGCAAGGCCGGCTCGAGCGACGGCGGCAGGCCGCCGGCGGAGAAGGATGCGCTTCCCCGGACGCTGCAGGCGTTCCACGCCCGCGGCCGCTACTGGTCCGGCGACCGGCAGCTCCTGCTCGAGCAGGCGCTGCGCGACGTGCCGATCGACATTCAGCGGATCGCCTCCGACATGCGCGACCATTTCGAGAAGGGCGCGGAGAAGACGAGCCATCAGATCTCCGGCAGCGACGACCGGAAGGTTCGCGACAGGATCGCCGAGATTCCCGTCGTGAATGCCGGCCTGACCGGATCGGCCGCCGCCGAGATCGGCAAGATGCGGCTCGAGGTCGAACGGATCCGCAACGAGAGAAAGGCTGCCGCCGAGAAGGCGAGGCGGGCGTTCATGGCCTCGCTCCTGCCGGCGCGGCGCGGGGGAGACAGGCGAGACGACGCCAATGCGCTGAATTTCGAGGGGTCGCCGCAATGGGGGCAACTCTCCGAAGCGCTCGCCGCCGTCATGCCCGCCTATCGCGGTCTCGTGCCGCGAGCCTATGTCTGGGCCTGGTGGCTGTTCGCCGCCGCGACGCTCGCGACGATCCTGGCGCTGGTCAGCGCCAAGACGCCGGATGACGGGGCGTCGGCGCTCCGCTTCCGCCTGTCGGCCATGATCCCCACGGGAACGGCGTTCATCGTCACCGCGCTGCTCGGCGCCGTCGTCTTCGCCGTCATCGTCCGGCGGCGCCAGCGCCGGTTCAGGGCGGCGCTCGACCGGGTCGGCTCGGCGCTGATGAGCGTCCGGAAGCTGGTCACGGACGCGCTGAACTCGGCGCACGAGTATGTCCTGATCACCCGCCAGCTGATCTGGCTCGATCTTCTGACCTCGGATTTCGACCGCCGTGCCGGCGAAGCCGATATCGAGGCTTTCGAAAGTGCCGTCACCGAGCTCACGCCCACGGACAGCCGCGGCGCGGGAGCGGCGCCGTCGGGCCAGGCCGCCGAGGACTTCTTTGCCGCGACGAGCGCGACCCTCGCCCGCGAGGTCTGCACGCGCTGGATCGCCGGCTGCGTCACGGCCGCGCAAGGTCGCGTGACCGCGGCCGAGGACCTGAGGTTCGTGCATGCCGACAGCAGCGGCCTCGCCAGGGCGAGCGCACCCGGGTTGGGCACGTTCGTCGGTGCCCCAGGTGTCTTCCTCTCGCCGCAGGAGATGAGCTACGTCTCGCTCGACCTCGACGGCGAAAAGAGGGGGTAGGGCGTGAGCGGCCGACCTGCCGACCCGGGCGTGATCTCAGAGCGGCCACAGACCATCGATCTGTGGCTCGGCATCTGCATGCCGCTGGCCATCGTCCTCGGCGCCTATGTCGGCGTGCTCCTGGCGGGGACCGGCAATCACGGCATCGCCGACAGCGTGATCCTGCTGCTTCGCGACCTGCCGGGGCTGGGGTGGCTCGCCGCCGGCTTCGAATGGCTCACCGATGCGCTCGATGCGATCGTGCCCAGCGGGTTTCAGCGCGCCCTGGAGGACTTCGTCGTCTCCGTCCTGCTCACCGCCCTGATCGGCCTGACGAGCTTCGGCGCCTATCGCCTATGGTTGCTGGTGCTGCGGCTGCTCGGCCGTTCGCCGCCATCGCCGAAGGCCCTCCAACCGCCCTTCGGCCGCGGTTCGGCGGCTTATCAGGCGAGCTTCTGGCTGATGATCGTCATCACCGTGATGATCGGCGTCATCCTGCCCCTGTCCGTGCTCGCCCTCGACTGGCTGGGCTTCCAGGACCAGCAGAAGGCGATCGCCGGGTTCTTCCCGTTCGGATTGCTGCTGGGGGCGATCTACCTGGTGCAGCACGCCTCGCCCCAGGCGCGGTCCCGGGACGGCCAGACGGCCGGAAGCCCGGACGGAACCGACCCGGCCGCGCCGGATGTGGAGGCGTTCGCAAGGCGTCTGGCGGCGGCCTATCCCGATCAACTGCTCGCCGACCAGGCCCTGAGCCCACCGCCGCCGCAGCAGCACGGCAAGGTCGTCGAGGCCGATGGCCCGACGGCCGCGCATTTCGAACGGCTCGAAGCGGCCGGGCGGATCGACGCACCCGACCGTGCGGCCCTGGCAGCCCTCGTGGCGGCGTTCACGGCGGAAAAGGATCAGCGCAACATCCTCTTCACCGAGCCGCTGTCGCCGTTGCACCACACCTTCATCGCCGAGGCGATCCATCTCGCCGAGGACAGCGGGGGCGGTGCGATCATCATCTGCCCCGAGGCCACCCGTGAGACTGTCGAGGCCGACGTCAAGGAGGCGCTCAACGCCCATTGCCTGCCGATCACGCAGCATCTGTGGCCCGATGAAAGGACCAAGACCAGCCGCAAGGACGAACGGGTGATCTCGACCGTCGTGTTCGCCAGCGAGAAGACGCTGGTCGAGACGGTGTTCGGCAGCGAGGTCCAGGCCTTCCGGCACGAAGCCGAACGCTTGCGGCTCGTCGTCCTGATCGATCTCGACCAGTTCGACGTGGCCCAGCTCCGCCTCGGGCTGGCCTTTCTCCGGGCCAGCGCGCCGGCCGGCGCCGTCCGCGGCATCGTCCACAGCGCGCAGCAGCACGGCGTCGAGAACCTCGTCCGCAACCTGTTCGGCCTGCGCACCGCCCCGTTTTCGAACCGGAGCCTTGGCCGGGCCTCCGGACCGATGCGCGCCCTCGTCTGGCGCAACAGCGCCGTCTGGCGCGACGAGCTGATCGATGCCGTCATCCCGCCCGCGGCGGCGCGGGGCGCGGCACCGATCCGTCGCCCCGCGGCCGCCGGTGCCTGCGAGCCGCTGCCGCTGCTCGGCCTCAAGGCGGCGCAGAGCGGGATCGGGCCCGCGCTGGTCGATATCGGCAGCGCCGAGAACAGGGCCCGCTGGGAGCAAGCCTGCTATACCAGGGCCTCGCCGAGCGCCGATGTTCCCAAGGCCGGCGACCTGCCGGACATGTTCCAGCACCGCCGTGCCAGCGTGCCGTCCGGCTCGCCCGACCTCGCCCTCCTCATCCAGGACCGCCAGAACCTCGCGACCGCCCTCAGCCAGCTGAAGCTGTCGCGCACGCGCCAGACGCGCGTCGCCCTGATCGCGAGCGAGCCCTATGCCCTGCGCGACGCGATCGTCGACAGCGTGCGGGTTGACGGCTGGTTCGACGACCGGTTCTCGCCGATGGCGCTGCGGCCGATCGAGGGCTTGCGCGAGCTCGCCTGGAATATCGTGGTCCACCTGATGTCGCCGCAGGCGGGCGTCGCGCGCTCCCGCGTCAAGGAATATTTCCAGCAGTTCCAGACCGGCGCCGACGGCCGCTCGCAGGACGCGTCGGCGCGGCCCCGGCTCCTGACCCGGCACACATTGTCGCCGACCCGCCTCGGCGTGCAGCGCCTGCTCGAGCTGGAGTTCTCCGGCCGTTTCCCCATCGTCGCGAGGCGCCGCTCCATCGACGGCAAGCGCCATCCGACGCTCGCCGAGGATCCGGCGATCGAGGACGACGAGTGGTTCAGCTGCGACAACATGCCGGCGCTGCGGGAGGCGCTCTTCGCGGATATTCCGATCCGGCAGGCCGGAGCGACGGGATCCTCGCCGAGCCGTGGCAGCGGCGCGCCGGACGGCGTCACCCGCCTGCCGCGCGACGATCACGGCCTCGCCTATGCCGCCGGAAGCGTCCTTCGCGGCGAGGATGGCGGCCGGCTGGTCAAGCGCGTCGGCCGGGACGGCATCTTCACCGAGGCGGAGAGCGGGGCCGGGGCGCTGGAGCCGACGAGGAACGAAATCTTCTGCCGGGCCTATGCGCTCGACCTTGCCGATCCGACCACGATCGAGGACCAGCCGCAGGATCTGCGGACCATGCCGTCCATCGAGGTCGAGACGCTGACCCTGTACACGCCGGTGCGCCGCTGCACCTATGCCCGGATCCTGGAGAGCTCGCTGCAGTCGGAGAAGCAGGCCCCCAGCGGGCCTCTGGACCTCGGCAGGTCCGAAGCCGCCGTGCAGCAGCACAAGGCGGCGATGGTCCAGGCGATCCGCATCACCGTCTATCCCGGCTTCGACGCGGTGACCGACACGTCGAAGACGGCCTTCGTCCTCGCCGTCTGCCTGTCCGATCTGATCGCGGCGCTGTTCCCGGCGATGGCCCACCGCACCGCGGTGCTGTCGCCGCAGGCCGAGCCGGCGGTCCGCCGCCTGATGGCGAGCCGCGACTCGCTGGAAGCGCATGTGCGCGCCCGCTATCCCCGCCTCGTCGCCGAAGCCGATCCGTCCACCGGCAAGGCGACGCCCCCGGCCGCCGCCGAGGAGGTCGACGCCCACCTCAAGGTGTTCTATCGGAACAACTTCTCGCACCATCAGGCGGAACTGGGCGAGACGCCGCTCGCCGTCATCGATCTGCTCGTGGTCGAGGACTGGCCGAGCAGCCTCGGCGTCTGCGGCGCGATCCGGGCCGATCCCGATCGCGTCTTCCAGGCGCTCGGCAAATATCTCGATTGGCTGGCGGCGAATGCCGATCGCCCCGATCTCTTCCACCGCTTCAGCGGCGACCGGCTCAGCGACGAGTTCGACTACGCCTCGGCCGCCGCCCTCCTGAACGCCATCAACGCGGACGCGGCGGACGGGCACCATGGCTCGCGCTGACCGCCGACCCGGCATCTTCGGCCGATGGCTGCGCCACCTCGTCTGCGCCGTCGGGCTCCTCCTCGTTGCCGCCGGCGGTGCCGCGGCGGCGGGCAAGCGCGTGGTCGGCATCGTCTACGACGATTCCGGCAGCATGGCCGGCCGGTCCAACCTGCCGGCTTTCGCAGCCCAGCTGCTGGCCTCCTCGCTCGATGTCGCCGGCAGCCGCGATCGCCTGTTCAGCATCCGCCTGAGCACGTTCGACAAGGCGCAGAAGCGGGCGGACGTCGCCGCGGCGCTCGCCCCGGGCGTATCTCCGGCCAGCGTGGCGGCGCTGAGGGCCCTGGGCGTGCCCGACATGCCCCGGACCGAGGCCATCGGCGCGACGACGACGCAGTCGGTGATCGACACCATCCGGACCGAATGGTCCAAGCCCAGCAGCGACACGCCCTACGGGCCGATCGAGATCATGCTCGATGCTCTGGTCGAGGCGACGGAACCCGGCGACGAGGCCTATTTCCTGATCCTGACCGACGGCGCGTTCAACGGCCCGTTGCCCGTGCCGGCCGCGCTGGCGCAGGACTACGCCGCCTACAAGGCCCGGCTGAAGGGAACGCTGCGCTTCAATTACGTGCTGATCGCCCCGCCGGGCGCCACGGAGCGGGTCGGCGGCCAGGATCTGCCGCTCGAGCGGGTCGTCGAGGCGCAGGGCGTCCGCGAAGCCCTGGCGCGGTCCTTCAACGGCAGCCCCACCGACGGTACCTTCGTCGTCCAGAACTCGGACGATCTGATGACCGCGATGTTCGACATCATCGCACGCATCAACACGACGGAGCGCACGGGTGCGGGCGGAACGGTCACCGTCGACGGGGCCCGGCTGCTGATCGATTCGCCGATCTCGCTGTCGCGCTTCGTCGGCATCACCGTGGCGGATTCGCAGGCAGGGCTGGCCACCGTCAAGCCCGGCAGCTTCGCCGAGCCGCCGGTGGCGCGCTTCCGCAGCGCCATGGCCGAAGCCGACAGGAATCCGGGCTGGGGCGGCCAGAAGCAGGAGGCGGCGACAATCCAGTATCGTTTCGCCCAGGCCCTCCCGCCCGGGCATATCGCCGTCGAGTTCGACCGGCCGATCTCCGCCGATCGGCTGTTCCTGTTCGACAGCCTGGCACGGTTCGAGCTCGGGCTGGTGGACGAGCGCGGCGCCGCTGTCCGGCAGGCCGCGGACGGCATCGCCGAGGTCGCCAAGGGACAGAGCCTCTACGTAACCGCAAGGCTGATCGATTCCGGGCCGGGCGGGGACGTGCCGGTCGACGCCACCGCCCTCACCGGCGCGACCGCCAAGGCCTTCCTCGTCGCGCCCGGGTCCTCGACCGATCTGGCGCTCGCCGCGGATGGCCCGAACAAGCGCTTCGTCGCGCAGGCGCCCACCGGGTCGACCGGCACCTTCGAGGTCGGCGGCAGCTTCAGCCTGGCCGGCTTCGTGCGCAAGGAGGCGCAGCGGCTCCGCTTCCGGGTGGTCGACAATCGCGCCGTTTACGAGGTGCGGCTGACCGCCACCGGATGCCCCGCCTGCGCGGCCGGGCAATTGGCCACGACGCTGCGGCGCGGCACGTCCGTCGAGACCGTCGGAACGCTCACGCTGACCCAGCGCATCGGCCCGCCGGCGCCGGTCCGCATGGCGCTGCAGGCGGCGCCGCCCTGGCTGACGCTGCGCGATGCCGCCGGCCGCGTCATCGGGCCGGAGGATGCCGTTCCGATGGATGCCAAGGGGCAGGCAACGGTCTCCATCGTCCGCGACCTCGATCGTCCCGACGAGGCGCAGACCTATGAGCGGCCCTTCCGCATCGCCCTCTCCGCCGTGCCGCCCTTCGAGGGAAGCTCCGCGGTGGAGGGCAGCGTCCGGGTGATCGTGCCGCAAGTCACGCTCGACTATCTCGGCAAGAGCATCGGGGCGGACGGAGCCGGAGCCCCGCCCCTCGACGCGACGGCGGGCCCCCTGACGCTGGATGCCGCGGCCCTCGCCAGGGGTGACGGCCGCTTTCGCTTCCGCGCCAAGAGCAGCGTCGATACGTTGCGGCTCGGCGATTTCGCCGTCGCGCCCATCAGCTGGTTCGTCGACCTCGTGCCGGGCCTGGAGCGGGACGCCGGGCGGGCCGGCACGCCGGACGAGACCGTCTCCGATGCGGACGTGATCACCGTCACGGCCAAGAGCCGCTGGTGCGCCTGCGCCCTGCTCCTGGCGGGCGGCCAGATCGACGTGACGCTGGCCGGTCCGGGCGGGAAGACCGTGACCGCGCCGCTGCGCGTCGCGCCGAGCTGGACCGAGATCGGCTGGAGCTGCGGCAGCATCCTGGCCGGCCTGCTCGCGGTGATCTGGCTGATCGGGGCCGTGGCGACATTCCTGCGGGCGGCCCGATTCCCGCCCGGTTCGACCGTCACCTATGTCCCCCGCGGCGCCGATATCGAGAGCCACACGGAGCTGCGCGCCTGGGACGGCCGCGGCAATTGGCGCACCGTGTTCGGCAGCCTGGTCTGGCGTATCTGCAATGCCCGCGCTTCGGTTCTCGGCCTGTCGCTCGAAGCGCGGCGCGGCGGTGCCACGATCTTCCTGCAGGACAGTTCCGGCAGCGTGAAGATCGAAAACGAAGCACGAACGATCGCCGCCTTGTTGAAAGAAGACCCGCAGCGTGAGAGCTTGCCGATCTATTGGCGGGACCGGTTCAGCGACCATCTGCAATATCGCTGGGCCGAGCTGCGAAAGACTTGACGGTGCGAGGCTCCGGAAGCGGCGGGCCTTTTTGCACGATTGCGGATTGTGTGGGCGCATGATCGTGTTTTTGTCGTGCGTCTGTGGAGGCGGACATGCGGGTCGCGGCGGCTGTCGTTCTGGGATGCCTCGTCGGCCTGCTGCCAGCGACCGGTCGCGCCGCCGGCCAGGGCTCGGTGCTGCCGTTGCCCAACGTGGAACGCACGCGCGAGGAAGTGAACCGGATCCGCGCGAACATGGTCGGCCTGGTGTCCGGCGCCACGGGCGGCGTCTACGCCCAGATCGGCTATGACCTGATGCGCCTGCTCGACGACCGCGACGGCGGCTCGCTGCGTGTCGCGGCCAACCTGGGCACAGGCGGCGTCAACAATCTCGACGATCTGCGCAATCGGCCGGGTGTCGATTTCGCCATCATCCAGGGCGACGTGGTGCAGGCCTATGGCGCCGAGCCGCGCTTCGAGGAGTTCCGGCAGAGGCTGCGCTACGTCAGCCGCCTGCATACCGAATATGTGCACGTGATCGCGCGCCGGGACATCGCAGCCAGGGCCGGGGGCACGATCTGTGCCCTGAAGGGCGAGCGCGTGAATGCCGGGGGCATCCGATCGGGCTCCGCCCTGACGGTCGTCAACCTGTTCAACCGCGCGCTGGGGCTCGGCGTCGTGATCGACGACAGCACCTCCACGCAGGAGGGACTCGACCAGCTGGAGACGGGCAAGGTCGCGGCGGTCATCTTCGTCGTCGGCCGCGGCGCGCCGGTGTTCGCCAACGACCGCACGGCCCGGCGCTTCGCCGAAGGCCTGGAATGGCTGACGATTCCTGCGACGGTGCTCAAGGACGGCTGCGGCGCGGCACCGGCGATCGATGTGCTGGCCGAGCAGCCCTATGAGGCCGCCCAGCTGACCAGCCGCGACTATCCCCAGCTGATCGAGGCCGGCGGCGCCGTCGATACTCTCGGCGTGCCCTCCGTGCTGGTGGCCTATGAATTCCCCAGCGGCCCCCGCGCCGATGCCGGCCGAACCTTCATCGAGCGCTTCTTTCAGCAGGCGCCGGACCCTCGCAGCGGCGTCGGTCGCGCCGGCGGCGGCTTCAGCTCCAATTGGTGCGGCATCGATCTGGCTTTGCCGGTCAAGGGGTGGGCGCGGCACAAGGCCGCCCAAGCATGGCTGGACGCCCATCCCGGCGCTCCCACGCGGATCGATTGCGCCGCGGCGCGCCCTTCCTTCTGCAGCTCGAACGACGCCCTGGCCGCGGAATGGGCCGACAGGGCCAGGACCGCAAACCCGCCGCTTGCGCCGCAGTCGCCGCAATTCCTGACGGAATTCATGGCCTTCAGGCAGCGTGAATGTCCTTGATGGGCGCAGTGCACCTTTCGATGTCCCGGCTCCCGCGGCGAGGCCTGCTCCTCCTGGCGGCCCTGATGGGCGTCATGGCGGCCGGTTGCGCCTGCGCGCAGGACTTCGCGACCCACACCTTCCATGTCTACGTGATCGAGATGAATGCCCTGGCCCGCCAGCGCGCGGCGGTCCAGGCCTATGTCGCCGACGGCTGGCGCCGATGGGGTGCCGCACCGGGCGTCGCGGCGCAGGACGGCGTCATCATCCTGCTGAACGGCGCCGGCAGCACCGTGCCGCTGACCTTGGAGCTCGATCACGATCGAGGCGATCAGGCCGAACGCATCGCCAGCTATCTCAGTCGCCAGCTTCTGCGTGCCGGCGCTCCCAACAGCCAATATCCCGGCCTGGATCTGGGCGAAGCGCAAGCGGAGGCGGCCAAGGCCGTCGACCGCCAGATCGACCGCGTCGACCGGGAGAGCAAGCGCAAAGGCACCTTCTCCGCCGGCAAGCTGACGGTCGTGGTCCATATCGTGGCGGACGAGGTGTATTTCCGCCGGCCGTCCGAGACCCGCCAGTCCTTGGGCGATTTCGCCTTCGCCGACGCCTGCTTCGTCCCGCCGGCCGACAGCGCCGCGATCGCCGAGCGCCTGCAGCGATTCCGCCTCGGCCCGGCGCAGCGGCAGATGGCCCTCGTCCTGGTCCAGCCGGGCGACCATCTTCTGGCTCCGGCGGTCGAACGGGCCGTCGCCCTGACGTTGGGCGGTCCGGATCCGACGGCGGCGGGCATGGTGGTCTACCGCGACGGCGCCGGCTGCATCGAGGCCGGCGATCCCATCTCCATTCCTCCCGCCAGCCGGACGGGCCTGTGCGGGCCGGGCACGATCGCCGGCGGCGAACGTCCCGTCCGCGACTCCCGCACTTGCCTGCCCGTCGGATCCGCCGAAGCCCCGTCGAAGCTCCAGGCGCGGCTCACCCAGGTGTTCGGCCCCTCTGCCGCCAACGCCACCCTCGCTCTCGCGCTGCCGCCGGCCAAGCCGCCGGAGACCCCGCCCCCCGCGCCGCCCGTGCAACCGCCCAAGGCGCCACCGCCTGCGCCGATCGCGCAACCGAAGCCGCGGCCACCCGCGCCTGCCCAGCTCCCACCCGCGCCTGCCCAGCTCCCACCCGCGCCTGCCCAGCTCCCACCCGCGCCTGCCCAGCCGCCCAAGCAGGCGCCGCCTCCGGTTCCGCCCGTTCGGCAGCCTCAGGTCGTGCCGCCATCGGCTTCGCTCGATCCGCCATCGGCATCCACCAGCGTTGCCAAGGACGGCACCGTCTGGGTGAGCGCGCAGCGCAAGCCGGTGGCCTCGTCGTCCCAGTTCGTCATCGAGGGGCGCCTCGCCGCGTCCGCCGCGGCCCTGACCATCATCGCCAAACCGCTGGAGGGCAGCGCCGGAGACCTGGTCGTCAGCCAGAAGGTCTCCGACCGGCCCACCCGCGGCGACTACGCCCTGGTCGTGCGCGTGCCCCGCGGATATCCCTGCCGAGAGAACGACCGCCTGTTCTTCACGTTCAAGCTCGACGGCCTCCGGGTGGATCCGGAGTCGCAGGGCATCTACGCCGTCGAGGTCGGCGGAGCGTGCGAAGGGCCGGGGATCGACGTCCCTTTCGGCCGGATGAAGATCAAGTGACGCGTGAAGCGCGATGGCGGCCGCGGCGGCGGGATTCCCATTGCCCTGATGCCGCTTACCCGATGCTGCGATTCAAGTCTGGATAGCGCTCCATTGCCGGGAGTGCGCCGCCCGTGCCGAGCGGTGGCTTGGCGGAAGGCGCGTTCGGGCTTCGGCAGGCGCGACGCCACCGTGCAGATCCGGAGGAGCCCGACGTGCCCATCTACTTCATCAGCGACACGCATTTCGGCGATTCTCGCGGGCTGCGCCTCGACCGCCGCCCCTTCCCCTCGGTGCGCGAGCACGACGAGGCCCTGGTAGCGCGCTGGAACGAGACCGTCGCGCCCGACGACACAGTCTGGCACCTCGGCGACTTCGCCCTCGGGCGCCCCCCGGAGCGGGCCAGCGACCTGCTGACGTGGTTGAACGGCACCAAGCACCTGATCATCGGCAACAACGATCCCCCGGCGACGCGCGAGGCGTCGGGCTGGGCGAGCGTGTCGCACTATGCGGAAATCAACGTCGAGGACACCGAGCTCGTGCTCTGCCACTACCCCTTCCGCACCTGGAACGGCATGGGGCGAGGCCGGATCGACCTCCACGGTCACAGCCACGGCCGGCTGAAGCCGATGCCGCGGCAGCACGATGTCGGCGTCGATGCCTGGGACTACCGCCCGGTCACGCTCGGCACCATCCTGGCGGGGCGCCGGCCCGCGGCGGCGAGCCGCTGACCCGGCGCGGCCGCCGCGCAGGCCTCATTGCGCCGGCACCTTCTTCAGGAAGCTGCCGTCGAAGGTCTTGCCGAGGTCGATGGCCTTGGCATCGAAGGAAGGATCGGTGACGGTGAGCAGGTCCAGCGTGCTCTTCATGCTGGCCGGATCGATGTCGCCGTCCACCGAGTAGATCGGGCGCGTCGCCACGAACGCCTTGATGTAGAGGTCCTTGTCGCCGAGCCAGTATTCTTCCGGCACGGCGGCGGCAACCTGCTCAGGCGTCGCCTTCTCCAGCCATCGCAGCGTCTTGGCGAAGGCGTTGACCAGCGCCTGCACCGTGTTCGGATTGGCGTCGATGAAGTCCTTCTTCAGGTACAGCACCGCCGCGGGGTTGGTGCCACCGAACACCGCCTTGGTGCCCTCGGCGGTGCGGGTGTCGACCAGGACCTTGATGGCGTCGAGCGCCTCGAGCTTGGAGATGACGGGGTCGAGATGGGCGATGGCGTCGACCTGGCCCTGCTGGATGGCCGCGACGGCCGACGGACCGCCGCCGACCCCGATGAAGGAAGCGTCGTCGGTGCCGAGCCCGGCCTTGGCCATCAGGTACTGCACGAAGATATGGGTCGAGGAGCCCGGCGCGGTGACGCCGATCGTGGCGCCCTTGAGGTCGGCGGCCGACCTGATCGTCTCGGCCTTGTCCTTGCGCACGGCCAGCACGATGCCGGGATAGCGGCCGAGCTCGATGACGGCGCGGATGTCCTGCTGCTTGGCCTGCATGCGGATCGTGTGCTCGTAGGCGCCGGTGACGGCGTCGACCGAGCCGCCGATCAGCGCCTGCAGCGCCTTGGCGCCGCCGCCGAAATCGTTGATCTCGACGGTGAGCCCCTGCTCCTGGAAATAGCCGAGCCGCTCGGCCAGGGTCAGCGGCAGGTAGTAGAACAGCGGCTTGCCGCCGACGCCCAGCGTGATCGACGTCTTCTCCAGCGCGGCGGCGGTGGCCTGGGAGAAGCCGGCGAGCGCGAGGGCGGCGGCCGTCAGGATGGTGCGCAACTTCATGGCGTTCCTCACGAGGTTCTATCGTTGAAAGGGGTCAGGCCTGGCCGCCGGCGGCGGGCGGGCGCCAGACCAGGAGGCGGTGCTCGATGCGGGTCACCACCCAGTCGATGACCAGCACGAAGGCCGAGAGCACGACCATGCCGGCGAAGACGCCGGTCACGTCGAACACGCCCTCGGCCTGGTGGATGAGATAGCCGAGCCCGGCGGCCGAGCCGAGATATTCGCCCACGACCGCGCCGACCAGCGCGAAGCCGACCGAGGTGTGGAGCGAAGAGAACATCCAGGACAGCGCCGAGGGCCAGTAGACGTTGCGGAACAATTGCCGCTCGTTCATGCCCATCAGCCGGGCATTGGCGAGCACCACCGGGCTCACCTCCTTGACACCCTGGTAGACGTTGAAGAAGACGATGAAGAACACCAGCGTCACGCCCAGCGCCACCTTCGACCAGATGCCGAGGCCGAGCCAGAGCATGAAGATCGGCGCCAGCACGACGCGGGGCAGCGCGTTGACCATCTTGACATAGGGGTCGAACACCGCGGCGACCAAGGGCTGGCGGGCGAACCAGAAGCCGACGGCGATGCCGCCGGCCGAGCCGATGACGAAGGCGAGCATGGTCTCGGCCAGGGTGATCCAAAGATGCTTCCAGATCGTGCCGCCGGCGAACAGCTTCACCACGCGCCCGAGCACGTCGAGGGGCGTGGAGAAGAAGAATTCCGGCAGCAGATATTTCCCGGCGATCGGCACTTTCGAGCCGACATGCCAGACCACGAGGAAGGCCACGGCGACCAGGGCCTGCAGCAGGAAGAGCTTGAGGGGATGGATCCTCACCGCGCCGCGCCCTCCTCGTAGGTCTTGGCCACCTCGGCCCGGAGCTGGTCCCAGATGCGCCGGTGCAGCGCGTGGAAGCGCGGGTCGAGCCGCACCTCGGCGGCATCGCGCGGGCGCGGCAGGTCGATCACGTGGTCGCCGATGATGCGCGCCTCCGGCCCGGCGGACATGATGACCACCCGGTCGGAGAGCGCGATCGCCTCCTCCAGGTCGTGGGTGACGAACAGCACGGCCTTGCGATCCTCTGCCCACAGACCGAGCAGAAGGTTGCCCATGATCTGGCGGGTCTGGGCGTCGAGCGGCCCGAACGGCTCGTCCATCAGCAGGATCCTCGGCCGGCGAATCAGCACCTGCGCCAGGCCGACGCGCTTGCGCTGGCCGCCCGACAATTGGTGGGGATAGCGCTCGGCGAAGCGGGCGAGGCCGACCTTGCCCAGCCAGTCGCGCGCCGCCGCCACGGCCTCGCGCCGCGGCGTGCCGGCGACCTCCAGGGCGATGGCGACGTTGTCCAGCGCCGTCTTCCAGGGCATCAGCGCATCCTGCTGGAAGAGATAGCCGGCCCGGCCGTTGAGGCCGGCGAGCCGCTCGCCGAAAATCTCGACCCATCCGCCCGCCGGCTGCAGCAGGCCGGCGACGGCGTTGAGCAAGGTCGACTTGCCGCAGCCGGTCGGGCCGACGATGGCGACGAACGCGCCCTCCGCCACCGCGAGCGACGTCGGCGCGACCGCCTTGTAGGCGGGGGCGCCCCTGATGGCGAAGGCGACGCTGACCTCGTGCAGGGCGACCGCGCCGACCGGCAGGCCGCCGGCGGCCGCGCCGTCAGGGGGCCGCCGAACGGCCAGATCCATTGCGTGTCCTCCCGGATATCTCGTCTTGGCCACGTCTCGGCGCAGCAGGCCCATGCCGGGCGAAACTTTCATTCGCCCGGGCAGTTGGCAAGGTCCTGCCTGCGATGCGAGCCGGCCCGGCTTTCGCGCGGCCGGCGAAGCAGGCTATGACAGCGCCATGCGCTACACCTTCCGCCAGCTCGAATATTTCATCGCCGCCGGCGAGACCGGGAGCATCACGCTCGCCTCCGAGCGCATCAACATCTCGCAACCCTCGATCTCCACCGCCATCTCGCATCTGGAGCAGGAGCTCGGCGTGCAGCTCTTCGTGCGCCACCACGCCCAGGGCCTCTCCCTGACGCCGGCCGGCCGCACGCTGCTGCGCGAGGCCAAGCGGGTGATCGAGCAGGCCGAGGCGCTCTATACCGTCGCCTCGGAGGCGGGGGACCAGGTGCGCGGCCAGCTCACCGTCGGCTGCCTGGTGACGCTGGCGCCGATGGTGCTGCCGGAACTGACCCATTCCTTCACGTCGGCCTTCCCGGCCACGCAGATCCGCCACGCCGAGAACAACCAGGAGCGGCTCCTGGAGGGGCTGCGCCGGGCCGAGATCGACATCGCCCTCACCTATGACCTGCAGATCCCCGATGGCATCAGCTTCGCGCCGCTCGCCAGCCTGCCGGCCCATGTGGTGGTGGGCGAATCCCACCCCTTCGCCCGCCAGACCGCCGTCAGCCTGCGCGAGCTCGCCGGCGAGCCCCTGGTGATGCTCGACCTGCCGCTCAGCCGCGAATATTTCCTGGCCCTGTTCATGAAGGAGGGGCTGGAGCCGACCATCGCCATGCGCTCGGCCTATCCCGACGTGGTCCGCACCATGGTCGCCAACGGCTACGGCTACACCCTGGCCAATGTCCGGCCGCGCTCGGACCTCGCCCTGGACGGGCGCCGCGTGGTGCGGGTGCGCCTCGCCGGCGAGCACCGGCCGATGCGGATCGGCACGGCGACGCTGAGCCAGCTCGCCAAGTCGCGCCTGGTCACCGCCTTCGAGACCCATTGCCGCGCCTTCGTCTCCGACGCCTACATCCCTGGCATGGTCGCCCCGGACACGGAACGGCGCGTGCGCAAGGGGTGAGGGAGGCGGGGCGACCGGCTGAGGCGCCATCCCGGCGCGCATGGGCTACGCTCCTTCGCTGAGCGGGCGGCGGCATGGCAGTGCAAACCTTGCCGCTGCCTGAGTTCGCGTGGATGGGCGGGTCAAGCCCGCCCATGACGGTCGCGGGTGATGCTGCCGTTGAGTCCTTGCCGCCACGGTTGCGTCATGGGCGGGCTTGACCCGCCCATCCACGCGAACACCGCCGGTGACATGAGGACCGCGCCGCCCGCCCCTCCCCTGCTTTCGCTTCCGCGAAGCAGAAGCCCCAAAAAGACTAATTCTTCCGATCCGGGCCCGGTGCTTTGATGCGTCGTGGCGGCGCCCCGACCGGGTTGCGGCACCATCCGGCCGGCCGGCGCGACAAGACCGCCAAGCAAAGGCGAGGCGCCCGACCGGCGACCAGACAGGGGACGACGATGATCAAGCATCTGCTCCGCAAATCGATGACGACGGCGGCCCTGCTCGCGCTCGGCCTCGGCCTTTCCGGCGCCGCCGAGGCCGGCACCATCCGCCTCGGCATGACCACCTGGGTCGGCTACGGCCCGCTGTTCCTGGCGCGCGACCTCGGCTACTTCAAGGAGGCGGGGCTCAACGTCGACCTGAAAATCATCGAGGAATCCTCGCTCTACATGGCGGCGGTCGCCGGCGGCGACCTCGACGGCGCGGCCTCCACGGTCGACGAGCTGATGAAATACCGCTCGTCCGACCTGTGCTTCAAATATGTCCTGGCGCTCGATGACAGCCATGGCGGCGACGGCGTCATCACCCAGGCGGACGTCACCTCGCTGAAGGACCTCAAGGGCAAGGCCGTCGCCTTCAACGAGGGCTCGGTCTCCGAGTTCTGGTTCAACGTGCTCCTGAAGAAGGAGGGCATGACGGAAGACGACGTCACCGTCACCAACATGACGGCGGACGATGCCGCCGCCGCCTTCATCGCCGGCCGCGTCCCCGCCGCCGTGACCTGGGAGCCGCACCTCACCGAGGTGCGCAAGCAGGGCAAGGGCAAGGTGCTGGTCGATTCCGCCTCGACCCCCGGCCTGATCGTCGACGTGGTGGCGCTGAAATGCGACGTGATCGACAAGCACCCCGACGACGTCAAGGCGCTGATCAAGGGCTATTACAAGGCCGTCGACTACATCAAGACCAACCCCGACAAGGCCTATGAAATCATGGCCAAGGGCGTGGGCGGCTATCTGGAGAAGCCGGCCGACTTCGCCGACGCCGCCAAGGGCGTCAACTATTACGGCCGCGAGCGCAACGCCGAGTTCTTCGGCACGCCCGAGAAGAGCGAGGCGGCGGACCTGGTCAAGTTCGCCCAGGACATCTGGGGCAAGGCCGGCAAGCTGAAGATGCCGATCGACACCGCGACGATCCTCGACACGCGCTTCATCAAGAGCGAGTGAGGTCAAGGGGCTGACGCCGGAGCTTCGGACTCGACGCCGGCCAATCCCCTCCCCCTTGCGGGGAGGGGTGAGGGGTGGGGGTCCATCAAGACAGGGCGCACCCTCGGTCGAAGAGCGCCGGTCCGATCCTGAGACGTCGAGCTCCATGCCCACGACCCCCACCCTTTATCCCTCCCCGCAAGGGGGAGGGAAGGCCCAAGCGTCGCGCTTCGTTTGACAACGGTGGCATCTCGCCTACCCCTAGGCGGAGCCGCATGCAGCGCCACTTCGGCCCATCCGGACGACCTTCCACGGAGGACCCCTCATGGCACAGCGCCGGACGGCCTGGACGCGGCTGACGACGCCGTTCGCCGGCATCCCGAAGGAGGCGGTGCTCGCCGCCGGCGCCCTGATCTGGGTCGCGGTCATCGGCGGCTGGGCCGTGCTCTCCTATGGCGGCGTGGTGCCGAAGATGTTCCTGCCGACGCCGGGCGTGGTCGCCTCGACCGCCTGGCGCATGGCCTCGGACGGCACCCTCGCCTTTCACACCCTGACCAGCGCCGAGGTGGTCGTCATCGGCTTCCTCGTCTCCTCGGCCATCTCGGTGCCGCTCGGCCTGTGGATGGGCACCTACCGCGTGGTGCAGGCCGGGCTGGAGCCGCTGGTCAACTTCATCCGCTACCTGCCGGTGACCTCCTTCGTGCCGCTGTTCATCCTGTGGATCGGCATCGGCCTGGAGCAGCGGGTCACCGTCATCTTCTTCGGCACCTTCTTCCAGCAGCTGGTGATGATTTCCGATTGCGCCCGCGGCGTCTCGCGCGACCTCGTCAACGCCTCCTACACCCTCGGCACCAAGCGCCGCGAGGTGGTGTGGCACGTCATCTTCCCCGCCGCCCTGCCCGCCATCCTCGACACGCTGCGCGTCACCATGGGCTGGGCCTGGACCTATCTCGTCGTCGCCGAGCTGGTCGCGGCCTCGAGCGGCCTGGGCTATATCAGCCTCAAGGCGATGCGCGGCTTCCAGGTCGACGTCATCTTCATGGCCATCGCAGCGATCGGCATCCTCGGCCTCGTCACCGACACGGCCTTCCGGATCCTGCGGGCCAAGGTGGCGCCATGGGCGAGCTGACGGGGAGCGCGGCGGCCATGCGGCAGTCCATCGGCGCGATGCGCCATTCCAGCGAGGTGATCGGCGTGATGGATCCTGCCGGCCCCGAGGCGACGCAGCCCGGTCCCTCCCGACAGCCGACGCGTCTCGCCGTCGAGGCCGTGACGCTGCGCTACGGCGGCAGGCCCGGCGTGCTGGCGCTCGACGACGTGTCCCTGACGGTGGCGCAGAACGAGTTCTGCGTCATCGTCGGCCCCTCCGGCTGCGGCAAGTCGAGCCTGCTCTACCTCGCCGCCGGCCTGCAGGACGTCACCTCGGGCCGCATCCTGCTCGACGGGCGGGAGGTGGTCGAGCCCGGCCCCGACCGCGGCATGGTGTTCCAGAGCTACACGCTGTTCCCCTGGCTGACGGTGCGCGCCAACATCGAGTACGGCCCGAAGCGTCGCGGCCTGCCGGCAGCAGAGCGCCGCGACATCGTCGAGCACTACCTTGCCGAGGTCGGCCTCGTCGCCTTCGCCGACCATTACCCCGCGCAGCTCTCCGGCGGCATGAAGCAGCGCGTCGCCATCGCCCGGGCGCTCGCCAACGACCCGGCGGTGCTGTTGATGGACGAGCCCTTCGGCGCCCTCGACAGCCAGACCCGCGGCACCATGCAGAAGCTGCTGCTGCGCGTGTGGGAGCGCCAGCAGAAGACCGTGCTGTTCGTCACCCACGACATCGACGAGGCGCTGGTGCTCGGCGACCGGGTGCTGGTCATGACGGCGCGGCCCGGCCGGATCAAGGCCGAGATCGAGGTCGAGCTGCCGCGGCCACGCTCGATGGCGCAGATGCTGGAGCCCGATTTCATCGCCCTGAAGCGCCGCATCCTCGGCCTGCTGCACGACGAAATCGACGAGGACCATTGAGGGGAGGCGCGGAGGGGGGCGTCGGGTGCTCGTTCGACCGTGGCGTCGTGGAAAGCCGAATCCCATCAGCCTGCACCGCTTCCGGCATCCTTCCGAGTTCGCGTGGATGGCCGGGACAAGCCCGGCCATGACGCCGCGGGTGAGGATGACGTGGTGCACAGGCGGCAACCGCTGTGCCGTGGGGAAGGTCCCGCGACCTTTCAGCGTCATGGCCGGGCTTGTCCCGGCCATCCACGCGAACGCTGCCGGTGCAGGATCAAGCAGCGCGGGTACCGCGGTCCATCCGGTAGAAGAGCAGGCAGGATGGGCTATGGAGCCCACCCGTGACATAAGCGGACGCCCCGGGGGAGAGCCGAACCATGGACACCGTGCAGACCGTGACAGGAGAGGCGGCGCCCCTCGATCGCCCCGACCAGACCCGGCGCACATCCGCCCGCGACCCGCGCTACGACATCCTGTTCGAGCCGGTGCGGATCGGCCCGGTGACGGCGCGCAACCGCTTCTATCAGGTGCCGCATTGCAACGGCATGGGCTATCGCGACCCGACGGCCCTCGCCCATATGCGCGGGGTCAAGGCCGAAGGGGGCTGGGCGGTGGTGTGCACCGAGCAGGTGGAGCTTCACCACTCCTCCGAAATCACCCCCTTCATCGAGCTGCGCCTGTGGGACGACCGCGACATCCCGGCCCTGGCGCGCATGGCCGACAAGATCCACGAGCACGGCAGCCTCGCCGGCATCGAGCTCGCCTATAACGGCATGAACGGCCCGAACCTCTACAGCCGCGAGGTGCCGATGGGGCCGGCGCACCTCCCCGTCGCCACCTTCGGCTATGACCCCGTGCAGGCCCGGCGCATGGACCTGGCGGATATCCGCACCCTGCGAAAATGGCATCTGGAAGCGGTGCTGCGGGCCAGACGCGCCGGCTTCGACCTGATCTATGTCTATGCCGCGCATGCCCTCGGCTTCCTGCACCACTTCCTGTCGCGCCGCTTCAACGACCGCACCGACGAGTACGGCGGCTCCCTGGAGAACCGCATCCGCCTGATGCGCGAAATCACCGAGGAGACCAAGGCGGCGGTCGGCGACACCTGCGCCGTGCCGCTGCGCATCTCCGTCGACGAACTCCTGGGCGAGGGCGGCCTCTACCGCGAGGAGGTCGAGGACATGATCGGCCTGATGGCCGAGCTGCCGGACCTGTGGGACGTCACCCTGGCCGGCTGGGAGAACGACAGCCGCACCTCGCGCTTCGCCGAGGAGGGCGCGCAGGAGCCGTTCATATCAGGCGTGAAGAAGCTCACGTCGAAGCCGGTGGTCGGTGTCGGCCGCTACACCTCGCCCGACCGCATGGCCGCCCTGGTGCGGAAAGGCATCGTCGACCTGATCGGCGCCGCCCGGCCCTCGATCGCCGACCCCTTCCTGCCGCGCAAGGTCGAGGAGGGCCGCCTCGACGACATCCGCGAATGCATCGGCTGCAACATCTGCGTCTCCGGCGACTTCACCTCCTCGCCGATCCGCTGCACCCAGAACCCGACCATGGGCGAGGAATGGCGCAAGGGATGGCACCCCGAGCGCATCCGCCCCAAGGCCACCGACAAGCCGGTGCTGATCGTCGGCGCCGGCCCGGCCGGGCTCGAGGCGGCGCAGGCGCTTGGCAAGCGCGGCTATGCCGTGACGCTGGCCGAGGCCGGCACGGCGCTCGGCGGCCGGGTGCGCCAGGAGGCAGGGCTGCCCGGCCTCTCCGCCTGGATCCGCGTGGTCGACCACCGCAAGCTGCAGCTCGACCAGCTGCCCAATGTCGAGGTCTTCTTCGACAGCCGCCTCACCGCCGAGGACGTGCTCGGCTTCGGCTTCCCGCGTGTCGCGGTCGCGACCGGCGCCACCTGGCGGCGCGACGGCGTCGGCCACCGCCATACGAGGCCGATCCCGATTGCGCCGGACGCGGCGGTGCTCTCGCCCTCCGACATCATGGCCGGGCGCCTGCCGCCCGGGCGGCGCGTCGCGGTGTGGGACGACGACCACTATTACATGGGCGGCGTCATGGCCGAGCTCCTGGCGGAGAAGGGCTACGAGACGCTCTACCTCACGCCGGCCTCGGAGGCCTCGACCTGGACGCGCAACACCATGGAGCAGCACCTGATCCAGACGCGCCTCCTGGAGAAGGACATCGCCATCCAGGCCTTCCGCTCGCTCGACGCGGTCGAAGCCGGCGGCCTCGCCACGTCCTGCGTGTTCACCGGCCGGCCGGAGCGCCTCGAGGCCGACGCGGTGGTGCTGGTGACGGCGCGCCTGCCGGAGGAGCAGCTGGCGCTCGACCTCGCGGCCCGACGGCCCGACTGGGCCGCGGCCGGCATCGAGAGCGTCACCACCATCGGCGACGCCCTCGCCCCGGCGACCATCGCCCACGCCACCTATGCCGGCCGGCGCTATGCCGAGGAGCTCGACGCCGAGCCGCCGCCTGAGGGCACCCTGCCCTTCCGCCGCGAAATCACCAGTCTCGTTCCACTGGACTGAGGGTGCGCGTCAGCGCCGGCCCGACATGATGAGGTGGACGATTTCGTTGCGGTCCGTCTCCGCCGTGCGCAATTCGGCGGCCTTGCGGCCGCGGTGGAGCACGGCGATGCGGTCGGTGACGCGCAGGACGTCGTCCATGTTGTGGGTGATGTAGACCACTGCCACGCCCTGGCCGGCGAGCTGGCGCGTCAGCTCCAGCACCTTGGTCTGCTCGGGGACGCTGAGCGCCGCCGTCGGCTCGTCGAGGATGACGAGGCTCGCCTTCCAGCGGATGGCGCGGGCGATGGCGATCGCCTGGCGCTGGCCGCCGGACAGGCTGTCGACGTTGACGCGCAGCGAGGGGATGTGGATGTCGAGCCGCTTCAGCGTCTCGGCGGCGTCGCGCTCCATCTCGCGGTTGCGCAGGATGCGGATGAGCCGCGGCACGAGGTCGAAGGTGCGCTCGCGGCCGATGAAGAAATTGTCGGCCACCGGCAGGTTCGGAATCAGAGCCAGGTCCTGGAACACGGTCTCGATGCCGAGCTGGTGGGCGCGGTCGGGCGAGGCGATCCGCACCACCTCGCCGCAGCACTCGATCGTGCCGGCGCTCGGCTGGTGCACGCCGGCGATGACCTTGACCAGCGTGGTCTTGCCGGCGCCGTTGTCGCCGAGCAGGCCGAGCACCTCGCCGCGCCGGATCTCCAGGTCGATGCCGTCGAGGGCGAGCAGGCCGCCGAAGCGCTTGCCGACGCCGGCGAGCCTCAAAAAGGCGGCATCGGCCGCCGCAGCGGTAGGCGCCGGCGCCAGGACCGCGGCGGTCATGGTGCGCCTCCCGTGCGCAGCTCGTCGAGAATGGCGATGCCGTGGCGCAGGATCGCCTCCTCGCTCTCCCGGAAGCCGTAGACCTGCGCCTCGTACTCGACCGAGAGCGCCCCGGCATAGCCGGCCCGGGCGAGGCCTTCGACCAGGCCGGCAAAGTCGATGGTGCCCTGGCCGAGCGGCGGGAAGCTGAAATCGGGATAGCGCCCCCTGCCGTCCTTGAGATGGACGTGGACGATACGGTCGGCGAGCTCGTTGACCACCCGGCTGGGATCCTCGCCCTGGACCTCCAGATGGCTCGGATCGAAGTTGACCTTGAACGCCACGCCGGGCAGGTCGCGGGCGAGGCGGTGATAGTCCTCGACGCCGTGGAAGAGATGGCCGGCGATCGCCTCGACCGCGAGCGTGACGCCGCGGCGGGCGGCATGCTCGGTGGTGCGCGCCACCGCGTCGGCGAACCAGCGCCAGGCCTCCCCGTGCGGCGTCCCCGGCGCGGACGGGCCGGAGAGGATGTGCACGACCGGAGCCCCGACATCGACGGCAAGGTCGGTGCAGCCATCGACGAAGGCGATGGCGGCGGCGCGCCCGGCCCCGTCGTCGGCGACCATGCCGACATGGGCGCCGACGGCCGGGATGGCGAGGCCGTGGCGGCGGCAGGCCTCGACGACGGCGCGGCGCTCGTCCGCCGGGGTGTCGGGCGTGACGTGGGCCGGCGCCCAGGGCAAGGTCTCGGCATTGAGCTCGATGGCGGCATAGCCCGCGGCGGCCACCCTGTCGATCGCCTCGAGGATGCCGCGCTGCGGCAGGCCGACGCTGTGGAAGCATCCGATCATGGCGGGCCTCATGCGTAGGTCGGGACGATGAAGGGCGCGTCGGCAGCCAACGGCAGGTCGACCCAGCCGCCCGAGCGCATCGAGAGATAGGCGGCCTGCACCACCTCCTGCGCCTTGAGGCCGTCGAGGCCGGTGATGTCGGCCGGGCGGCCGGCGCGGATGGCGTCGCAGAAGCTCTTCAGCTGCGCCTCGTAGGGGCTGCGGCGCGGCGGCTTCACCGTGATCCAGCCGCCGTCGAAGCCCTTCCACCAGGCGTCGGGATAGTGGGCCTCGCGCAGCACGTCGGGCAGGTCCCTGGCGCTCTTCTCGGTGTAGACGGCGAGCGGCGCGGCGTTGAACGGGTTGAGCGTCTCGCTGGCGATATGGATGGTGCCCTCGGTGCCGTAGAGGTCGGTGCCGTCGCCGATATTGGGGGAGTAGCGGTTGCCCGAGAGGCAGCCGCGAGCGCCGCCGGCGAAGCGCGTCAGCAGCCAGACATTGTCGTCGACTGCCTCGGCCATCTCGCTGTGGGCGAGCTCGGCGAAGACGCCGGCAAAATCGCCGACGAGGTGGCGGGCGAGGTCGATGCGGTGGATGGTGAGGTCGATGATGGTGGCCCCGCCGGACTGGGCGAGGTCGTAGCGGTAGCGCGTCGCCGCCGGATAGGCCGTCGACTTCTCCGAATAGATCGAGCGCATCTGGTGGATCTTGCCGATGAAGCCGGCATCGACCAGCGCCTTGGCGATCTGCACCTGGCCCCAGAAGCGCTGGTTGAAGCCGACCTGCAGCACGACGCCGGCGGCCTCGCAGGCTTCGACCATGCGGCGGCTCTCGGCGATGTCGAGGGCGAGCGGCTTCTCGCAGAGCACGTGCTTGCCATGCGCCGCAGCGGCGATGACGCCCTCGCCGTGGAAGCGGTTGGGCGTCGCCACGACAACGGCGTCGACGCCGCCCTTGTCGAGCATGGCCTCGAGGTCGTCGAAGGCCCTGCCGCCGAATTCGTCGGCGATGGCCTCAGCCCGCCCGAGGTCGCGGTCGAACACCGCGGCGAGCTCGGCATCGGGCGAGCGGGTGATGACCGGCCCGTGGCTGAGGCGCATGATCGCGCCGGCCCCGACGAGGCCGATGCGGACGGGACGTTCCTCGGACTTCGACATCGTTCCTACCCTGTCCTTGCCAATGCGTGCGGCGCGTCTGGACGGCCGCTACTTGATGATTTTCAGCTTGCCGCGGCGGATCGAAATCATCACCGCGCCGACCAGGACGATGCCGGTCAGCACGGTCTGGACGTTGGTGGCGACGCCCATGATGATCAGCCCGTTGGCGAGCGTGGTGATGACGAGGCTGCCGACCACCGTGCCGAGGACGGAGCCGGCGCCGCCGGTGAGCGGCGTGCCGCCGATGACGACGGCGGAGATGGCCATCAGCTCGAAGCCGGTGCCGACGGTCGGGCTGCCCGAGCCGAGCTGGGAGGTGAGGATGCCGCCGCCCAGGCCGGCCAGCATGCCGGAGACGACGAACATGGCGAGCTTCACGCCGTCGACGGGCACGCCCAGCACGCGCGTCTTCTCCTCATCGCCCCCGATGGCGAAGGTATAGCGCCCGAAGGTGGTGAATCGAAGCAGCGCGCCCATCACCACCGCGACGCCGACGGCGATGGCGAAGGGCATCGGCGGAGTGCCGTAGACGTAGAAGTCGCTGGTTAGGGGGATCGGCACCGGCATGCCGCCGGTGAAGATGACGGTCGAGCCGCGGGCGACCGACAGCATGCCGAGCGTGACGACGAAGGAGGGGATGCGGCCGAAGACGAACACGGCGCCATTGACCGCCCCGAGCCCGGCGCCGACCAGCGGGGCGACCAGGAAGGCCCAGGCGCCGAGCGAGCCGATACAGCTGGCGGCGACGGCGCCGGAAAGCGCCATCACCGAGCCGACGCTGAGGTCGATGCTGCCGCCGATGATGATGAAGGTGATGCCGATGGCGACGACGCACAGCACCGCGCAGTTCTGCAGCACGATGCCGAGATTGCCCGTGGTCAGGAAGCGGTCGGGCGCCAGGACGCCGAACACGGCGACGACCACGACCAGCGCGACATAGGCGATGTATCGCGACAGGAACTCACCTGCCGATTGGGAAAGCATGACGGATCCGTCCACGAAACAGGGGCACCGGCGGCAGGCGGGCGGGGCCGCCGCCCGCCGGGCCGCGCTCATTTGGTCTGGAGCGGGAAGGTCTGCGCCGTCGCCTTGGGGTTGTCGGTCAGCGTGTAGTCCTTGACCTCATAGGGCGGCGGGTTGTCGATGAACTGCTTCTTGAAATCGGCGAAGTTCTTGCCGTTGACGCCGAGCAGGTCGAGCCGGATGTCGGTCTTCAGCGGCTTGTGGCCGTTCAAGGCGTCATAGGCGATCATCACGCCGAAGCCGAGCTGCAGCCAGTGGCCGCCGGTGGAGAAGACGTAGTTGGTGCCCTGCTGGATCAGGTCGAGCGCCTGGGGCACGAGGTCCATGCCGCCGAGCTTGATCTCCTTGTCGCGTCCGGCCTGGCGGATGGCGCGGAAGGCGCCGAGGCAGAGCGCGTCGTTGTAGCACCACACGCCATCGATCTGGCCGGAGGCGTGCGCGGCGAGCAGGTTCTGCATCGCCTGGTAGCCGGCGTCCTCGGACTCGCCGGCGCCGACATATTGCACCAGCTCCACGCCGCCCGCCGCCTTGACCGCCTCGTTCAGCCCCTGCTGGCGCCCCTCGGCGACGGACGAGCCCGGCAGGCCGCCGAGGCCGACGATCCTCTTGGCGCCCTGGGCGATGAGATATTGCGCGATGTCGCGCCCGGCCGAGACGTCGTTGGGACCGATGAAGGCGACATAGGGTGCCTGCTCGTTCTCGGCCGGGAAGCCGGGATAGCGGTCGACGATGACGATCGGCAGGCCGGCGCGCTTGGCCAGCATGATCAGGCCCGGCGCGCTCGCCGTGGACTGGGGCGTGACCACCAGCGCATTGGCGCCGCCGGCGATCAGCGACTGCACGTCGGCGAGCTGCTTGTCCTCGCGGCTTTCCGCACCGACGACGACGAGCTTGATGCCCAGATCCTCCGCCGCATGCTTGGCGAAGGCGACGGCATTGACCCAGAACGGGTTGTCGAGGGTCGGAATCGAGACGCCGATGGCCTTCGATTGCGCAACGGCAAACGACGTTGCGGAAATCATGGCCCCGAAACCGAGCGCCGTTGCACCCACGGCACCAAGCAGCATGCGCCGCGTCAGCGTGATCGACATGTCTTCCTCCCTCTTCGGGCTCCATCGTGCGGGCGCCGCTCGTCGCCTCCGGCCGGCTCGGCATTTTTTGCGAGGCCGTTGCGCCGTGACGGCTGAGATCTAGGCATATGGGATCTAATACGTCAACACTGATGTTCAATGTGAGACATGGCATCCGCACTGACGCCGCTATGTCGAGCAGGCACCCGCGGATCCGCTTGCCGCGCCTTCCGCCGTCATGGCCGGAGAAGCCCCATGGGCGCCGGGATAGAGCCGCACCGGCGCAGAACTGCGTTTCGCGGGCGGCGTAAAGCGCAACACTGTTGACCAAAGCGCATCGACGCTCCATACTCCGCCCATTCACTCGGTCGAGCGGGCTCAGGCGTGGAAATCAGATCCGTCAGCAAGGCAATCCGGCTCCTGGAGACGCTGGGGCGCGAACCGGGCGCCGTCGGCGTCTCCGAGCTCGCGCGCCAGGTGGAGATGGACAAGAGCTCGGTGTCGCGCATGCTCCGCACGCTGGAGCAGTCCGGCTTCGTCGCGCAGGACCCGGTGACCCAGCGCTACACGCTGGGCATCACCCTCGGCATCCTCGGCCACAAGGCGCTCCGCCGGATCGACCTGCGCTCCAGCGCCCGCCCGACGCTCGAGCGCCTGGCCGAGCGCACCGGCGAGTGCTCGCACATGGCGATCCTGGCGGACGGCCGCGCCTTCTATGTCGACCAGGCCGCGCCGGACCGCGGCGTGATCGTCGATGCGCCGATCGGCACGCTGGCGCCGCTCTACTGCACCGCGCTCGGCAAGTCGCTGCTCGCCTTCCAGCCGCTGCGCATCCGCGAGGCGATCCTGGCCGCGCTCGCCTTCGAGCCGTTCACCCGGCGCACCATCCGCGACCGCGCGGCGCTGGAGGGCCATCTCGCCCAGGTGCGGCGCAACCGCGTCGCCTATGACGACGAGGAGTTCAGCATCGGCGTGCGCTGCATCGCCGCGCCGGTCTTCCGTCACGACGGCACGGTGGCCGGCGCGATCGGCGTCTCCGGCCCGAGCCCGCGCGTCACCGACGACCGCATGAAGGACTGGGAAGTGCTGGTGCGCGACGAGGCCGCGGCGCTGTCGCGGCGGCTCGGCTTCGAGGACGACAAGGCCGCGGGAGCGATCGTCGGCGCCGACTAGCCCCCTGGGCGGCCCACGAGCCAGCACCACCACAAGAGACGACAGGGAGAGATGCGCATGCAGGCTCGAGAGGAGGAGGTGCGCGCCCGGGCACGCGCCATCGCCGCCGCCGGCGGACTGTCCGCGGCCCTCGCCGCCGGCACGGTGCCCGGGCGCGTCGACGTCAGCGTCTCCGAGGGCGTCGTGCTCGGGCTGATGCGCCAGGGCGTGACCAAGGTGTTCGGCATCCTCGGCCACGGCAACACCGATGTCGGCGAGGTGCTGCGCATCTATGCCGGCGAGGGGGCGCTGCGCTTCCTGCAATGCCGCAACGAGGTGGCGATGGCCCATGCCGCCACGGCGCTGCGCTGGATCTACGGCGAGACGCCGGCGGTGGTGACCTCGATCGGCCCCGGGGCGCTCCAGGCCTTCGCCGGCTCGCTCGCCGCCGCCTCCAACGGCATCGGCGTCTACCACCTCTACGGCGACGAGACGACCCATGGCGAGGGCCCCAACATGCAGCAGGTGCCGGGCACCCGCCAGGGCCAGTTCGGCCGGCTCACCGACGTCATGGGCCCGTCCTTCACCCTGCACACGCCGGAGGCGCTGCGGGAGGCGATGCGGCGCGGCAACGACGCCGTGCACCGCCCGCATGTCGCCGGTCCGTTCTATCTCTGCCTGCCGATCAACGTGCAGCCGCGCCGCATCGAAGGGCTGCGCCTCGACGCCCTGCCCGAGCGCCTCGCCCCGCCGGCGACGGCGCCGAGCGAGGCCGCGCCCTATCGCGCCGCCAGCGCCCTGGCGCTCGGCCACGGCCGCATCGTCATCAAGGCCGGCGGCGGGGCATCGTCCGCGCCCGACGCCGTCCGCCGCCTGGCCGAGCGGCTCGGCGCCGCGGTGGTGCTGTCGCCCAAGTCGACCGGCGTGCTGCCGGACGCCCACCCCCTCAACATGCATGTCGGCGGCAGCAAGGGCTCGATCAGCGGCAACCACGCCATGGAGGAGGCGAGCCTCCTCATCGCCATCGGCACCCGCGCGGTGTGCCAGGCGGACTGCTCGGGCACCGGCTATCCCAGGGCCGAGGCGGTCATCAACATCAACGGCGACCTCGCCGCCGCGGCGCACTACAACCACACCCTGATGCTGCCGGGCGACATCGGCGCGGTGATCGAGCGCTGGCTGGCGGAGCTCGGCCCGGCGCGCCCGGCCGACGCGGCGCGCACCGCCGCCTGGCGGGAGGCGTGCGCCGAGCGCAAGGCGGCCTGGCGGGCCTTCAAGGCCGAGCGCTGCGGCGCCGTCACCCTGCCCGACGCGGCCTGGGGCCGCCCGGTGCTGACCCAGCCGAGCGCCGTGGCGGCCCTCGCCCGCTTCGCCGATGCCCGCGGCGCCATCAAGATCTTCGACGCCGGCGACGTGCAGGCCAACGGCTTCCAGATCGTCGAGGACGACCGGCCCGGCCGGACCATCACCGAGGCCGGCGCCTCCTACATGGGCTTCGCCGCCAGCGCGCTGCTCGCCGCCGCCGCGGCGGACCGGCCCGCCTACATGATCGCCTTCTCCGGCGACGGCTCCTTCATGATGAACCCGCAGATCCTGGTCGACGCCGTGCTGCACGGCGTGCGCGGCATGCTGGTCGTCTTCGACAACCGGCGCATGGGCGCCATCTCCTCGCTGCAGCACGCCCAGTACGGGCCGGACTTCGCCACCGGCGACGACGTCGCGGTCGACTATGTCGCGCTCGCCGCCGCGGTGCGCGGCGTCAAGGCGGTGTTCGGCGGCTGGACGCCCGAGGCCTTCGAGGCGGCGCTGCGCGAGGCCTACGCCCATGACGGCCTCTCCGTCGTCCACGTGCCGGTCTATTGGGGCGACGACCCGCTCGGCGGCATGGGCGCCTATGGCCGCTGGAACGTCGGCCCCTGGTGCGCCGAGGTCGAGCGCCTCTACGCCGATCAGACACTGTGAAGGGCTGCGCCATGTACGAACGCTTCGGACTGTTCATCGACGGCGCCTGGCGCCCGGCGCGCGACGGCGCCACGCTGGCGGTGATCGACCCCGCGGACGAGGAGGTGATCGGCACCATCCCCCGGGCCGGGCCGGCCGATCTCGACGACGCGCTCGCGGCGCTGGCCGCGGCGGCGCCGCGCTGGCGCGCCGTCTCCGGCTGGGAGCGCTCGGCCGTGCTGCGCCGCATCGCGGCCGAGCTGCGCGCCCGCGCCGAGGAGGCGGCCGGCATGATGTCGCGCGAGACCGGCAAGCCGCTGGCCGAGGCCCGCGGCGAGCTCGCCGCCGCGGTCGACCAGTTCGACTGGTATGCCGACGAGGCCCGGCGCATCTTCGGCCACAGCCTCGACGGGCGCGAGCCGCAGGTGCGCCTGCAGGTGCGCTATGATCCCGTCGGCCCGGTCGCCGCCTTCACCGCCTGGAACTTCCCCGCCCTGCTGCCGGCGCGCAAGATTGCCGCGGCGCTCGCCGCCGGCTGCCCGATCGTGGTCAAGCCTTCGGAGGAGACGCCTTCCAGCCTCTACGTCATCGCCGAGGCGGCGCGGGCCGCGGGCCTGCCGCCCGGCGTGCTCAACGTGGTGACCGGCGCGCCGCCCGACATCGCGCGCCACCTCATCGCCTCGCCCGTCATCCGCAAGGTGTCGCTCACCGGCTCGCTCGCCGTCGGCCAGGCGCTGATGCGGCTGTGCGCCGACGGCATGAAGAAGATGACCATGGAGCTCGGCGGCCATGCGCCGGTGCTGGTCTTCGCCGATGCCGACCCGGTGGCGGCCGGCATCGCCTGCGCCCGCGCGAAATTCCGCAATGCCGGCCAGGTCTGCATCGCGCCGAGCCGCTTCTACGTGCACGAGAGCCTGTACGAGCCCTTCGCCCGGGCCATGGCCGGGACCGCGGCGGCCCTGCGCGTCGGCCACGGCCGCGACGCGGGCGTGGAGGTCGGCCCGATGGTCAATGCCCGCGGGCGCGAGCGCGTGGCCCGGCTGGTGGAGGATGCGCTCGGCCGCGGCGCCGAGCTCCTCGCCGGCGGCGGCCCGCCGCCCGGCTTCAACCGCGGCTTCTTCTATGCGCCGACCGTGCTCGGCCGCGTGCCCGAGGGCGCCGCGGTGCTGCAGGAGGAGCCGTTCGGACCGGTGGCGCCGATCCTGCCCTTCGCCGGCTTCGACGAGGTGGTGGCGCGCGCCAATGCCCTGCCCTATGGCCTTGCCGGCTACGTCTTCTCCCGCTCGCTGGAGACCGCCACCCGCGCCGCCGAGGCGCTGGAGGTCGGCATGGTCGGCGTCAACGACATGCTGCTGGCCGCGGCGGAAATCCCGTTCGGCGGCATCAAGGCGAGCGGCATGGGGCGCGAAGGCGGCCGGCTCGGCATCCTCGACTATCTCGAGCCGAAATATGTCAAGCTGCGCCTGGCGTAGCGTGAGAAGGAGCGGGCGATGAGCCAGGACGACAAGCCGCACGGCCTCAGGCGCGGCCTCACCAATTACGGCGACCGCGGCTTCAGCCTCTATCTCCGCCGCTCCTTCGCCAGCTCCATGGGCTATTCCAGGCAGATGCTGGAGCGGCCGATCGTCGGCATCTGCCATTCCGCCAGCGGCTTCAACAATTGCCACCGCCATTTCCCCGAGCTGATCGAGGCGGTGAAGCGCGGCGTGCTCGCCGCCGGCGCCCTGCCGGTGGAGTTCCCCACCATCTCGCTCGGCGAGGTCTTCCTCGAGCCGACCAGCCTGAAGTTCCGCAACCTGATGGCCATGGATGTGGAGGAGATGGTCCGCGCCCAGCCGATGGACGCGGTGGTGCTGCTCGGCGGCTGCGACAAGACCGTGCCGGCCCAGCTGATGGGCGCGGCCTCGGCCGACCTGCCGGCGATCCAGCTCGTCGCCGGGCCGATGTCGACCAGCCGCCACCGCGGCGAGCGGCTCGGCGCCTGCACGGACTGCCGGCGCTTCTGGGCGCGCTACCGCGCCGGCGAGGTGGACGACGAACAGATCGACGCGGTGGAGCAGCGCCTCGCCTCGACATCAGGCACCTGCGCCGTGATGGGCACGGCCAGCACCATGGCGAGCCTCGCCGAGGCGCTCGGCATGATGCCGGCCGGCGCCGCCGCCATCCCCGCCGTCGACGCCGACCGGCTGCGCATGGCGGAGGAGACGGGCCGCATCGCCGTGTCGCTGATCGGCTCGGACCGGCGCCCGAGCCGGATCATGACGGCCAAGGCCTTCGAGAACGCGGTGCGCGTGCTGCTGGCGCTCGGCGGCTCGACCAATGCCGTGGTGCATCTCGCCGCCATCGCCGGCCGGCTCGGCCACCGCCTCGACCTCGACGCGATGAACGCCATGAGCGAGACCACGCCGGTGCTGGTCGACCTCAAGCCCACCGGCAGCGCCTATATGGAGGACCTCTACGCCGCCGGCGGCATCCCCGCCGTGCTGCGCGAATTGCGCCCGCTGCTGCATCTCGACTGCCTGACCGTGACCGGCGAGACCCTCGGCGAGCGTATCGACGCCGCGCCCGCCTGGGTGGACCGCGCCGTGGTGCACGCAGCCGTCGCGCCGGTCCGGCCGACCGGCGGGCTCGTCGCCCTGTTCGGCAACCTCGCCCCGCGCGGCGCCATCCTGAAGCGCGCCGCCGCCGACCCCGCCTTGTTCGAGCGCGAGGGCCGCGCCGTGGTGTTCACCTCGCTCGCCGACCTCGCCGCCCGCATCGACGACCCCGCCCTCGACGTGACGCCCGAGGATTTCCTGGTGCTGCAGAATGCCGGGCCGACCAGCGAGGCCGCCATGCCCGAGGCCGGCTACCTCCCGATCCCCGCCAAGCTCGCCCGCGCCGGCGTCAAGGACATGGTGCGCATCTCCGATGCGCGCATGAGCGGCACCGCCTACGGCACCATCGTGCTGCACGTCGCCCCCGACGCCGCCTCCGGCGGCCCGCTCGCCCTGGTGCGCGACGGCGACCGCATCCGCCTCAGCGTGGCGGAGCGGCGGCTGGAACTGCTGGTCGACGATGAGGAGCTCGCCGCGCGGCGCGAGGGCCTGCCGCCCCGTGCGCGCAAGCCGACACGGGGGTATCAGCGGCTGTACGAGGAGCAGATTTTGCAGGCGGACGAGGGGTGCGACTTCGGGTTTCTGAGGGGGCTGAAGGTGGAGGGCTGAGCGCCGTCCCCGTCGCGTAAGGGGTGGCAGCTCAGCCGGCCGGCGATCCAGTCAAATCGCGGCACTGGCAGCAGTCAATGTCGCCGATGCGCCGCAGCAGCGCCCGGTCCTCGTATCGCACCTGTCGCATCGCGCATCCGGCATTGCGGCCGTGCGATGCGACGGCCTTCGGCCGCGCCGGGTGCTTCCTGTCAACTTGCTGTCAATCCACCGAGATCGATGCCGGCACGGGCTGATTCGCCACGGCGCGACCATATTTCCCCTCCCTGCTGCCCCGAACGGCCGCAGATTCGAACAATTGGCCGGATCCCGCGCCCTCGGCGTGGCTTGCCCGAACCGGCGATTGCGTGCCGATTGCGGACGGGTGGGCTATTACCTGCATTCTTGCAGAACTCAGCCCCTCACACTGCCGGATCGATTGCAAAAGAATCCACGTTTCACCGGAGTCGATGGACGTCGGTAATAACTTGCAAAACAAATAGGGTTAATTATACTTTTGACTGTCGACAGAGTGCGGGACGATGCGGGCCGCCGTCGCCTATATCAGGATCCAGACGCTACGTCATGGCCAAGCGAGCTATGGCCTCGAGCCGCAGCGTCAAGCCATCCGGCGCTTCGCCGCTCGGGAAGGCCTCGCCATCCTCGGCGAACATATCGAGGTGGAGGTCGGCAAGGTCCCGGAGGCGCTCGGCGACCGCCCGCTGCTGGCGGCGGCGGTGGCCGCGGCCCTGCGGGCGCGCTGCCCGCTGGTGGTGGCGCGGCTCGATCGCCTGTCCAACGACGTCGCCTTCATCGCCGGCCTGATGGCCCGGCAGATCGCCGTCGTCGTGGCCGAGGGCGGGCCGGACGTGCACCCCTTCATGCTGCATCTCTACGAGCGGCTGTCGCACAAGGAACGCTCGCTCATCTCCGAGCGCACCCGGATCGCGCTCGCCGCGCGCAAGGCCGAGGGCAAGCCCCTGGGCAATCCGGCGCTGGTCGAGACCGCCGCGGTGCTGGGGCGGGCGGCCGTGCAGGCCAATGCCGACGCCTTCGCCGACGCCCTGCTGCCGACGATCGAGCGCATCCGGGCCACCGGCGTCACCAGCTATGACGGCATCGCCGCCGCGCTCAACGCCGACGGGGTGCAGACGCGCCGCCACGGCGCCTGGCATGCGACGACGGTGCGCAACCTGCTCCTGCGCAAATCCCGGCCGCCCTCCTCCGGGTCCTGATCCGCCGACCGCCGCCCCACGGCGAGGTCCATGCGCGAGCAGCCATGCCGGGCAACGCGCACCGTCCCGGCCGGGAGAAGGGCGGGGTTCAGGACGTCATGCTCACCCCCGAACGCCCTGACCGGCCCGGAGCGTGACGCGGACCTTGTCCGCCCCGGCGTTTCACGGCCCTGAAATCACCCGCACGCATTTCAGGCCACGCCATGGCCGGCGCCTGGCATCGGCGACTCGACACCTTCGAGCGCCGAGCACCGGAAGGTCGCCGCAGTCGACGGATTGACTTTTTCATATTTGTGAAAAATTATTGCCACAATTCACGCCGGTGGCGCAGCATGACCGCAGCGGCCCTTCCCTCCCCGAACGCGACCTCCGAGCACCGGCGCCGGCTGTTCGGCGCGGCGATGATGCTGCCGGGAGCGCTGGCGAGCCTGGTGCTGGTGCTGTTCGCGCTCGGGGCCGTGCTGGCGCTGGGCTTTCGCCGCAACGACGGCACGCTCGCCGGCGCCGGCTTCACCCTCGACAATTTCGCCGCCGCGCTCGGCGACCCGCTCTATGGCGCGGTGCTGCTGCGCTCGCTGGCCATCGCCGGCCTGGTGACGCTCGCGACGGTCGCGACTGCCTATCCCGTCAGCTATTACATCGCCTTCCATGCCGGGCGCCGCCGCGGCCTCATCCTGTTCCTGGTGACGCTGCCGTTCTGGACCAGCTATCTCCTGCGGGTGTTCGCCTGGAAGATCGTGCTCGCCTTCAACGGCGTGCTCAACTCGGCGCTGCTGACCAGCGGGCTGACCGCCGAGCCGATTCTCGCCTTCCTCAACACCCCGGCCGCGGTGGTGGTGACGCTGGCGCATGCCTATGCCGCCTTCGCCATCCTGCCGATCTACGTGGCGCTCGACACCATCCCGCGCTCGCTGCTCGAGGCGGCCGGCGACCTCGGCGCCCGGCCCTTCACCACCTTCCGCCGCGTGGTGCTGCCGCTTTCCATGCCCGGCGTGCTCTCGGCGGCGCTGGTGGTGTTCGTGCCGACGGTCGGCGACTATGTCACGCCGGCGCTGGTCGGCGGGCCGGCCAGCACCATGATCGGCTCGATCATCCAGGCCCAGTTCGGCAAGGCCGACGACTGGCCGTTCGGCGCCGCCCTTTCCGTCCTGGTCATGCTGGTCATCCTCGCCGTGGTGCTGGCCGCCCGGGCCGGCGACCGGCGCTGGGGGAGCCGGACATGAGCGCGCCCGACGCCGCCCCGGGCGGGCGCTGGCTCGCCGCCTATGTCGGGGCCTACCTCGTCTTTCTCTACCTGCCGATCGTGCTGATCCCGCTGTTCTCGTTCAACGATTCGATCCAGGCCGCCTTCCCCCTGAAGGGCTTCACCCTCGCCTGGTACGCCGGCCTCTTCGCCAACGAGGAGCTGCACCGCGCGCTCTTCACCAGCCTCGTCGTCGGCCTCTGCGCGGCGGCGCTGGCGACGCTGACCGGCGTCACCGTCGCCTATATGGACGTGGTCGGCGGCGGGCGGACGGCGCGGCTGGTCTCGGCGCTGGCGCGCCTGCCGATCCTGATCCCCGGCGTCATCGTCGGCATCGCCCTGCTGATCCTGGCCAACCTCGCCGGGCTCGGGCCATCACGCGCCGCCATCGTGCTCGGCCACACGCTGGTGGCGCTGCCGACCACGGTGGTCATCATGCGCAGCCGGCTCAAAGCCCTGCCCAGGAGCCTCGGCGAGGCGGCGATGGATCTCGGCGCGCATGAGGCGACGGTGTTCCGGCGCGTGCTGCTGCCGCTCGCCGCGCCGGCGGTGGCCTCGGCCTTCCTGCTCGCCTTCCTCACCTCGTTCGACGAGTTCATCGTCGCCTTCTTCCTCGCCGGCACCGACGCGACGCTGCCGGTGTTCATCTGGAGCCAGCTGCGCTTTCCCAAGGCCCTGCCCGGCGTGATGGCGCTCGGCACCCTCATCCTCGCCGTTTCGGTCGCCGTCGCCACCGGCGCCGAGCTGATCCGCCGCCGCGGCCTGCGCGGCGCCGGTCCCGTCCCGGCCGCCGCGGCCGGGGCGGCGCTGCAAGCCTGAACAACCAGAGAGGGACCCCCATGCCTGCCCGCGCAAACGCATTCCGCCTCGCCAGGAGGCTCATCGGCGGCCTCACCGCCGCTCTTGCTATCGGCGCCGCCCTCGCCGGCACGGCCGCGGCCGGCGACAAGCTCGCCTATTTCACCTGGTCGGGCTACGAGCTGCCGGACTTCAACAAGAGCTTCCTCGCCGCCCATCCCGACGGGCTGGAGACCGCGATGTTCGGCGACGACGACGACGCCTACACCAAGGTCAAGGCAGGCTTTCACCCCGACATCGCCCATCCCTGCTACGACAAGGTGGCGATCTGGCGCAAAGCCGGGCTGATCCAGCCGATCGACACCGGGCGCCTGAAGAACTGGGACACCATCTTCCCGGTGTTCAAGGCCCTGCCCGACCTGCAGGCGGGTGACGGCAAGGTATGGATGGTGCCCTGGGACTGGGGCAACACCTCGATCCTCTACCGCACCGACCTGGTGAAGGACCCCGAGCAGAGCTGGACCCTCTTGTGGGACAAGCGCTATGCCGGCCGCATGGCCACCATCGACGCCGTGCACGACACGCCGATCGTCGCCGCGTTGCTCGCGGGGGTGAATCCGTTCGACCTGACGCCGGCCGAGCTCGACAAGGTGGCGGACAAGCTGCGCGAGCAGCGCCCGCTCCTGCGCAGCTACACCACCGACATGACCTCGGTGGAGCAGTCGCTGGCGAGCGGCGAACTGGTCGCGGCCATGACCTGGAACGCCTCGGCCACCACGCTGAAGAAGCAGGGCGTCCCGGTGGAGTTCATGAAGCCGAAGGAGGGCATGCTGACCTGGGCCTGCGGCATGGTGCTCTTGAAGGATGCCCAGCACGTCGACCTCGCCTATGACTTCATCAACAGCCGCCTGGAGGCCGAATCGGGCAAGCAGCTGATCGAGCAATACGGCTATGGCAGCGCCTCCAGCGCGGCCTTCGCCGAGGTGCCGAAGGCCGACCTCGACCGGCTGCAGCTGCCTGCCGACCCGGAGGTGATGCTGAAGTCGACCGTGTTCACCGGCCCGATGAAGCAGAACGAGGACCTCGCCAAGATGTTCGAGAAGGTGAAGGCGGGGGGGTGATGGGGGGACTTTGCACGAACCGCCTGATGCGCGACGCCAGCCAATCCCCTCCCCCGAGCAAGTCGGATGTTTCCGACTTGCCTCTTCAGCGGTCGATCTCGGGAACACCCGAGATCGACGGGGAGGGGTACGGGGTGGGGGTCCATCAGGATCGAGCACGACGCATATCGAGAGGCGCCCTTTGCGTGCCGATCGACCTCATTCTGCACGACCCCCACCCCTCACCCCTCCCCGCAAGGGGGAGGGGAGCGGCCGGTGTTGCGCCATATACGTCTGGCGCCTGCCGGCGTTTGTCACCTTCGGGAGGCCTTGCGTGACGGTCGAACAGATCGACGAAGGCGACGCTTCCGACCATGCGGCGGCCGACATCCGCGTCGGGCGGCGCATCCGGGCGCTGCGGCTGGAGCGCCATCTCGGCCTCACCGAGCTCGCCCAGCGCGCCGGCATCTCGGTCGGCGCGCTCAGCCAGATCGAGCGCGGCCTGACCTCGCTGCGCGTGCGGGTGCTCTGGCCGCTCGCCGCCGCGCTCGACGTCGAGCCGCACAGCCTCATCTCCGAGGGTGGCGAGGAGGCAGGCGACCTCTACAGCGTGCGCGCCAATGGCCGCCGGCAGGTGCCGGTCTGGTCCGAGGGCATCCGCAAGGACCTCTTGTCGCCGCCGGGCGCGGCCCTGACCGGGCTGATGGTCCGGGTGGAGCCGGGCTGCGGAGCCGCGGCGGCCTATGCCCATGCCGGGCACGAGTTCGGCATCGTCGAGGCCGGCGAGCTGGAGCTGACCATCGACGGCGTCGTCTACCTCCTCAAGGCCGGCGACAGCTTCGCCTTCAAGAGCACGCTCTCCCACACGTTCCGCAATCCCGGCCGCGAGCCCTGCACGGTGCTGTGGGTCAACACGGTCAAGCCCTCCGAGGTGCGCGGTGGCGGCTGATCCGGTCCTGCGGCTGGAAGCCGTCTCCAAGCGCTTTCCCGGCGGCGTGGTCGGCCTCGACGAGGTCGACCTCACCATTGCCACGGGCGAGTTCCTCAGCCTGCTCGGCCCCTCCGGCTGCGGCAAGACCACCACGCTCAGGGTCATCGCCGGCTTCGAGCAGCCGACCGGGGGCCGGGTCCTGCTCGACGGCCGCGACGTCACGGCGCTGCGGCCCTATGACCGGCCGGTCAACACCGTGTTCCAGGACTATGCCCTGTTCCCGCACATGGACGTCGCCGAGAATGTCGGCTTCGGCCTGACGCTGCGACGGCTCCCCGCCGCCGACATGCGGCGCCGGATCGCGGCGGCGCTGGAGCTGGTCGGCCTCGCCGACAAGATCGGCGCGCGGGTCGCCGCCCTCTCCGGCGGCCAGCGCCAGCGCGTCGCCCTCGCCCGGGCGATCGTGTGCGAGCCCCGGGTGCTGCTGCTCGACGAGCCGCTCTCGGCGCTCGACGCGCATCTGCGCGAGCAGATGCAGGTTGAGCTCAAGCGCCTGCAGGCCGAGCTCGGCACCACCTTCGTCATGGTGACGCACGACCAGACCGAGGCCTTGTCCATCTCCGACCGCATCGCGGTGATGAACCGCGGCCGCATCGAGCAGATCGCCGGCCCGGCCGAGCTCTACGATGCGCCCGCCACCCGCTTCGTCGCCGGCTTCATCGGCACCATGAACGTGCTGGAGGGCCGGGTGGTCGAGCGCCGCGGCGACGGCCTCCTCGTCGCCGCCGGCCCGCTCATGCTGGAAGCGCAGGGCGAGGGTCCGGGGCCGGGCGAGCCGCTCGCCGTCGGCATCCGCCCGGAGGACGTGCTGATCGAGGCCGAGGCGCCCGATACGGCTGCCGCGCGCCTCGTCGGCACCGTGTTCCATGGCCGTTCCCTGCGCCTCCACGCCCGGCTCGCCGACGGGACCGAGCTCACCATCGACACGCCGCGGCGCGCCGCCTCCGCCGGCTTCGCGGTCGGCGACACGCTTTTTCTTAGCGTCCGGCCGGGCGCGGCGCGTACATTGCGCGCGGCCTGAACCCATCTTCACCACCGAGCAACGGATCCGGAATCCATGTCCAACCATCTCCGCTTCTACATCGACGGCGCCTGGGTCGACCCGGTCGTGCCCGCGCGGCTCGACGTCATCGATCCCTCGACCGAGGAGGCCTTCACCGCGATCTCGATCGGCTCCAGGGCGGATGTCGACCGGGCGGTGGCCGCGGCGCAGGCGGCCTTTCCCGCCTTCTCCGTGACGACGAAGGCCGAGCGCCTCGCCCTGCTGCGGCGGGTGCTGGAGGCCTATAACGAGCGCTTCGAGGACATCGCCGCCGCCGTGTCGCAGGAGATGGGCGCGCCGCTCGGCTTCGCCCGCGAGGCGCAGGCCTGGGCCGGCCGCGGCCATATGGAGGCGACCATCGCGGCGCTGGAGGCCTTCGAGTTCGAGCACCAGCGCGGCACGACCCGCGTGGTCAAGGAGCCGATCGGCGTCTGCGGGCTGATCACCCCCTGGAACTGGCCGCTCAACCAGATCGTCTGCAAGGTCGCCCCGGCGCTGGCCGCCGGCTGCACCATGGTGCTGAAGCCGAGCGAAATCGCGCCGATCAGCGGCATCGTCTTCGCCGAGGTGATGCACGCGGCCGGCGTGCCCAAGGGCGTGTTCAACCTCATCAACGGCACCGGCCCGGATGTCGGCCAGGTGATGGCCGGCCATCCCGGCATCGACATGATGTCGTTCACCGGCTCGACCCGCGCCGGCATCATCGTCGCCAAGACCGCCGCCGACACGGTGAAGCGCGTGGCCCAGGAGCTCGGCGGCAAGTCCGCCAACATCATCCTGCCCGACGCCGACTTCGCCGCCGCCGTGACCAAGGGCGTGGAAGGTTGCTTCGGCAACAGCGGCCAGTCCTGCGACGCCCCCACCCGCATGCTGGTGCCGGCCGGGCGCCACGACGAGGCCCTCGCCATCGCCAAGGCCGCGGCCGAGACCCACAAGGTCGGCGACCCCAAGGCCGCCGACACGGTGCTCGGCCCGGTGGTCAGCCAGCTCCAGTACGACAAGATCCAGCGCCTGATCGAAAGCGGCATCGCCGAGGGCGCCACGCTGGTCACCGGCGGTCCGGGCCGGCCGGACGGGCTCAACCGCGGCTATTACGTCCGCCCGACGGTGTTCGGCCATGTCACGCCGGGCATGACCATCGCCCGCGAGGAAATCTTCGGGCCGGTGCTCTCGGTGCTGTCCTACGAGAGCGAGGACCAGGCGGTCCAGATCGCCAACGACACGGTCTACGGGCTGGCGGCCTATGTCCAGTCGGAGGACAAGGCCCATGCCCGCCGGGTCGCGGCGCGGATGCGGGCCGGCTCGGTCTATCTCAGCTATCCCGACTGGGACACGCAGGCTCCGTTCGGCGGCTACAAGCAGTCCGGGAATGGGCGCGAATATGCCGATTTCGGCATCCACGACTTCCTGGAGATCAAGGGCATCGTCGGCTACGGGGCGGCGTGAAGGGGGGCCTGGGAGAGCGAGGACGAGGAATCGGCGACTCGGTTGTGGCAAAATGGGGCGCAAAAGCCTTCTCCACCGGAGGTGGGGAAGGTGGCGCCACGAAGTGGCGACGGATGGGGTGTGGCGCGCAGGGCTCGGCGTTTGCAAGTCCTCGCACAACCGTCGGTGCCAGCCGAACACCGTCCCGGACCTGCCCGCCACACCCCATCCGACCCGACTTCGTCGGGCCACCTTCCCCACTTCGTGGCTGTTGTGTTCACACATTTAGGTATTCGAGGCCTACCTAAGGTGATTCTCTCTCGCACGATTGATTCGCGAGAGATGGGCGATGGATATT